>CAYUYT010000039.1:0-21854 GCA_964449345.1 uncultured Spirochaetia bacterium | reverse complement strand
ATTATAGCGCAAGAGGTTGCACTTTTTAAAGCATTTTTTTATACGGATTCAGGATATTTTCATTCATAACAAAAAAGCGATAATTTATTATCTCAATGTGAAATTTTTATTTAAAATTTCTAATTTTATTGACAGTTTTGCATTATTAAATTATGATAAGTAACATTAAGGATTAAAAGAAAACGTGAAAAAAATTGTTAAATTAAACATAACGAGAATATTTTTTTTATTGCTCGTTTTTTCTTTTGCAAGCGGGACAACGTGTATTTCTCCCGATTCATCACAGGGCGGGCGAATAGCATTTATAAGCAATCGCCATGATGAGAACTGGGAGTTTTACGTTATGAATGCAGACGGGAGCAATCAAAAGCGTTTGACTTATAATGAGGATAAGGAGAAGGATGCTTCATTTTCCCCTCACGGGTCCAAAATAGCGTTTGCAAGAAATGTTGGCGGCTCTAACTGGGAGATTTACCTTATGAATATAGACGGAAGCAACGAAAAGCGTTTAACAACAGACAGTCAGGGAAATAACCATTCTCCTACCTTCTCGGGCAAGGGGCGGTAATTTCCCTAATCATGCGCTTTAATTGTGTAGTGAAAATATCCCGGGACAACTCATTTACTTATTTTTCAAAGATTAATTTATTTCTCATAACTGCTTTTAGGCGCCAGCCCATTTTAGCAAATTTATTAAGCTGGTTTTGTAAAGCAATATTGCTCGTTTTAGCAGTGACAACGCGGTATTTTCTTTTTCCATAATAGGAACGCGTACTTGTATTAGGTTTATATTTTGAATTATTTTTTTTTCGTTTATATTTTTGATGTGAGCGCATATTCCGTCTTCTCGAAGCGCCGGAATATCGCCTTTTAGTGTAACCGCGCTTATGCATTTTACGCCTTGCGTAATCCCTTGCAGTCCCCGTGTATTCAGGCGCATTGTTTTTCTTAAGCCCGTAATCATATGGAGAGCGTCTCTGCCGTGCCATATCGTTTACTGTTTGCGCTGTAATAATACCGGCAATTGATATAAATATTAAAATTGCTATTAATATTATAAACTTCTTTTGTTTCATTTTATCTCCTTATATTTTCATAGCTTTTTAAATTCTAAAAATTAGAGTCTTTAGTTATTATAAACCCTTTAGTATTTTATTTAAAAGAGAAATTTTTACAAACTGTAAATTAACTCATAATTTATTAAACTAATACGTTTTTTGGAATAAACCGATATATTAATCGTTATGCAAATATTCCGTAGAAAAGATTTTTATTACTTACTGCTTTTAGATATACTTTGCATTCTGGCGGCATTTTCATTGTCTTTTGCCTTGCGTTATGATTTTAGAGTTCCGTTAAACGTAAAAATTTTCATAAACAAGGCAATGTTAATTATAATACCGTTTAAAATTTTAATATTTTTTGCCTTCGGTTTATATCAAAGAATTTGGCAATACGCCGGCATGGAAGATTACTTAAAGTGCTTTCTCGCTGTATTTACAAGTTCTGTATTTATTTTTTTCTTTAATGCTGTTTTTAGTTTTTCAGTAATTCGTTTTAGCGTCATTATGATAGATTTTTTTTTAAGTTTAATATTAATAAACGGCACGAGAATAAGTGTGCGTGTATTTAAAAAGGTTTTTGATAAATATAAAGTTTTTAAAAGCGGGGCACAGGCTCCTTTAAAACGTGTTTTAATTTACGGTGCAGGAGTAGGCGGTGAGCAAATTATCAGGGAGATAGAAAGGAATAATTATCTTCGCTATGAAGTCGTTGGTTTTATTGATGACGACTCCAAAAAAAAGGGAATGATAATTCAAAATACAAAAGTTTTGGGCAAGCGTGAAGATGTTGGGCGTTTAATCTCAAAATATAAGATAGACATTGTTTTAATAGCAATACCGGTACTGCGGGGAAAAGCAATGCGTGAGCTTTTGAATTACCTTGACCAATTTGATGTAGAAATAAGAACATTACCCAGCCAGTCCGAATTAATTGACGGCAACGTTTACGTTAACCAGATACGCCCTGTGCAAATAGAGGATTTATTAGGCAGGGAAATTATCGATCTTGATACGGGGAGTATTTCGGAGTATTTGAAGGATAGAATAATTTTAATAACAGGTGCAGGTGGTTCAATTGGTTCGGAGCTTGCCCGCCAGGTTATACAATTTCAACCAAAAAAGCTTTTATTATTGGGCAAAGGTGAAAATAGTATCTTTAATATTACAAGGGAAATAAAAGAAACTGTTCATTGTATTAATGTAAAGAGCGTTATTGCTGATATTTGCAGCGAAGAGTCTATCAAACACGTTATGAATAATTATAAACCGGAAATCGTTTTTCACGCTGCTGCTCATAAACACGTATATTTAATGGAAGTCAATCCTGTGGAAGCGTTTAAAAACAACGTGTTAGGTTCTATGAATGTAATGAAATGCGCAAGCGAATGCGGAGTAAAACGTTATGTCCAGATTTCTACGGATAAAGCCGTTCATCCGACTAATGTTATGGGGGCTACGAAATTAATCGCTGAACGCGTTATGTTATGGTTTACGGGAAAATCGGATTGTGTTTTTTCCGCAGTACGTTTCGGTAATGTGCTAGGTTCGCGGGGCAGTGTTATTCCCATATTTAAAAATCAGATAGAAAAGGGCGGTCCTGTTACTGTTACGCATGCTGATGCTTTACGTTATTTTATGACCATTCCCGAAGCCAGCCAGTTAGTTTTGCAGGCCGGGGGGCTTTCAAAGGGGGGAGAAATATTCGTTCTTGATATGGGCAAGCCTGTTAAAATTTTAGACCTTGCTCTTGATTTAATCCGCTTTTCCGGTTTTGAACCCTATGAAGAAATTGATATAGAATTTATCGGTTTGCGCCCCGGAGAAAAACTCGTTGAGGAATTGTTAACCGAAGATGAAGGAATGTCATCAACCAGATATAGAAAAATATTCATAGCGCCAAAAAAGCAAATAAATGAAAAAGAACTAATGAAACGTATTGATAGTTTAACGCAATCAATGTATAATTTAACAGATGAAGAAGCAAAAAAAGGAATATTCAACATCATCGAATAACGCGTTTTCAATTATGAAATTTTTTAAACGTTTTTCCCATTTGTTTACCAGAGGTTATTTTAGGAAAATTTATAATAGCGCTTTATACGCTTTACTTAGAAAGAGTAAATCACAGAAATTAAATAATTGGCTTCAAAAACGTTTGCAAATAAAACCTTCAGGTGATAAACGTAAATATGAGTTAGCTAAATCTAATATAAAATTTCCCGGGGATAGATTTAATCCGTTTAAACCTACGATTCTTGATAAATACCTGTTAAGGGATTTTTTAAAAAGCGCGTTCGGGGCATTATTTTTATTTATTTTCATTTTTATCGTTACGCAATTAATTAACGAGTTGCCTTATTTTTTTCAGGTTTCCCATAACTTACCGTCTACAAGTTACATTGTATATATGTATATTTTGCGAATACCGTATGCCGCTACTTTACTAGCTCCTGCCGCGTTTTTATTTTCCACTGTTTTTACACTTGGTAATTTTTATCAAAATAACGAGGTGGTTGCTGCAATAGGTTCTGGAGTGTATTTGTTCAGGTTTACGCGTCCTTTATGGCTTTTGGGGCTTGCTTTTTCAATTTTTCTCATTGCTTTTACGGAATTCGTTTCCGTTCCCACCTGGGATAAAGCGCAAACAATGAACGAAAAAATTCGTTATCCTGACCGTTCCAGAAAGGACCAGATGAATTTGAATATAACCGGCGAGGGTAATCTTTTCTATTCAATGATCAGGTATGATGCTGAAAAGCAAGTTATGATAAATCCTATTGTAATAAAAGAAAGAAAAAATGTGAACGAAGTTGAAAGTAAGAAATTTAAGCAGTTTACCAATCGGATAATTGAAACGCAGAAGAAAATTGAAAGGGAGGTTGTTGAAACAAAGAAAAAAGAAATTCAAAGCCAAAAGCATTTACGTTTTTTAAAAAAATATCACGGAATTAAAAATGAGAAGCAAAAACTTGAAACGAAGTTACGGGAAATTAATCAAAAAATATCCGATAAAAGTGAAAATGTTGATAAACTGCAAGATTTGAATAAAATTTTGGAAATAAAAAAACAAATAAGCCAATTGCAAAAGCAACGATATGAATTAATTCGCAGCTTGAATAAAACCAAAGAACTTTTTAGTGAATTTGAGAAAACCAAAAATGAGCATGATAAAATTCAAAGGCAATTAAAAAGAAAAAATGTTGCTGAAGAAAACCAAGAAACGCGTAAATCCATTAGGGATGTTAAAGTAAAAAAACAAAATAGAATGTCGGAAAAAAGTAAAAATCAAGTTCCGTTTTATAAAAAATATTCGAAAATTAATGAAAAAAACGCAAATGCGAAAAATACCAATTCTTTAAAAACGCAGAAAAAGCTTAACAGGAATTCTAAAGGTATTAAAAAATCTTACAATGTTGATAATAAAAATCCTTTTCCCGGTATAAGAAAACGGGGGATAAAAACTAAACAGAACGAACGCCCGAAGATGGGAGAAAAAGTTATTGAGCCGGATACATTGAAGCCGGTGAAAAAGAAATTTAAAATTCAGGTGAAAAACGTAAAAAAACCCATTATTCCGTTATACATTGTTTATCGCATTGATGCGGATAGAATAAAATGGGATAAACAAAAGAATAATTGGATTGTCCAAAACGGCGTTATACGGTATTGGGATGATGATTCGGGGCTAAAAACCGAGAAAATAATGCCCGTGAAAAACTGGGTACTGCCTTCAAAAGATGAGCCGTATCACTTTGAAAAAAACGTAAAAAAGATTACTAGAATGACAATTCCCGAGGGTATCAAGTTGATTAATAAACTTAAAAGGAGCAACAAAAAATATGAAAACGAACTCGTTGACCTTATAGGTTATCACTTTGCATTTCAATTTGGCGCTTTTTTAATTATTTTCATCGGAATTACAGTAGGAAAGTTTCATTCGCGGAAAAACCTCTTTGTTAAAAGCTTTTTTATGTCCCTGCTAATTTTCCTTTCGTATTATGTGATTTTTCAGCTTGGTTCTAGTCTGGGTAAGCAAAAAATCGTAAACCCTTATATAGCACCATGGCTCGGGAATGTGGTTTTTTTAATTGCAGGTTTTATTAGAAGAAAAAGCTCAAAAACTTAGGCCTTTTCTATTACAACTTTATCCCGACCTGTATTTTTTGCTTCATATAAAAGTTCGTCTGCTCTTTTATATAGCGATTCTCTCGTATCAACGCTTCTCGCTATTGCCACGCCCACAGAAATTGTAACATTAAGCATCTCACCGGAAGGCATTTTTATTTTCGTTCCCTTTACAATTTTTCTAAGAGCATCGGCAACGTTATAGCTGTCTAGAGGATTTATATTGAATAAAATTATCGCGAACTCTTCTCCGCCTAAACGGAAAAGATAGTCGTCCCTGCTTGTTCTAAGAAAATCCTTCATGGTTTTAGCAACGATTTTTAATACCTCATCTCCGCCGTCATGTCCATAATCCGTATTTACCTGTTTAAAATAATCAATATCAATGGATATCATAGTAATTTCGCCGCGTTTTTTGTTTGACATCAAATCGTCCATAAACTCGTTGAAATATTTCCTTGTGTAAACATTAGTTAATTCGTCAAGAATAGCGCGTTCGTTTAATTTGGTTAAAACTTTTGCAAACTTAGAAAGGCGGATAAAACCCGTTGCCGGGTCAACTCCGGTAAAACTTTCAAATTCCCCGTCATCTAAAAAAATTCCTCCGCAGGAACTGCAAATATCAATTTCTATTTCATCAATAGACTTGATTTCCATTTCACCTTTACATTTAGGACATTCCATTTTAATACCCCCGATTATTTATACAAAACAGGTTTATTGTTTTATTAAACCCATCGCGCTTTTTACCTGATTCATTTTATCCGAAGCAAGTTTTTTACAACGCGTTTTACCCTGTTCCAAAACAGCATACACTAATTCAGGGTTTTCGTCAAACTTTTTTTTCTTTTTCTGAATCGGTTCAAGCTCTTTCATTATGTTTTCTTTCAGTTTTTTCTTACAATCAACGCAGCCTATTCCTGCACTACGGCATTGTTTATCAATTTCAAGCAAATCTTCATCCGGGGTAAAAAACTTATGCAAGCTAAATACGTTGCACACTTCCGGGTTGCCCGGGTCGGATAATTTTATTCTTGACGGGTCGGTTTTAGCGCCTCTAAGTTTTTTCCAAAGGCTTTCGTCCGTTTCCATTAGAGAAATATAATTATTCATAGACTTGCTCATTTTGCTTTCACCGTCAAGACCTAATATGCGTTTCGCTTGTCCGAGTTTGGCTTCAGGTTCTAAAAATACCTCTCCGTAACGGTTGTTAAAATCACGCACAACTTCCCGTGTAAATTCAATGTGCTGTATTTGGTCTTCACCAACCGGCACAACCGTTGCATCGTATAAAATAATATCCGCGGCCATTAAAACGGGGTAGTCAAAAAGCCCTGCGTTAATATTAGTAGCGTGTTGTTTTGATTTGTCTTTATACTGAGTCATGCGGGATAATTCACCCATAGGAGTAACCGTGTTTAAAATCCACGTTAATTCGGTATGTTCGGGTACATGGCTTTGAACAAAAATAGTGCATTTTTCAGGGTCAAGCCCGCAAGCCATATAAAGCGCTGCTGCGTTGAAAATGTTTTCACGCATTTTTTTTATATCGTATTCAACCGTAATAGCGTGTAAGTCAACTATACAAAATATACAATCGTAATCTTCTATCATTTGTACCCAATTTTTAATTGCGCCTAAATAATTTCCAATGTGCAACTCTCCGGTAGGCTGTATTCCTGAAAATACCTGTTTTTTCATTTTAATCTCCGCATTAGTTTATATCATTCCATTTTGCTTTAAACTATAGAATATTTTTTTGAAAAAATTATAAAAATAAATACCGATAGGGAACGTTGAGCTACGTTCCTTACGAAAAATATTTTTACTAAGAATCAAAGCATAATGGTATTAAGTAAAAAATATAATAAAATCATGCGGATTTCATAAATGACAGAGGAATTTTTAATATAAATATAAACGAAAACATTGTCCGGTAGGTAAATAAAGGGATTAATTTTATTTTACACCGTATTTCTTAAGCTCTTTTTTGTTGGCTTGTAATTTATCTATTATGCTTTTTTTCGTTAACATTGTACTCATTGTTTTAAGCATATTATATACTAATAATACTTTAAATTTTATGCAACCGACACTTTAAAGTGTCGGTTGAAAAGCAATTACAATATACAATACTTTGATTTTAAAATCACTTTAGTATATCAATAAGTTTTTGTCAATAATCCCTGTAATTTAGAGTGCAAATTTAAAATTTATAATTTTATCCAGTTTATCCATAAATAATATACTGATAAGTCACAAATTGAAAGAGGAGAAATCCTCCGGTTTTCCCTCTCTTTTCGTTTTGCCCTACTGCCCCCTTTAAATAAAGAGGGCAGGGTTTTTCATAGATTGTGATTAGCGAGTTAAGGCGAAGAAAAGAACGAAGAATATTGCCCGCTGATAAAGCAGATAAGGCACAGATTGAAAAGGGAGAAATATAAATTACTAAAAACGAAGAACAATCGCCGGGAACGCAAAGGGCGCGGAGATGAAAAAAATTAGTAAAACTTTGGGTATGGATATTCTCTTTTCTTCAAGTCCCCCTTTATTCGAAAGGGATTTACCTATGGTAATTATCAAAGGAATTAAAATAAAATAAATTTCCATATTTTAAAGCTAATTAGTATAATTTGAAATTTGCACTCTGTAATTTACTTAAATCCTATTTTGAAAATTAAACTTAAAATATTCTAGGTATGTGGTTTCATCCTAAAAATTTCGTTCGTCAAATAATCAAGATAATTAAGCCGCCTAGACTCAACGATTTCCTTGATAAATTTATACGTTACAGGTCCAACACCGGACAGAGCCTTGATTTCTGCATCTGTCATTTCAGTAACCGGGGTTTTTAATTTTGAAACGGAATACGCTGCGTAAGAGTAGGGGGATTTTTTTCCCTTTAATTTTAAAAGATAATCAACGTGTTCTAAAATAACGCAAACTAACGTATTTATATGGAGAATATTATTAAAAAGTTCAACGGGAACGCGTAAAGGTATTTTATGTTTTTTTATACTGTGCAAAAACGTTTCATGTATTGAGATATAATATTCATCCGTGGCGTTGCCGTACTTTCTGCCGGGATAAATTATATCGTATTCGTGAATAAGAGTAGGGTAGCTTTTTTTTAATTTTTGCATAAAAAAATCTTTTTGTCTTCCCGTTTTCAGAGTAAGGCCTCCAAATAAAACGAACTTTGCACCTGCTGTTTTTATCGATAAAAGAGTTTTATCTATTTCATCAGACGTATCGGAAACGAACGGAATAACGGGCATTAAAAACGCTCCTGTTGGGATGCCTATCTTGGAAAATTTTTCCATTGTTTTCAAGCGTTTAACTGGAGAAGGGGTATCCTTTTCAAAAATTTTCGCAATATTTTCCTTAACAGTTGAGAAGGAAAAGCTAACTATTGCACGGCTTTTTTTATTTATTTTTGAAATAATATCAGCATCGCGCCAAACTAATGGGGATTTTGTCAAAATGTGAACGGGGAAATTATATTCGCTAATAACGGATAAAACTTTCCGTGTGGTTTCATATTTTTTTTCAGCCGGCTGATAAGCATCTCCAACCCCGCCACCAATTATAATAAACTCCTTGCGTAGAGGTTTTCGTTTGCCTTTCTGGGTTAATTCCTTTCGTAATAATTCAGGAGAATTTGTTTTAACGCAAATGTTTTTATCGAAATCTGCTTGAACGTTATATTTTTCATACCTGCCGTCGCAATATGCGCAAGCGTGAGAGCAACCACGGTAAATATTCGCTGCATAACGGGATATAAACCATGAATCCGTTTTTTTATACTTTCTAAGTAAAGATTTTGCCTCTATTTCCGTTAATTTTAAATCAGTATGAATAACGTTGTCATTGTCAACAGGAAAACGTTTGTCCATTATTATTTTTTTAATAAAGATTTTATTAACGCAGCAGCGTTTTTTTTACCGTTTTTTATGGCTATATCTTGCGCTGTTTCTCCTTTTGCGTTCTTTACGTTTACTTTTTCTCCCTTTTCCACAAGCATCTTAATTACTCGTTCATTGCCCTTGCGCGCCGCAAACATAAGGCAGGTATATCCGGGAAACAAGCTATGATTAACGGGTAAGCGTTCGTTAACCTTTGCACCCTTTTCTAATAAAAGTTTAACAAGGGGAGTATGATTATTGTAACACGCATACATTAAAGCAGTAAAATCTGTGGTCTCCACATTTATTTTAGCGCCTGATTTTAAAAGCGTTTTTACGGTGTTCATTAAGTTTTTAATAGGGAATTGTTCGAACCAATGCCCGCTCGCTGCTTGAATTAACGCTGTGAGCCCTTGTGCGTTGCTTTTATTAACCTTTGCTTCCTTTGAAATAAGATGCTTTGCGGTATCTGCGCTCCATGTATAAGCAGCGAGTATTAAAGGAGTATTTCCGCCTTTGTCCTGTGAGTGAATATCTAATCCCTTATCTATTAAAAATTTTACAGCTGAAAGTTTATCTCCGCTTTTCGTTACGTTTACGCAAGCCAAATGTAAGGCGTTTCTCTCGTTTTTATCCGTTGTTTTTATATCTGCTCCACTTTTTGCTAAAATCCGCATTAATTCGACATTACATTTTTCCGCTGCATGCAAGAAAGGCGTTTTACCGAAATTATCTTTAGCCTCTAAATCAGCATTATTTTTAATGAGTAGATTTGCCGTTTCCTTTACAATTCCGCTGAAGCTAAGAAGCATTAATGGCGTTATGCCTTGTTCGTTTCTTGCGTTAACATTGGCCTCGTTTTCAATTAATAAACCTGCAACGTCAAATGCTTTATGAAAAATTGCCCTGTGTAGTGGAGTCTCGCCTCGTTTGTTTTTTACGTTAACGCTTGCACCTTTATTTATTATAACTTTTGCCATAGCTGAATTATTTTTTAAACAAGTTTCAAATAACGCCTTATTTAGTTTGGATATATTAGGAACGCGTTTAAATATTTCGTTGTTTTTAAAACCGGGTATTTTTATATCCGTTTGCTTTACCCAACCGGTTTTTTGTCCCGGTGTCCTTATTTTAAAATATATTTCATTATTTTGAGAATTTTTAGTCCATGCAAGTACAATGCAAGGCGTTTTTTCATCAACCTTTTTAATAACGTTTCCGTGGGGTTTAATTTTTATTTCAGTTTGATTTTTAAGTTCTCCTGGTTTGCCATATTCCTTTTTGCAGGCATAAAATAAAATGGAAACGGTTACTAAAAGTATAATTAGCTTTCTCATTTTTTTCTCCGGTGGTTTATTTTGTTAGTGAATGATTTTGTCCGCTGCTGTTATGGCAAAATTATAATACTGCCAGTGGCATGCGTAGTTTGTGAAACCTGCCTGCTCAAGCCATTGCTCAATTTCAAAAAGCATAACGGGAACGTCCTTTTCAACGTGTTTATCATACCAATAATGCTCGTCTTCGCCGTTTTGTTTCATAAAATCGCGCCATAGTGAGTAATGCTGTTCCCTGATTTTCAAATCGGGATGAACTATAATATCCCTTGAAACGTAAAATCCGTTGTTGTTAAGTGATTTAAATATCTTATGATAAAATTTCTCTCTGTCTAATTTGTCCAAATGGTGAAGGGTTAATCCCGTTATAATCACATCGTAATTTTTTCCGATATCGCGTTCATTGTAATCACCCAAAATAAATTCGAACCGGTTTTTAAATGCGGCTAGGTTTTTTTCCGCTGCTTTTAGCATTTCATCGGTAATGTCAAAAAGAGTAACGTGTGCGTTGTGAAATTTCTGCATAACGATTTTTGCAACATCACCGTTGCCTGCACCTAAATCAAGTATTTTTAATTTTTCGTTTTCGTTGTGCTGAATAATCTGACAAATAATTTCATTTTGTTTGCGGTAGTCAAAAACAAGGCGAGCCATTAGATTGGTGTAATCGCCGGCCTGTGAACTGAAATGGTTTTTAACTTCATGTTTATCCATAATTTACCCCATGAAAAAAAATTATATCATAGTTAGAATTTAAGTAAAGCGTAATAATTTAAATTTACTAAAGATATTGAATGTTTATAAAATTTGGATTTACTTTATTTAATAATAGTTTAAGGTGTATTGGTTTATATTATAGTACATTAATTTATAGTATTATACTTTATGTATAATTGTTTCACATGAAACAATATTATCTTTACAAAATAAAGGCAAGCATTTTATTATCCGTTTTTATTTTTTTCTCATTGACTATTTAACCGGGATTATGAATAATATAAATATAGGAATTAAAAAATCTTATAATTCAGGTTTTAGTTTGTAATTCAAATTATTTATAAATTTTACGGAGGTATTATGTTTATTATTAGAATTATTACGATTGCTGCTTTAATCGCAGGAGGCATAGTTGCTGCTGCGCCTATGCTAGCTAAAAAGTTTGAGTGGACAAAGCAGTTATCCGAGAACCTTCAAAAGTTTGACGGTATTATTGGCTTGATTCTTATCGTTATCGGTATATTAAAAATATTCGTACCCGAAGGAACAACATCATGGGTTTATCCCATGACAAGACAGCTTTTCATCGGTGATTTGCTTCCCATGCTTGCCTCATTATTATTAGGTGTTGTATTAGCAGGCGGTATAATCGGGAAATTTATTGGAAAAGATAAAGAGGGTAAAATAAAATCCTTTGCTGACTCTTTTCGCGTTCCTGCCGGGATAGCTGGTATCGTTGTGGGTATTCTTCACAACTTTTTATTTTACTACATTATTTTTTAAACAGGTTTAAATAACAAAAAAGGCGTTTATTTTTTTGAATAAGCGCCTTTTATTTTAGCAGAAGCTAAGATTTATTTTGGGATTTTCTTTTCTTATTGTTCCTCCGGCGCTTGCGTTCCCTCGGGTGAAGTGTTTTTCCTTGCTTCGGCATCGTTCGGATAATTTGAAATCAGCCGTGATATTTCCGCTGCTTTTGCTGCGTCTTTATTCGCCATTAGAGAGATTAGGAACGCTGTAATTGACTGCCTGCCGGCCTCGGCTGCGTCTCTGTCCATTTGCTTTAATACGTCAATTACAATTACATTGTCCATTTTAAGCATGACTTTTACGGTATCCTGTGGAGGCATATTTGCAAATTTATT
This sequence comes from uncultured Spirochaetia bacterium, assembly GCA_964449345.1. GTDB lineage: Bacteria > Spirochaetota > CALGPD01 > CALGPD01 > CALGPD01 > CALGPD01. The sequence continues at coordinate 9,564 of CAYUYT010000039.1, read as the reverse complement.
AGCAAGGTATTTGATGTTTTTTTTGCGCGACTCTTCGGTGAGCCGTTTTTCTTTAAGCGCTTTAATTCTTTCTTCAACTTTTCTGCGTTGCTGTTCAACTTGTTCGAATTTCGCTGTTGCATCTCTGCTCTTTTTTTCAATTTCCAAAAGCCGTTTTTGATATAATTGTTCACGAAGATTTAAAATTGCCCAGTGTTTAGCCAGTTCTTCGCGTTCAAGTAAATTCGGGTCCTCAATGCGTTCTCCGGGTTTAAAATCTTTTTTCCCGCCTATAAAGGGAACGTATTTGAAAAGCCCGGTTAAATCAACGATTTTCAATGTATGTAAAACGCCTAATAGAAAGATTATCAATAGTAAGTTTAAGAAAAACAGTGTCCCCGTTTTTTTAAGAGGGTTTCTTGAATAAGCCATTTTAGTTACCTCCGTATTCCTTTAAATATTTATATACTTTATCTATGTAATTCTTTTTTACGCTTTTAGGTATACCGTGTTTTGCAACGCGCGTTGGCCCTGCATTATATGCAGCGAGGGCTTTATCCATATCTTTGTTAAAACGTATGTACATATCGCGTAAAAAACGCGTTCCGCTCATAATGTTTTCTTGTGCATTAAAAGGGTTTTTTATACCTAAGGATTTAAAGTTAACGGGCATTATTTGCATTAGCCCCTTTGCACCTACGCGTGAAACTGCATTCGGGTTGAAATCCGATTCAACTTTAATTATGGCTTTTATTAAATTTGGCGAAAAACTGTATTTTTCAGCCGCTTTATTGATAATATCGTGATATTTGCCCGTTGCTTTATTTTCAGCAGTCTGCTGCGTTGTTGCCTGATTTTGCGTTTTTAATTGGTTTTCAAGGCGTTGCTTAAAACTTACGTTAGGCGGCTGCTTTTTACTTTGTTTTTTGGTATTATGAAACGATTTCATCACGTTGCTTATATTTTTTTGTATAACGCTTATCCGTTTCATTGTGTTTTGTAAATTAGGGGGTATCATTTTCCTCATCCTTTTTTCGTTGTTTTAAGTAATGCATATGCTGTGAAATTTCATTCATTATTTTTTTATTTTCTTTTTTCTTTTCTTCACGCCATTTTTCATAATCGCGTTCTTTTAATTTTTCCATAATTTTTTTCTCTTTTGTATATTCAAGGAGTTCTTCTCTGGCTTTTTCCACCTTTTGTTCTTCTATGCTTAATTCTTGTTTATTAACTCCGATACCAAATAGCAACGATTTTCGCGCATTTTCTTTCCATTTCAAACTTAAAAAATCATTGTTTTTAATTGCATCTGTTGTTTCGGCAAGGTATTTTCTGCGAAGGTGTTTTTTACGCTTTAATTCATTGTCCTTTTCAACGTATTGTTTTAAAACTTCAGCGAATTTTTGTTTTTCAAGGCGTTCTAAGTGTTCACGGTATTCCAATATTTTTTGAAACCTAAAATCAAACTTTTTCAACTAAATCATCCTCTTTTACGTTCTTCATAATCTTCGAACAACGGGTTGCGTCTTTGGACTTTCATATCAAAATCAAAACCTTCGATTGTTTTCGTTGCTTTGTCTTTTTTCTTTTCACTAATAAAATATCCGGGGAAATCTCTTTCCGGCTCAAACTTTAAATTATCTCGTTCACTTCTTTTTAGTAATTTAAACAGCGCGTCTCCGGTTTGCTGTAAGTTAGAATGTTCGAACATTCCCTGTCTTAAAAAATTTTTAAGTCTGGACTGCAATTCTATTGCTCTGTCTATTTTAGCATCTGTGCCTCTTTGATAAGCGCCCATTTTTATCATATCTTCGTTTTCTTTATAAATTGCCATATGTTCGCGAATAAAACCCGTTATTTTTCTAAATTCATCACTCGTTATATTTACCATTAGACGGCTAATACTGCCTAAAACATCAATAGCGGGATAATGATTTTTTTCAGCTAATGCTCTTGACAACTTTATGTGTCCATCTAAGATACCCTGTACAGTATCCGTAACGGGTTCAGTAAAGTCATCGCCTTCAACAAGCACTGCGTAAATTCCCGTTATACTTCCTTGTTGTGATTTTCCTGCACGTTCTAATAATCGTGGCAACATTGAAAAAACGCTCGGTGTAAATCCGCCGGTTGCAGGTGGTTCGCCAACTGCTAGCCCGATTTCCCTTTGCGCTCTGGCAAGGCGCGTTACCGAATCGAAAAATAAAGCAACGTCAAGTCCCTTGTCCCTGAAATATTCCGCAATTGTCGTTGCAACGTATGCGCCGCGTATTCTCATCAAAGGAGTTTTATCGCCCGTTGCCACAACTACAACGCTTTTCTTAAGTCCGTCTTCGCCTAAATCACGTAATATGAATTCTTTTACTTCGCGTCCCCGTTCGCCAATTAACGCAATAACGTTCACGTCCGCTTCCGAGTGTCTTGCAATCATACCGAGTAAAGTACTTTTACCAACACCTGCGCCTGAGAATATTCCAATGCGTTGCCCTTGACCTAAAGAATTAAAAGCGTCAATTGAGCGTACTCCCGTTATTAACGGTTTTATTATTTGCTGTCTTTCCAAGGGGTTTGGAGGGTTACTGAATATGCTTAATTTTTTATGGGAAAAAATATCTTCTTTGTTGTCAAGTGATTTTCCGATGCCGTTAATTATTCTGCCTAATAAATCATCAGAAACGTCAACGTGCAAAGGGGCACCCGTAGATATTACTTCTGCTCCGGGGTATATACCGTGAATATCTTCATAAGGCATTAAAACCACGTTTTCGTTATTAAAACCTACGACTTCGGCAGGTATAAGGCGTTCTGTACCTGAATCATTTACAAGGCGAATGTAGCATAGTTCTCCGATTTCGGTTTGAGGTCCTATTGCTTCTATCATTAAACCGACTTGCTTATTCACAACACCCATATATTTTATTGGGTCAACGTAATCCAATGCTTCGGAATATTTTTTAAATATTGGCATATTTACTCTGTAAATTTAAATTTCAGGAAGGTTTTTAAAAGAAAATTCGGTGTAACGTTCCCCTCCCGATATATATTTATTAAAAATTTTAATCCTGTTGTTTCACAGGAGACAATTCCTTAATTTTGGACTCAATTTCAGACAACTGCGTAGAAATCCTTGCATCAATAGAACCGAAGTCCGTTGAAATAATACATCCGCCTTTATCGACCGAGTTATCTTCAAGAATTCTAACCTGTTCAATTCCCTCTATCATTTCAATAAATTCTTTTTTGTGTTTCGTGGTCATCATCAAGTCTTCGGTATTTACTCTGATTGTTACCTCAGCGCGGCCTTTTAGTTTTTGCAACGCGCTTACAATGTTGTCATAAACAACGCGTTTTTGCGTTTCCGTTATAGATTTAACGACTTTTCTCGCTATGGTTACAACGAGGTCAATAACCTGCGCTTCTGCTTCTTCTATGATTTCGTTTCTTTTTCTTATTGCCGTAGAAAGTACAATGGTCAACCTGTCTATTAATCGGTCAACCTCGGATTTTCCTTCCATGTATCCTTCTTCCCGGCCCTCCTCAAAACCTTTTTTATGAGCTTCTGATTTGTATTTGTTTGCTTCTTCTTGTGCATCGTTTATAATATTTTGCGCATCGCTTTTTGCGTTCTCAATAATATGTTCAGCTTGAATTTCAGCATCTTTAATTTTGTTGTCATACTCTTCTGCGGCTTCTTTAACTTTATCAAATGCCCAGTTCTTTGCCTCATCTTTTATTTCTTCTACTTCTGTAACTGCCTGTTCTTTAATTAGCTCTATTTCTTCTTCGAACTGACCTCTGATTTCTTTTATCTCTGTTTCAATTTCCTCAACACTTGGTCCTGTTGTAATTTCCGTATCTTCACCGAGTTCTTCTGCTTCAACGGGGTTTTCGTATTTTGGAACTTCTATGAAAACCGGTCTTGTTATGGATGTTATATCCATTTCTCTGAATACTTTATTTGACACTTTTCAACCTCTCTGAAACGTTTTTATACAACGAGTTCGTCTTCACCCGCTCTTGCAACAACGATTTCGCCAGCTTCTTCAAGTTTACGTATGATGTTTACAATCTTTTGCTGGGATTCTTCAACATCCTTCAACCTAATGGGTCCCATGAACTCCATATCTTCTTTTAGCAAGGATGCTGCGCGTTTAGACATATTCCTGAATATTTTATCCTGTACTTCAGTATCAACCGCTTTCAGCGCTTTTGCAAGCTCCTGCTGGTCAACTTCACGTAGTAGTTTTTGAATACTCCTGTCATCGAGAAGTACAATATCTTCAAATACAAACATTCTTTTCTTTATTTCTTCTGCAAGTTCAGGGTCATCGTCTTCAAGTGATTCAATAATGGTTTTTTCCGTTCCCCTGTCTACCATATTTAATATTTCTACAATAGCGTCTATACCGCCTGCTGATGTGTAATCTTCACTTGCTAGTGTTGAGAGTTTTCTTTCAAGAACGCGTTCAACCTCTCTTAACACCTCCGGTGAAGTCCTGTCCATTGTTGCTATTCTTTTTGCAACATCTGCCTGTATTTCATGAGGCAAGCTGGATAAAATTAAAGACGCTTTATTGGGATCAAGATAAGATAAAATTAAGGCGATTGTTTGAGGGTGTTCGGCCTGAATAAAGTTTAGCAGGTGAGAAGGGTCGGTTCTACGTATAAAGTCAAACGGTCTAACTTGCAAGCTTGATGTTAATCTGTTAATAATATCAACGGCTTTTTGCGTTCCTAATGCTTTTTCAAGAACGTCTCTGGCATAATCGATACCACCGGAAGTAATGAATTCCTGCGCTAACATTAGCTCCTGAAATTCCATCAATACTTTATCTTTATCAGATGGCTCGACCTTGTCAAGACGGGCAATTTCAAAAGTTAATTGCTCAATTTCTTCTTCCCTAAGGTGCTTGAATATTTCACTTGAAACTTCAGGTCCTAAAGAAACGAGGAAAATTGCCGCTTTTTGCCGTCCGGTTAAAGTCTTTTTACTGCTTGAAGGCCTTGCCCCGGCGCTACCCTCGGCTATTACCTGCTGGTTCATTTTGTCCTCCTGCTAAATATATCCCATATTATAATTATACTCTATATATATTCGTTTTGTCAATTTATATCCTTAACTTAAAATTCCGTTTCCCGGTATTATTTTATTCTTCAGCCATCCACGTTCTTAACAATTGCGCAACCTCTTCGGGGTGTTCTTTAGCAAGCTGTGTTGCGTGTTCCATTAATTCTTTTCGTGCTTTGTCTTCAGGTGATAAATCCATTTGCGAACTTTCTTCTTCTGCTGCTCTTAATGCGGCTTCACGCATTGCTTGTTGTTGTCTTGCAAGTTCTTCTTCGCGTAACCTTCTTCGCCTTGCAATTTCTTTCTTAATAAGCCGCCATACTAGGTAAATTAAAATTAATGCTAGTACTGATATTATGGATGCGATTAAAAATTGTCGTCTTGTTCTTCTTGCGCGTTCTTCTGAATCTTCCGTTTCAAATTGTTTTGTACGGTCGAAACGCATAGCTTTTACGGTTACCTGGTCCTTTCTTTGCCTTTCTGCTCCTAAGTACGTCTGTATTACATCCTGCACACGCCTTAAATCATCATCAGAAACGGGAGTGAATTTTCTTTGGATTTTGCCGTTTTTAAGTATTAATTCTCCTGATTTATCTCGCTCCTTCTCCCATCTTCCGTCTAAAAAGACTGATGCGGTTACTTTTAAAATATCATAAGGGTCGTTTTTAATTTCTTTTTTCTCCCGCGAAACTTCGTTATTACGCGTTTTTTGGTTTCTTGTATAATGAGAAAAACGGTCAATGCGTTCCCTTAATGCAGGCGGAATGTTCTCTTCTACGCCTGCCGGTCCTTCCGGTATAAACGCAGGACCTCTGAAAGTCTCTTGCACGGTTTGTTCGGAAACAGCAACTGATTGAACAACTTCCGAGTCATCGTAAGGAGTATCCGGATTGTCCGGTTTGATAATTGTACCGATAATCGAATGGCGTTCAATAAACTCCTCATCCCATTTTAATTCAAGGTTAACCCTTAACTCAAAACGGTCGTCAGTAAAAACGCGTTCTAATTGTTTTTTTAAATCCAAAACGTATTGCCGTCTTATTTTTTCTTTAATTTTAAATTGCTTTTTAGCCAATTCAACCCTGTCTTGCGCAGAATTAGGCGTTAATAGTTCTGTTAAATCCGCTCCCGTGTTTGTTACTATAGTTACGTTCTCTTTTTTTAATCCGGGAATCGCTTTTATAATTAAATCTCTAAGCCCTTTGATTTTTTTTCTGTTACTTTGTAAATCAGAGTAGGGCGAAGGCGTTATTGTTACACTTGTAGTAACGGGGTTTTGCTCGCTTTTAAATATTCTGTCTTTTGGAAAAGTAATAATTACGCTTGCATCTTCCACTTCGTCTAAACTTTTTAAATGGCGGATTAATTGTCCTTTCATAGCGCGTTGTAAAGTTATTTTTCTTTGGAAATCCGTTGTTGTGAATTTTTCCGTATCGAATAGTTCATAACCTTTAATTTTTTCCGGTGTATATCCATCAACCGCAAGCTGAGTTCTTAATTTCGTTGCTTTTTCTTTGTCTTCAACGTAAATTACTTCGCCTGATTCTTTAAAATCAATGTTCATAGCTCGCAATCTGTCTTTTATTTTCTGCCTTTCCGTTTCTCTTACCCTTGCCGAAGGCGGGTAAAGAGGATACCAGTCCACTTTTGAAGAATAGGTCATCAAAAATACAAAAGCCGCAATAACTGCCACGATAATGCCGCCCATTATTAACTTTTTCTTCATGTCCAGTTTGGAAAATTTATCTTTTATTTTATTAAAACTTGCTTTGAAATCCATTTATATCCCCTCCCGGAAAAAATCTAAATAAAAGATTTAAAAAAATCTTCATCATAAGGTATTTCAATTATTTTTTGTTTAATTAAGTCAGGAGGAATACTCTGCACTATAGTATTTAAAAAATCACAAAAATCCATGATTATGTTAACTTGCTCTTCCGCAGAAAATTTGTGTTTTTCTATTGTTTGATTATTCAAAGCCCCCTCCTCTTAACGTGAAAACTTTATCTTAAATTTGATAATTCTCTATATCCGCTCATTAATTTATCGGTAACGCTTTTTAAAAACCCGATTGACATTTCTGCTTTAGTCATTGCTGCAGTAACCTGATGCACGTTGACTTTTTCCGGGTTCGTTATTGCTAATTGCTGCATATTCGTTGCTTTAATTTGGTCGTTGTTAACTGATTTTAAAAAATTCATCAAAAGGTTTCCGAAATTTTGTACAGTATCGTTATTATTAACGCTTTGATTCGGATGTGAATTAATGTGTTTCTTATCCGTTGTTTTCATATTTACCTGAAGCCCTTTAACCTCAGTCGCGTCATAATTCCTCATAAATCTCATTTGAGAGCTTAGGTGTGTCGGAGATATATTCATATATTTGTCCTCCCGTGTTTTTTTGTTTTGCTCTCTAATTATTTCGGAATAACGTTGAAATACATTAGAAAAAAAAGATTATGTTAACTAAAATAATAAATGAGGGGTTTGATAGTAGTATTTAGATGCAGGTAAGTTTGCCTGCATCCCCCTCCCAACACTCTATTTATTATAATCTATAACAGCGGGAATTTTTTAGCAAGAATAAAAACAAAAAAAAAATATAATTAAGGGTTTTTTGTCGAAAAAAATTCATCTTTGATATGTATATGAGTAATATACTTTTAATAATGGCTGTTATGAATTTAATATAGAAGAAACACCGAATAACGCCAAAGTATATGAAAAATAATAATTATTTTAATATCGGTATTATTAGGAGTACAAATTTAAAAATAGGTAAAAAATTATATTTTTTAAATTTAACACAGAAAAATTTTAGTTATTTAAATATCTGCATATATCAAAAAAATCAAAAAAGCTTTTAAAAAGTATTTAGTGTTTATAATAAAAGGTGTGATTTTGAAATCAGGTAAATTTGTTTAAAACGGAGTTGCAGTTTATTTACATGAATTTTAAAATAAAAATAGCCTTTTAATTTATGAAAATAGTTATTAAAAAGAAACCACAATGGCCATTGCCCATTTTATGAAAGTATATTTTTGTTTAGATTTTAAATAAATCTAATTTCGCGTTAATAAATTTAACTTTTACCTAATTTGAATTTTATCCCTCGGCTAACACTTTGCCGTTGATTAATGATAAATAAATGAAAGCTAATGTATTTTAGTAAAATATTTTTTAAGAAATTATAGTTTTGTTAGATTTATAAATTTTAAACTTTCGTTTTATTATTTGTATATTTTAATGCACCGATGAAAAATAAAAGAATTCTAAGCGTAAAAAACATAATTTATTTTTGTTGTACTTGTAATTTTGGTCAGTCATTATATAATTGAATATATAACGGAGAAGAAAATGAACGCAAAAAAAACAGTAATAATTTTTTTAATCATAATAAACGTATTTTTATTTTCCTGTGCTGAGGAAAGGGTGGAAAGCGCGCCAAAAATATTTTATGTAAGGATTCTTGAAAATTGGGGTGCGGTAAATTCTGCATATACAACGTATTTGGAAACAACGTTTAAAGATATTAAAGACCATAAAAACGTTATTGCGGTAATTATTGAAATTGATACACCCGGGGGCAGCGTTAAAGACGCAGAAAAGATTGTTAAATTGATTACCCATCTTCCTTATACTACAATTTCATACATTACAAATTCGGCTTATTCTGCCGGCGCTTTACTGTCTCTTTCTTCAGATTATACAGCAATGAGTACTCAAGCAAAGGTCGGAGCAATGGAACCCGTTATGCTTAATCCAAAAACAAAGCAAATGAAAACAGCACCTGAAAAAATAATCTCTGCTATGCGCGCATCAATGAGGGGGCTTGCTGAAAAAAGGCGAAAGAGAATCTTAAAAGAAAATGAAATGGGAACGCGGAAAATTAAGAACCCTGAATACGTGAAAAATTTACCTGATATTGCCGCGGCAATGGTTGATAAACAAATAGAGTTAAATAAAAAAAAGCATGGAATTAACCTTATAAAAGGAGAACTTTTAACTTTAACAAACGAAGAAGCCAGAAAAGTAGGTTTTTCGGATTATACTGCGGAAAACGTAAGAAAATTACTTGAGAAGATGAATTTTGCAAATTATAAACTCGTTGAACTTAGACCAAAACTAAAACACGTTTTTATTTCTTTTTTAACGAATTCCTGGATCACAATGATTTTATTAAGTTTGGGCACATTAGGTTTGATAATTGAAATAAAAACCCCCGGGTGGGGTATCCCCGGTACTTTCGGAGTGCTTTCTCTTGCGCTGTTTTTTTATTCAAACATTGTTTCCGGTAACGCCTCATGGGAAGCCCCTGTTCTTTTCATTATTGGGCTTGTTCTCTTAGGGCTTGAAGTGTTTGTAATACCCGGTTTCGGTGTCGTGGGTGTAGCCGGAATATTGTGTATTTTTGCAAGTTTCTACACGGGCTTGGGAGTGAAATTTCATAATTTTTGGGAAGCGAAAAGAATTCTTGCTAATGCTTCTTCAATAATTTTTGGTTCAATTGCGATTGCC
>CAYUYT010000038.1:0-21977 GCA_964449345.1 uncultured Spirochaetia bacterium | reverse complement strand
GTAGTAAATTTTAGTTTTTTTTTTATTAAAGGGCAAGCAAATAAAAAAACCCAAAAACGCCTTGCTTTGGGTTTGATGTGGGGCGTACTGGACTTGAACCAGTGACATCATGCTTGTAAGGCATGCGCTCTCCCAACTGAGCTAACACCCCATTTCATTTTGAATTTATAATTTATAGAATTTCGTGCGTTTCGGCAAATAAAATTAACGAAATATTATTGTTTTTTTGTTTTTACAAAAATTGGTTTTAATCAAATAAGCAAAACGAGTAAAAAAAAGAAAAAAATAAAAAAAAGCATAAAAAGCATTGACATTAAATTAATATATATTTTATAATATTAATTAAGAAGAAAGTTAAAATAACTACAGAATAAAGGTTTAATTACCGTATTTTCTACAAACATAAATTTAAAATCAGCGCACTATAAAATAAAATTCCTTAATGGGGATTAACGGAGTTTTTTGTGAAAATACTTTTTCTCATGTTCCATGATAGTGTACTGCGGTTTCTTGTTCCTAAACTTATCTCTTCGGGTGAAGAAGTTTACGCGGCAAACAAAGGGAATTATAACGCGTTATTAAACTCCATGGATTTCAATTACATTGTGGTTGATTATGATAATTGCGGTTTTGACGTAATTTCTTTAATGAAAAAAATATCAAAAGAAAATAATGCCGAGTGGATTTATTATACTTATCAATACGATGAACTTTTCATTGACGTTTTAAAAAACGAAAAAGTGAAAGGTGTATTATCTAAAAACATCCATCCGGAATATTTGGTCTATAAATTAAAAAATATACTATACAATGAGAAACAGGATTTTATTCAGCTTAGAAGAAAGTTTTACAGAGCAAATATAGAGCCAAAGGACAACGTAAAAGTAACGCTTTATCTTCCAACCATAAAAACACCGATTTTCGGTAAGGCAAGAGAGCTTTCTATTTTAGGTATGCATATAATACTTGAGAACCCGGCAGATATTATTCTTTTCCGCGAAGGGCTTTATTTATCAAGGATTTACCTTAGTTTAAACGGTTTTCGGCTTAATTTAAGCGGTAAAATAATCAGGCAGTCAAACGAGGGCGGCATGGTTTTTCTTTTTGATAAAATGGATAATTTTACCCATGATCATGTTGCAAAGTATATTTATAAAAGTATTGATAATTATTTATTGAAAATACGTAGTAAAAGTAAAGTATGAGAGTTAAGATTAATCAGGTAAGTTTGTAATCAGGTTATTTCCCGTTAGCAGGTAGGGGGAAATAGGACAACCTGAATATGTGTGCTTAAATAGAAACGCGTTATCAGTTATATGATAGCGCGTATTTTTTTTATCTCGGTTTGCCCATGAAGCAAGGCATTTTGTCTATAACGTTTGTGTCATGAGTTAGGCGTTTTTGATTGCTTCCGTCAGCATTCATTATGTATATATCAGGCTTGTTTGCACCGTCTTTACGTTGAAAAACGATTTTATTTCCGTCCGGGGAAAAAGAAGCATGGGTATCATTATATATATTGTAAGTTAGGCGTTTTTGGCCTGTTCCGTCTGCGTTCATAATGTATATCTGTGAATCACTCGGCACATCTCTTGAAAAAACGATTTTAGTTCCGTCAGGGGAGAAGGAACAGTCATTTACCGTTGGAGCGCCGGTATTTGTTAGCTGTTTTACATTAGTTCCGTCACTATTTAGAATGTAAACTTCGATAGGATTACCTGGATCATCAAAATTGCCCGCAAAAACAACTTTACTGCCGTCCGGCGACATGCTAGGGCTATATTCTTCCATAGCTCCATTAGTTAAAGCTTTCATATTACTTCCGTCTGCGTTCATAATATGTATTTCATTCATTGTGCTTAGTAAGATTTTTTTCCCGTCCGGTGAATAAGTAGGGTAATAACAGTATTTGCCCAAAGGCGGTATGTGTTTTACGTTGCTTCCGTCCGGGTTCATTGTAAATAACTCCCAATTATTTGCAGGGGGGAGTTTTTTTACAAAAATAATTTTACTCATAACTCTTGATACGCTAACGTAATAAACTCCTGAATTTGTATACGTTAATTGCTGAATATTTTTTCCTTCTACGTCCATTGTATAAATATTAGAATTCCCGTCCCGCTCACTTATAAAAACGATTTTTCCTCCTTGAGACAAATCCGTGGAAATACACTTTGTGCCCGTAACAAATGAAAAAATCAAAAACAGCGCAATAACGCGAATAATTGAAACGCATAAATTTTTTGCGTTTTTCATAAAAATACCCTCTAATTTGAAATTAACGCGTTGTTAAATGATTATGATGTTATAGCTAGAACGTCATTGTAAATTTTAGTTAATAAATGTGAAATTATCCAGTAAATAAATTTTTTTTTATGTAAATTACCTCGGTTTTCCTGCGAAACACGGTGCGCCGGCTCTATCTGAAATCAACAATTTTTTATTTGAAACGTTGGAATTCATTAAGTATACTAAAGTGATTTTAAAATCAAAGTATTGTATATTGTAATTGCTTCTCAACCGACACTTTAAAGTGTCGGTTGCATAAAATTTAAATAGCATTATTGTGGCATCTTCATAAATTATTTTATTTCCGTCAGGGGAAAAACAAGGATTATTATTTCCTTAAAAAATCCATTGGATATGCAGGTTTACAACGTTTTTTTAATTCTGAGTAAGTATTGATGTTTAACTTATCAACGCAAAGTTCAAATACTTCGCTTGCAAGTTTAGCATCGGCAAGTCCCCTGTGACGGGTTCCGTCCGGTATAAGGCCTAAATAAAGGGAAAGTTCGGTTAAATTATGACGTATGCCCGGAAAGGCTTTTCTTGATAACCGCAAAGTATCGAATACATCAGTATCGGGAAACTCAAAACCAGAGTATAATGCCATTTTAGAAAGAAAAGAAAAATCAAACCGGGAGTTGTGTGCCATTAAAGGATGAGTGCAGGAAAATTCTAAAAACAAAGGCATAACAACGTCTATTTCAGGTTTGTCTTCAACCATTTCGTCAGTTATACCGTGTATGGAAATAACGTTTTCAGGAATTTCGATTCCCGGGTGAACGAGTTCATCAAAAGTTTCTATTATCTGTCCGAAGGGTTTAAATTTTACAGCGCCTATTTCTATTATCTTTGCGTTTTTCCCTAGACCCGTTGTTTCTATATCAACGCTCACGAAAACGGTTTGATTAATTTTCACCATAACACCATGTATTTATTTCTAATTTCCGATGAAGTTCGCGCAGGAAAAGTTACGTTTAACGTAAATTTTAAGCCTTGTGCACATTCCTTTGTTTTTGTTAAAATAAGCACATTTTTCACAAGCTGCGTTTTTTGCGTGAGCTAAAACTTGCGTTACAAATGCTTCCTCGCCTTTATCAAGCCAAACTCCCTCGCAGCGCGGGCATTTGTCAATTGTTATTCCTTTGTAACTAATAGGGGTTAGTTCGACTCCCTGGCATCTAGGGCAAAACATAATTTTCTCCGCTTTAATTTTTTTATAATTTGTTGTATATTTCTAATAGAACAAAATGTTAACGGATATTTAAATCCGATAGACTTTTGTTTCAAATTAACGTATAATGTTTAAAAAAGCAAGGAGCTTATTATAAAAGTATTACTCGTTATTATTGCAATCGGTTTAATAATTGCTGGAATAGTTATAATGTTTTCTGCTAAAACTAAGATTAACTTACCCGGTGAAATACGTTTTTCTTTACGCAACAATCGGAATTACGAATGTAAAGCCATGGTTTACGTTAAAGGAAAGAAAAAAAATCTTAATACAAGGGAAATTTTGGAGAATTCCACTGAAATAAAAGCATTGATTAAAGTTGCCCTCGAAAAATCATCACGTTACAGATATACAAGTAGAAGTTACAGGCAACGCGTTTTTAGGAGGTTGAATCTCGTTAGTAAAATAAATAATTTATTAACAAACCTAAAAATTTCCGGTGTTAGTGTTAATTCGATTAAGAGAATATATAAAAAGCGTTCTGCAAGTGAATCTGGAAAAAGAATACAACCGGATAAAGAAAAGGAAAGCGAAAAAGAAAATAGCGGTGCAACGGGTTTAGGAGGATAAATGAGTGTAACTACAAAGAAAAAAAACACGGGGTTAATATTTTTCCCTGCGTTTGACTGGGCAATCTCGGAAACGCACCCGGAAAGGGAAGAACGCCTTTTATATACACAGGATCAGGTAAAGGAAGAAGGCCTTTTAGACCTTGATAATATTCATGAGTTTAAAGCTGAAATGGCAACGGAAAAAGACGTTAGCCGTGTTCACATTTCAATACCGGATGTTAAAGCCAATATAACAGAGAGCCATTTAATTTCAGCCGGCGGTTGTATAAAAGCTGCTGACGTTGTTTTATCCGGCAAGGTAGATAACGCGTTTGCATTAGTCCGCCCACCCGGGGATCATGCTATGAAAATAGTTCACGGCAACAGGGGATTTTGCAACGTAAATATAGAAGCCATTATGATTGAGCATATTAGAAAAAATTATCCTCGAATAAAGAAAATAGCCGTTGTTGATACGGATTGTCATCACGGTGACGGTACACAGGATATTTATTTCAACGACCCTAACGTTTTATTTATTTCTCTGCATCAGGACGGCAGAACGCTTTATCCGGGTTCAGGTTTTATGACTGAATACGGCGGTGTTAATGCTATCGGATATACTTTGAATGTTCCCTTGCCCCCGCAAACAACGGATACGGGTTTTATGATGGCAATGGAAAAAGTGGTTATGCCGGTTTTAGAAGATTTTCAGCCGGATTTGATTATTAACTCTGCGGGACAGGACAATCATTATTCAGACCCGATTACTAACATGAGTTTTTCAGCAAACGGTTATGCGCGCCTTAACGATATGTTAAACCCTGATATTGCCGTTTTAGAGGGCGGTTATTCAATCGAAAGCGCGTTGCCTTACGTTAATACGGGTATTATTCTTGCGATGGCAGGTCTTGATTATTCAAATATACACGAACCGGATTATAATCCCGCTAATTTAAGGCAGGATGAAAAAACCGGCGCATACATTGAAAACGTGTGCGAACAGGTTATGACTTTATGGAATAGCAGAAAAGACCTGCAGAAAAAAGTTTATGAAAAATTTACGGATGAATACTACTCCGTAAACAGACGCGTTCATTATGATACCGACGGTATATCATCGCAATTAAATGAAAAAATTCGCATTTGCAAAAATTGCGGGGGTTTATGGCTCGTTGATACTGATTCTACACGGGGTTACAGCGCTTATGCAATCATGCTTCAAAAAGACAGTTGCCATGAATGCAGGAAAGCCGGTGAAAAAGAGTGGAAAACTTTTGATAAGGGTGACAGGGATTTTGTTTATTTTCAGGATGTAGATAAGGACGAGTTCCAAACTCGTTAGTTTTTAAAATATTTAAAATCAATTTAATTACCCGGAACCTTTTTTGCGGGGTTATAATTTAAAATATCATTTTAGTAAAAATCACAGAGGGAAAAGTGAATTTTTTAAAATTTTTTGCGTTATTACTTATAATTCTTAGTATTTCTTTTTACAGGGCATATCCAATTATGAAAATAGAACTGCATAAACCGGATAAAAACGATAAATTTATTGAATTGCTTAACAAAAGGGAAAGTAACCGGAAATATTCTAATGTACCCCTTAACATGAAACAGCTTTCTTATATTTTATACGCCTCGGATGCGAGAAGCCCTAAAGGCAACCGTACAGCACCGTCAGCCGGCGCACTTTATCCCATAGATATTTTTGTGTATGCAAATAATGTCGTTGGGCTTTCTAAGGGTATTTATTTTTATAATCCGCGTTATCATTATCTTGAAAGCGTTAAGTCAGGAGATTTCAGCCATAATTTGAGAACCGCGTGTTATTATCAAAATTTTGTAAAGGATGCGGCTGTGGTTTTAATTTTTATTTATGAAAAAAGAAGAATGGAATATAAGTATAAAGAGCGCGCGCTTTATTATGCTTACGTTGAAGCGGGGCATATTTCGCAAAACGCGTTGCTCGCTGTTACGAAACTAGGCCTTGCCGGAGTGCCTATCGGTGCTTTTGACCAAGGGGAGATATTAAAACTTTTCGGTTATAAATTAAAAAAACGTGTTCCTTTATACGTTAATTTAGTGGGAAATAAAAAATGAAATGTCCTGAATGTGGTAATGAAAAATGGGAAAAAATTAATCTCGGTGGTTTTGTTGTTGAGAAATGCGAATCATGCCGCGGAATATGGTTTGACGGCGGTGAGTTTTACCGTGCTGTTGAACCGGGAACTTATTACGCTGAACAAATAGATAAAGAAAAAGAAATTATTAATAAACCTGAAATTGCTAAAGAATGTCCCGTTTGCGAAGCAGCCATGAAACGCGTTAACCGGCACGGGGTTATGATTGATATTTGCCGGGATTGTAAAGGAATTTGGTGCGATGAGGGAGAGTTTATAAAACTCGCTCAAAATATGCACAACCATGGTTTGATATAACAACTAGTAACACAACTCTTTTTAAATGATAGAAAATTGTCTAAATAACTAATCATTGTAATTTTTAGCCGGGAAAGCATTTATGTGTTTCCTGCAAATCACGTTTTTATACCATTATGCTTTGATTTTTAGTAAAAATATTTTTTGTAAGGACTTCTATCTGCTTTACCTGAAGGTATTTATCATTATGATTTTTTCAAGATATATTCTATAGTTTAAAACGAAATGGTATAACTATGAGCTTAAATTGACTAAGTTTTCTTTAATAATTGAATATGCGCAGAAATTTAAAAACCCCTTTAACCGTTGCGATTAAAGGGGTAGTATATTTAAAAAAATTATTTTTTCCTAAAACCGCGTTTCATGAAATTATTTTGTAAATTTTCAATTGCTTTGCTTTGCTGTTTGATTAGTTTATCAACCTGAGCTGCCATTTGTGATATGAAACGGTCCATAACTTTTATTTGCCTTTCAACTGCGCTAGTGTGCCTTTGAATTTGCTTTGCTTTTGTGCGCACGCCGGGGCGGTTACCGTATTTCCTGGCCATATTATCAGCAGTTTCCTTTATAGCCCGTGCCCGAGCTGTGTTTTTCGATGCTTCATAGTCAAGGCGGATAACTTTTGAAGCGGAATTTTTATCAATTTGTTGTCCGCGCATTCGTCTCGTTTCTTGATAGGTGCGCGTATTTTGTTGTTTAACTTCTCTTGCTTCGCGTTCCAATTTATTCATGGATCCGGATGGATTTCTGGAAATTTCTATATTACGTTTTTTTCTCCAAACTTCATCTTCCTCAACTGCATTACGGTTGATAGTTCCCGTGTTTGCCGATTTACCTGTTTCAACTTCACCATAATTATTCTGATTAACTACAGCGGATTTTTTTTCGTTACCAAACGCAACGCTACCTTCTTGTACAGAGCAACGCGTTGACCCGTCGTCTGCAACGTTTATGCTGAATTGCGTTCCCCTGACACCGGCAACAGCAGTAGGGGAAAAAGCGTGAAAAGAGTTTGACTTACCACTTTTTCTAAAAACGCTTATAAAAACTCCGCCTTTCAAAACGCCTAATCCTTTTCTGTCCCCGCTTTTTACATTTACTTTGCTTAATAGTATTTTAGTATCTGAATTTAATTTAACAGTGCTTCTGTCTCTAAAAAGAACAACACAACTAGCTTTGTCCCCTGTGAGAACGATTTCGTCAGGATAAACTTTAGTCAACCTGTTTCCTTCCCGCAAATATTTGTTATTGCTGTTCAATATTTTTACGTTACCGGAAGAAGACATTAAAATTGCCACGGCTTTTCTTCCGCTTGTAAACATCAAACTTTCCGGCCCTGTTAAACTAAAAAAAAGAACACCAATCAAAATGACAAAAAATAATCTTCTCATAAAAACCTCTCTGAAATAAAGAATATAATTCCCCATAATAACAAACACCTAAGATATAAATTCGTATCATTATACCGTGTTTAATTAAAAAAAAAACAAATTTTAGTAAGTTTTTTTGTATAATTATATACTTAATATTAATAAAACGGAAGAAGAATTTGATTTGATGGATAAATCGCAAAAACTGATTGAAAAAGTACTAAAAGAAAAATTGCTCTTTGTAGAAAGGCCGGCAAGGTATACAGGTAATGAATTTGGTGTTCCAAAAAAGAATTTTACAAAATCACGCCTACGGTTTGCATTGGTTTTTCCTGAAATCTATGAAATAGGTATGAGTAATATTGCAATTAAACTTTTGTATACTGCAATTAATAGAGAGGATGAACTTTCCGCAGAACGCGTTTTTCACCCTTGGCCGGATTTTGAACAGATATTAATAAATAATAATGTCCCCCTTTTTTCTCTTGAAACTAAAACACCGGTAAAGGATTTTGGCATTGTAGGGTTTTCAATACCTTATGAAATACTCATTACCAATGTTTTAAATATACTCAAGCTTTCGGATATTCCCGTTAAAAGAGAAAATAGAAATGAAAATCACCCAATAATTATTTGCTCCGGAAACGGTGTTGCTAATGCGTTGCCATATTTACCTTTTTTCGATGTATTTGTATTCGGTGAGGCAGATACCGCTATTGTTGAAATTTCTAAAATTTGTTTACAAGTTGATAATAAACTTAATAAATTGGAAGCTTTATCTGAAATTGATGGCGTTTTTGTCCCGGGAATAACGAAAAAAGTTGTAAATCACAGAATCGAACCGGATTTAGACAAGCTGGATGCAGTTTATGATTTTCCCGTTCCTTCTATACAGGTAGTACAGGACAGGGTTGCCATTGAAATATCAAGAGGGTGTTCATCGGGCTGCCGATTTTGTCAGGCGGGTTTTATTTACAGGCCGGTAAGAGAGCGTTCGGTTGAAAAAATTTTTAGCGCCGCCAGAACTATGATAGAAAAAACGGGATGCGATGAAATAACCCTGATAAGTTTATCCGCGAGCGATTATTCACAATTAAATGAGCTATTGACCAAAATGGATAGCTTTTTCTCCCCACAAAACGTTAACGTTGCTTTGCCGAGTATGCGCGTTGATAGTTTTACTAACGAAATCGCAATTAAAATGAGCCGGGTTAGAAAATCAGGCCTTACGTTTGCCATAGAGGCAGGAAGCGAAAGTTTACGATGCTATATAAATAAAAACATTTCAGAAGAACAAGTTTTTAGCGTAGTAAGTTATGCCGTTTCAAAAGGTTGGAATCTTTTGAAATTTTATTTTATGATTGGTTTCGGACAAGGGGAAGAGGTTTTTATTAAAGAATTAATTGAAAAAATTATTAATAAATACAAAAAGCTTAAACTAAACGTTAACATAGGCACTTTTGTTCCTAAGCCAATGACTCCGTTTGAACTAAACGAACAACTTACAAAAGAAAAGGCAAGAGATAAAATTGATTTTTTGATAAATGCTTTGGCAAAAAAATATAAAAATGTCAGAATAAAATATCAAGATCCAGAAATTAGCGAGATTGAAGGTTTCCTTTCACGTGCAGGGGAAAATTTTTCCAATGTGCTAGTGTATTTACATGAAAATGGCGCAAAGCTCGATGCCTGGAGTGAATTTTTTAATTACGAATTATGGATTAAAGCTTTAAAAAATTTTGGGATTTCGCGTGAGTCTTTGCTGGCAAGCAGAGATAATGCTCCCTGGCATAAATATCATAAGACTGTTGATGAAAAATTTTTAAGACAAGATTTTGATAGTGCAGAGAATTTGAAACCCACCCCGGATTGCAGAAGAAGCTGTACGTATTGTGGAATTTGTAACGAAAAAATAAAGCATAAATACGCAAAACCGGATAGCATGGAAATAGAGTATGGTGAAAATCAAGAATCTTTGGATATGCACTATCTCGTTGCTCAATTTGAAAAAACGGATATTTTTACGGGACACAGGGATTTGATGAATGTTTTTACCCGTTCCGTTAAACGTTCGGGCATAAACGCTGTTTTTACCAGAGGATTTAATCCGCGTCCGCGCCTGCAATTACCCGGCACCTTACCGCTTGGTTTTGCGTCAGAATGCGAATATTTAATATTAAAGGTTTATCAAGACCAAAAGGATAACACAATTATCCATGCATTAAATAACGCGTTGCCGCCCGGAATTTACATTAAACGCGTTATGTTTACAACGAAAAAAATCAAAGGCGCTCAGCAAACAATTAATCACAGCGTTTACCGCATTGAAAACGTTTTTGATATTTCAAAAATTAAACTTTTTGCACAGGGCGAAATGATAGTAAACAAGAACGGCAAAGAAATTTCCCTAAAAGATGTTTTAAAAATATCGCGTTACTTTTCTAACGGCTTTGAATTTGAATTGATTCATGACGCAGGCGCTGATACCAGAGCATTACTTGATACGGTTTACGGTGATTGGCGTAATTTTAAAATAACGCGAACAGGCCTATTTGTCATGAGCGGGGAAAAAATTATTGATTTTTTTGATTATATTGAAAATTTGAAATAAAAAAAGCCCGCCTAACAGACGGACTTTGGAGTGTCTTCAAAATGAAGAAAATTTTCAGTTTTAGTTTATTTCATAACCACTAGGGTCATTTTTTTACGGTAAATATATGATAAATAATGTTTATACGTTTTATGAATATATTCAATATTCATCTTTTTAAAGTCGTTATAGTAATTCATAATTTTATTAACGTATGAATGATTTCTTTTCCCGTATTTAAATGCAACAGGTCCCACGTTATAAGCGTGTAATGTTTGATTCCAGTTTTTGTGCATTCCGCGTAAATCCCTTAAAAATTTAGCGCCTAACATGATGTTAACTTCGGGGTCGTATAAAACTCGCGGGTTTCTGTATATATTTACAACGAGTTTTTTTTTGCCCATTGCATTTGCAAGGAGAATAGCAGTCGGTTTCATTAACTGCATTAATCCGCGAGCTTTTACTCTGGATATAGCATATTTACGGTTATCACTTTCCGCAAAAATAACCGAAGCAATAAGTAACGGGTTAATGTTGTTTTTTTCGCTGTATTTAATCACAGCGTTAACGCGTGCAAGATTTCCGTTAAATAAATATTCTAGCTTATGATGAATACTCGATACCGGATTAATCTTCTTGATTGATTGATTTTTTTCAATCTCAGCTGCAGCATTTTTCACCGCCCCGAAATATATAACAAAACTAATGCCGGCAACGGCAAAAAGAAAACCTGTCTTATATTGATTTTTTTTATACATAATTCTTTTTTTCATATTGTTAATTTTTATTTTAATTTTCATTTTATCCTCATTTCCTAAGTAATGCGTTGTTAAGTTAACATAAGAAGCAAAAACTGTGCCATCTTGAAATATGCGGTATTTTTAATCGCTATGGTTGTCCTAATTGCCTATTGCAATAATACTTACGGCCATATTAAAATTATAAAAAAAATAGGAAATCAAAATTGCATATAAAAAATAATGTCTATTTGTTTTATTGCTGTATTTGTGGGTTAATGGTATACAAAAACGGTAATGAAAAAAATAATATATGTTAATAATCAGGCCATAATGACACTGCCGGAAGTTAAGATTCTATTTAATTGCTTATGATTTATACAATTACACGTAAATAACTGAAAGTGTGTCATTTTTACCCATGAGTTTTAATTATAGCATTATCAATTAAACGCGTTCGTCCGATATTAACTGCAAGAGTAATTACAACGTGGTTTTCTATGAGTTTAACTGTTTCAAGAGTGTGCGCATCAACGATCTCAATATAATCGATTTTCGAACACGGCACAGTCTTTATTATTGATTTTATTTCGTCCGTAATTTTTTTTACGTTAACTTCTCCTGTTTTTATAATTTCTGCTGCTTTTTTAAGTGATTTGTTTAAAACAAGCGCGTCTTGCCTTTCCGTTGGACTTAAATATTTATTTCGGGAACTTAAAGCGAGCCCGTCTTTTTCTCTGACAATAGGGCAAACTTTAATTTTTACGGGAAAATTTAAATCTTTTACCATACGTTTAATTACAACGCTTTGCTGGTAATCTTTTTGCCCGAAATACGCTTTATCAGGTTGGCAGATATTAAACAGCTTGCTTACAACTGTTGTAACACCGCGGAAATGTACTGGACGGGATTTTCCGCATAATTTATTCGTTAATTCTTTTACTTCAACCCACGTATTATATCCGTTCGGGTACATGATTTCATTATTCGGCAAAAATAACACATCAACGTCAAGTTTCTTTAAATTTTTTATATCCTGTTCTAAGGTCTGGGGATATTTGTCAAGATCCTCGTTTTCTCCGAATTGCGTTGGGTTAACGAATATACTCGTTATAGTTATGTCGCATTTTTTTACGCTTTTCTTAACGAGAGAGAAATGCCCTTGATGCAATGCCCCCATAGTGGGAACGAGTCCGATAGTCTTGCCTTTTTTCTTTTGTTTTAGAACGTATTTTTTAATATCTATGATATTTTTATAAACTTTCATCTTAAACCGCCAATATTTTTATTAAATAAACTTAACAAATCATCAATTTCTTAACAAGAAAAGGTCTAAAAAGTTATTGCAAAAAAAATTAAAATTGCTAATGTGATTTTATAAATATACGATACAATTATTGTAGCGTTCCTACCTAAGAGGCAGCCATAAATAAAAAAAGGGTTGTCTCTTTTTTTTTATGCCTGTGCTTTGCATTAATTATAAAAATAGAAATTATATTTAGTTTTAATTCATTATTTTAAACGGATGTTTGGCAGGATAGACCGGCGGTAAACTCCTGCTAATCAAATTTTTATTATAAATTGATTATTTTATTAAAAACGTGAATTTCAAAATAGAAAAATTATTGATTAATTTGGTTTTATATTAATTAGCGTTAAAATATGAAAATTTATTCTATTTTAATCCCTTTGATAAAGGAGGCCTTTACCATAGGCAAATCCCCCTTCGAATAATGAGGGACTTGAAGAAAAAAGAATAAAAAGCTCACATTGTAGAGTGGCAATGGCCATTGTCGCCTCTGTACTGATAATATTATTTACATAGAATCGAATTAATATATACCCAAAGTTTTACTAATTCCCTTCTTTGCTTAAACAAGGGCTAGAGATGATTTTCCTCTGTGCGCTTTTTTGCCCTCTGCAGTTGACTTCTCTTTCTTAGTCTTTCGGATTTTTCCCTGGTTCAGTGGTAAATACCATATTTTAGCAAATTTTAGTATTAGTGTTCATGGAAGTGTATTGGCTTAAAAATAATAACCTTTGTTTACGAATTAGGCAATTTTCAAAATTACGTTTATTTTGGATAACTTTTTTCAATATTGGTGCGGCGAGGTTTATTTTTTTATGGAACAGAGTTAAAATTTAATTAGGATAGAGCTTTAATTGCTTCATCTAAATTATCGTAGTAATTAACAATCTCGCCGATTTCTGAGAGTTCTAAAACGTATTTAACGTTAGGCTGACACCCAGCTAAGTTGACTTTATTTCGAATTTTTTGCGCAGTAGTTACAATCATTGAAATGCCCGAGGAATCCAAATAATTAACAGCTGATAAATCGAGTATTAGTTTATCCGGTGAAACGTTTTTAATATTTTCATCAATACTGGATTCAATTTCATCCTGAAAAAAAACACTAAATTCCCCGTTAAATATTATTATCCGTATATCATTTTTTTCTTCAACAGAAATATTCATTTATTCCTCTTTTTATAATAAAAATTATTGCATAAAATCAGTATTTTTAAAAAATTTTTTCATTCTTAAAACGTTGCCGTCTTTAGTGTTTTTGAACTCTACTTCATCCATGAGTTTACTGTAAAGAAATACGCCTAAGCCATTAGTTTGAATTTCTTTCTTTTTTCTCGGTACTATCTGGTCGGGGGAAACTTTTTTCCCAAAATCATAAATATAACATTCAAAACATTCGTTGTTTATATCAATATCAATGTCGATTTGTTTATCATTTGAAAATTTATAAGTGTGCTGAATAACGTTAATAATGGCTTCGTGAAATGCAAGACGAATATTAAACATAGTTCGTTTGTTTAAATTCAATTCATCAAGCTGTTGTTCCAATGTGTTTTCAAAATTATGTACTTCTTCAAATGTGCTTTTTAAATTATACCGCATTGTTTACCACAATAGAATATTATAATAACTATGTCAAGAAAAATATATTAAGTATGTTTTTTTCAAGCATTGTTTTGTATCCATAATTTCTGATTATTTAATAAATTATAAATATCTGTCTAAATTTTCGTTCCTAATCTGCAAAAAATGCGATATTTTTTTAAAAAAGTTATATTTTTTTTATCCCGTGTTTATTTTATTGTAAATTAAATTTATTATAAAAAAAATGGAACAGAAACAAATCACAACCAAACAGGATATATTAAAATTAATCAGGCAACTCGTTCATGATAAACTGCCCTTTTATTTACGTACAGGATTAAAAGAGTATTCCGTTAAGGTTCTGCGCATAAAGGAAAACGAGCTTATGCTAGACTGTGGCGGATATATTAAAACTCAACAGGAATACGTTAACTTTTATTTCCTGCTTAAAGAATATGTTTATTTCGGACAATTAAAATTAAATAAAACCACAAGGTTTAACGAAATATACGCGCAAACTCCTAACGTTATTTTTAGAAGAGCGCAACGCAAATATAATAGGGTGGCAGCAACGGAATATGTTTCTTGTAAATTTAACGTTATATCTCCGCAAAGACAGCAGAATAAACCTCAACCTAATATGCCGTTATTTATGAAAAATATTTACAACGAATTAAATAAAGACGTTCCCGATGTGAAAAAAATTTTTGCAGCAGTTTTAGAAGAAGTAAAAAAAATTAGCTCAAACAGTGAAATAAAGTTTTATAAAAAAGACGAAGAAATGAATATTATTGAAAAAACAATTAAAGTATACAAAAAGGCCTTGTTTATTCAGGATACTTACGATGTTAGAAACTATATGGTAGGATACAATTCGCCTTTTTATATGTCTTTCGGAGCTTTGTTTCAACATAAAATTAAAAATCAAGGGTGGAATCAAAAACAGATAACTGATGCCGCGGCTAAATTGATGGAAAAAGATAAATCCCTAAACCGTCTTTCTTATATTTACGTTCCTATTTTTAAATTCGGCGATATTGTTGGACATATATACTCATCATACCATTACAACTCAAATAAAAAATTTACTGAAAAAAATGTTCTTTTTTTAAGAGCTCTTGGGGATATTATAAGCGAAGCTTTAACCAAAAATACATTGTTTCAAACCGGTGATGAAGACCAACCCAAAATTCGCGTTGATAATATTTCCCGAGGAGGAATGAAAATTAGCGTTTATGATGCTTATCTGCTGAAATTTCTACAAATAGGTGTTCACCTGTCAATTATGGCCACCATTGACGAAAGGTCTGCGAATATGACAGGGGAAATATTAAGAACGGATAAACAGGAATTAGGCGTTGGGCTTGGAATTAAATTCATTGAAATTAAACCGAATGATGAAAAAGTAATTAAAGATTTTGTTGAAGGTTTTTCGAAAAGCCAGTTATTTGATTAGATTTACGGCAAAGGATATTCCGCGTTGTAATGAGGAGCGTAAATTACATCATGTAAATGATCGGTTCCTGTTCCAACGTTTGCAGACCAGTTTATTCCGTCTGAAGAGTAATAGATAGCTCCGCTGTTTCCAACAGCAACAAACTTTCCGTTTCCATAACATACACTTTGCAAGTTATTGCTTCCCGCAGAAGTTGAATACCAATTAACTCCGTCTGAAGAATAGTTAACAACGCCGGAATTTCCAACGGCAACGAATTTATCATAACCATAGGCTACTGCTCTTAGAGTACTTCCTATACCTATATCAGCTGACCAATTATCAGCATCTTCTGAATAATATATTCCTAATCCATTAACAACGACGTATTTATTATTACCATAGGCAACGTCTTCAATAGGTGGTGTGCCTGAAGGCATATTTGTAGGCGTCTGCCAACTAATACCGTCTGCAGAAAAATATATTTCCGGTGAACCAATACTACCGCCTACAGCAACGAATTTTCCGTTTTCATAAATAATCTTTGTTAAGTCATCGCTACTGCTTGAAGCTGTTTGCCAGCTTATTCCATCAAAAGAATAATAAAATAAATTAACATCGGAAAGCGCAACAAATTTGCCATTACCGTAAGCTACATCCCGTAATACATCAGTACCGGTATAAATTGATTGCCATATTTTGGTATCACTCGAATATTCAACGTAGCCGTCTCCTAAACCATCATGCCCAACAGCAACGTAAGTTTCTTTGCCATAAGAAACACCATTTAAATTATAACTCGCTGAAGCCTGTGTCCAATTTATCCCGTCTTTTGAATAATATATTACGCCACTTTCTCCAACGGCAACGAACATGCCTTTCGTTTTAAGGCCTTTGGGGTTGGTTTCAGTATAAAGTGACAAAAAATTCTTACAACCGGAAAAAAGCCCCATTATGATTAGTAAAATTAAAATTAACGTAATTCTTTTTTTCATTTTTGCTCTCCTTTAAATTAGGCAGTTTTTAGTATTAAAAAACTAGCAAGGAAAGATTTTAGGGATATTCAATGTTATATTTTGTAAAAGTCAGCCTATACAAATATTCAGATGTCGGGCTATTCGAGACATGCCAATTTATCCCATCATGAGAATAATAAATTGTTCCATTTTGTCCGACGGTAACGAATCTCTTATTACCATAAACAACACTCCTAAAATTATCCCCACCACCAGGGCCTACATCGCCAGACCAATTTATTCCGTCTGATGAATAATGAATTAAGCCATCTTTCCCGACAGCTATAAATTTTCCATCTCCATAGCAAACACCATAAAAACAAGAATTTGGCCCTACGTTTGTCCAGTTAATTAGATCTTTAGAATAATTAATTTCTCCGTTCATTCCCATAGCATCGCTGCCTACGACAACGAATTTACCTAAACCATAGCTTACATCATATAAATCAGTCCCTCCGGGGCCAACATTTCCTGACCAATTTTTGCCGTCAGAAGAATAGTGAACTGCACCGCCCGGCCCAACAGTTACAAATTTTTCTCCTCCATAAAATATTCCCCGTAAGGGTGTAGAAGTAGATATTGACAAAGGATCAGACCAATTCATTCCATCATTTGAATAATAAATACCTCCGTTGCCGGCGCCGTCTTCACCACATGCAACGTATTTCCCTTTACCATAAGTTACATTATGCAAATTACCAGCAGCATCAGGCGATATTGCTATCCAATTTTTTCCATCATCTGAATAACTTATTGTTCCGTCTACTTCAACTGCAATATATTTATTATTGCCAAAACCTATTCCATACAAATCATTACCACCAGGCCCTGCATCTGAAGACCAGTTTATCCCGTCTTTTGAATAATGTATTGTACCGTTTGCTCCAACGGCAACGAACATGCCTTTAGTTTCAAGGCCTTCCGGTTTGGCTTCGGTGTAAAGTGACAAGAGGTTCTTACAACCGGAAAAAAGCCCCGTTATGATTAGTAAAATTAAAATTAACGTAATTCTTTTTTTCATTTGTTTTTCTCCTTAAAATTAGCAGTGATTAGAAATCACCGCTGTAGCTCCCTCTTCTTTTTTATTAAAGGGGAATTTAACGGGGCTATATCCCGAACCCCATAGTTGCCGTTACCGACCAGTTGCGTACCGAATAATTTTCCGGTGTTGCTACTGTTTCAAGCTCCCTGTACGCTGTTAGTATGCTCATTTTGAAATCAATTCCTACAAACATTTTAAATTTTCTAAAAGTAAACATATACCCCGCTGTAAAAATACCTCCAAAATCAACGCGTTTATACATTTCATATACGTCAATTTCATTTTCATCCGGTTTTTCATACGCTGCTATAGCGCCAACGGGGATGCCTGCGTAAATGCCAAGCCCGAAGTATATTTCAGAAAACATTAAGCCGAATAAAGCGTTAAATGATACATAACTTAAATGCGTTGTGCCTTCTATAGTGTCAGAACTTTGTTTGCCTCCTAGGTTCACATATTCAATATCCGCAATTACGCCTATTTTCCTGTCAGGAAATAAGAACCACCTTGCTCCGAAAGAATAAGAAAGTTTCGGCCCCATTTTTAAGGCCTCGGGGATTTCAGTATCCGCTTTTTGCAACAATGAACTCATGCCTGCGCCGAATTTTATACCGATAAAACTAAAACTGCTGTTTTCTATTTTTTGAGTTTTTTGTCCTTCTTGTTGAATTTGTTCCCTTTCTATTTTCGTAACCGTAGATATAACGCGTTTTTCATCAGCAGAAGGTGTAGAAATAGAGGGTAAATAAAACTTGAAGCCCGCACCTCCTGTGGGTTTTATTCGGACTTGATTATATACAGCGCTTAGTTCCGCAAAGAAAGAAAACGTGTTTGCAATGAATATTTCAACACCGGCAAATACTACGCTGTTAAATCCTTTTATATCGCCTTTTATAGGGAATTTATATCCTAGGCCAATTCCGATGTAAGACCTCAAAAAGGGATTAGAAAAAATTGATTTGTCTATGAAATAATACTTTGCTGTTAAATATACGGGGATAACCTGTAATTTTTCACCTGAATTTGTTTCATCAGCAGAATAACCCGCTCTAGCGCCGAGGAAAAAGTTTTTGTATATCCTGCCTTCAGCAAGAAACCAGCCGTAAGCCCCGTTTAAACCCATAAAACCGATATTCACATCTCCAATGTAATCCATCTTTGCGCCGGTAAAATTCGTTTTATATATTATTGCGTTTTCAAAATCAGTACCCCTTAAATCCGTATTTATAAACTTGACAAATGACAAATCCGAGTATTGCAAGTCAGCGTCTTTTAAGTTTGCTTCGGTAAAATCCGTTTTCTTTAGGTTGGAATTTCGTAAACTGGCACCTTCTAAGTTTGCTTTTTTGAATTTTGCTTCGGAAATATCCGTATTAGCTATGCGTATCCCGCGCATATTTCTCCCGGATAAATTCGCGCCTTTTAGTTGTTTTTTTGAAATATTTCCCTTTTTACTAATACTCACAATTTTTGGGTCGCTTCTTAATTTTCCCATTGGTTGTTTTAAAATATTAATTATATTATTTCCGATAGTGTCAATTAAATCAAAAATCCGCCTGTCTGCATATCCGGATGCATCTGCTAAAATAATTAAAGAATTTGTTTGAAGGTTAATAACGAAAAATTCAACTGCAAAATTGCCTTTTTTTTGAATTAACCACCCTTTGATTATTAAGTCAAAGCCCTTTTCTTTTAATTGTTCTGCTCCGGGATTTTTTTGTTTATAAACGAGTTCATGCTTTCGCTTTAAAACTACCCGGATACTTCTAGGTATGCTTTTTGCAAAATATAAATGCTTTTTTGCAATATTTTGCGGTTTGAAATCTGAAATAAAAATTTTGTACTTTTTTGTTTTAATTTTATTTTTATTGCTTGCTCCGTATACAGTAGACGTTACTATGAATAGTAAAATAAGTAACAGTGAAAGGTTGGATTTACACATGATGTTCCCCTAGAAATTTTTATGTTTTTTGGAGGAATTTTAAATTTTGAATGGTATTTTAATTATTAATGTTTATTTATATTATAGTATATATTTTTTTACATTTCAAGTTTTCAACAAAAAACGAGTGCAAATTTAAAATTTGTAGATATATAAATAAAAATCCATGTACAATTTATTTCCGTTCTAATTAATAACTCGTTGTCACTATAAATTAAAGCGAAACGGTATCAATGAATATTTTAGTATTATACTAATTCGCGTTAAAATATGAAAATTTATTCTATTTTAATCCCTTTGATAAAGGAGGCCTTTACCATAGGCAAATCCCCCTTCGAATAAAGGGGGGCTTGAAGAAAATAGAAGAAAAAGCCCACATTGTACAGGCAACATTAGCCAATGCCGCCTCTATTGATAATAAAAAATCAATATATTTACTATAAATACATGTTTCGAAATTCGCGTTATTAATTATATTATTATTTGATTAACGCGTTTTTGCATATCATGGTTAATTTTTTTAGAATGTGTATTACTTCGTTTCCACTATAATTTCCACACGGCGGTTTTTGCTCCTGCCCTGTTTCGTTGCGTTAGGAGCAATGGGTTTTTTATCAGCAAAACCGCGGAAAGATATTTTATTCGGGTTTACGCCGTTTTTAATTAAAAACTTCGCCACCTCTTTTGCCCTTTTATCAGAAAAAAACTGTTTCCTCTTTTTCGTTCCTAAGGCATCGGCATGGCCTTCAACGCGGAATTCAATACCGGGATATTTTTGTTGCAATGTTTTTAGAACTTTTGCAACGTCTTTTAGCTGTGTAAGCGCTTTGCCTGTTAATTTGTAGCTGGAAAACTTAAACAATACTTTTCCTTTGAAATTTAATTTAAGCCCTCGTTTATCTTTTGTAATTTCAACGGGAATTTTTGATTTGTTCACGCTTTCACGGATTTTTGTTTCAATATCTTTTTCTTCTTTTTTCGTTATCTTACGGATTTTTATAATTTTTCCGTTATCTGTTCCTTTATATTCGTTAGTTGTGCCGTTTCTGTTAACAAAAATGAAGTCATATTCACTTTCATAAAATGAAGCAAACCCTCTGTGCTTATTCCAGTAATACTTTCCTTTAACGAAACCGAAAAATCTTGAAGGAATAAAACCGTTTCTTGAACCGTAAATAATCGGGTTTTCAGTTCTCTGATTGACGTAGTAAAAAAACTCGATGACTGCAAGTTCCTGGTTATTTTTTTTCGTGTCTTTAACGTAGCGGTAAAAAACGCGGATTTTATATTTATACGGGTCTTTTAATCCGCGTTTACGAAAGTCCTGTGATTCAATTCCGTATTTTTCCCATGTTTGCCCGATTTTAATATCTTTATTCGGGAAAGAAGGAACGTTTCTGACAACGGGGTAATAAAATTCCTCTTCAACTTTTATTTTCCCCCTGGGTATTCTGGTAAAACGCGTTTTATAACTACGGGTATTTTTTGCCCTGTAAGGGCCTGCATCGCCTATCGGGCGCTGATAATAATCATATTTTCCTTGAATTAATGCTTTATCCCTGTTTTTATTAACTACGAGCAGTTCGCCTTTATGCCTCATATCTATTTTTAGAATTTCTCTGTTGTTAATGAGCAGAGTTTGTATGGTATGCGTTGTTATTATGTAGCGATCATTTTTTTTGTCATTAAATTCAAATTTAAAGGGAAATATCCGTGCCGTTAAAAAAATGAATATAAAAATTGAAATTTTTTTCATAGAGCGTTCCTATTTTTAATTTTATTATATATAATGTCGTAAAAAAAAATATAATTTATTAATTTTTTTGTTTTTTTTTATTATACACATATTTAAACCCAAAAAAACGAATTTAAAATATTTTTCTTTAAATAATATAAATTAAATTTTCGATGTAGCTGAATTTTGTGATTATAATTACTTTTATAGGTGTTATATTTTATATCTTAATTTATTTCAAAGAGGTTGTAAAAAAAAATGAAAAAAACTTTATTAATATTATCAATAATTTTCATAGGGTATTCTACATTCTTTGCAAGGGATATTACCGTATCTCACGTACCTTCAGAGCATTCTGGTATTATTCATATAAATTACGAAAAACTCGTTAATTCAGTTAACATACCTGCTGTTGAAAATATGTTCTTACAAAATCTTAAAATCTTACTACCTTCAAAGGGGTACGCCAAAGCTGAGAAAGTATTTAAGCAAATTATTCCCGAATTAAAGGAAATGGGGTTTGACATTTATCACGATATTACAGGAGTTGTAATTTCTTTCGGAATTAAAAACGCAAAGGAACTCGTTGTGGGTATAACGGGAAATTTTGATACGGAAGCTTATAATAAATTCATGGTTGAGGTGGCTAAAGCGAAAAAAACTTCAATCAATAATTATCAAATGTATTCGGTAGATAACGGCAGAGAT
>CAYUYT010000037.1:14516-22430 GCA_964449345.1 uncultured Spirochaetia bacterium | reverse complement strand
TTGAAAAGCAATTACAATATACAATACTTTGATTTTAAAATCACTTTAGTATAATAATGAAAAATTAAATTCCTGCCAGCCTCTAGGAATTCTCTAGTTTATCCACAAATAGCACCCGTGTTTATTTATAACGAATGCAACCTAATCAATCCAAATTAAAAATTTAAGTATTATACGTTGCCATTCTAATTTTGATTTTTTGAAACATAGAAGCATTTTATTAATTACCTTATTTTATACGTTGGGGAAAGTTTTACATCTATGCTTTACGCAAGGAAAATTTGATGATACGGTTTCGTTTTAATTTTGTAGAAAAAATTAATTATTTTTTTATGCAAGATTTTCAATATATGTATTAAATTATTTTCATATTAAGTTAAAAAAATTTGGACATTTATTTAAAAAATATTGAAATTAAAAACAAAGTGTTATATATAAAAAAATAACATCTTTTTAAAACGGAGATTTAAATGAAAATATGTAAAATATCGGCAATCATTTTGATAATATTTCTAACTACAATTTCGCAAAACACCTTAGCGTACAAACAAAAAGATTATCCCCGCATACACCATATCCAGCAGAAATCCCACATTTCAAAATACAAAGGTAAATACGTCAAATACGTACCCGGTATAGTTACAGCAGTACTAATGCGTAAAAAACGCTTATTCGGTTTTTATATGCAAGATTTCAAGCCGGATAATGACCCGGCAACGTCCGAAGGTATTTTCGTATTCACGCGTTACGCAAAAGTCAAACTTGGTGATTTTGTAAAAGTAACGGGAAAAGTTTCAGAGTACGCAAGAAAAAAAGGACACCTTCATCTAACGCAAATTATGGCTAAATATGTAAAAGTCGTTGCTCATAATAGAAAAATCCCGGTTTCAATTTTATTAGGCCCGGGCGGGAAAAATATACCCCGCGTTATTGATAATGACGGGCTGAAAAAGTTCAATCCCAAAACAGATGCGATTGATTTTTATGAAAGCATGGAAGGAATGATCGTTAAAATTCAAAACCCCGTAGTGGTTACCCCGCCTAAAAGATTCGGCAGGGAAATATTTATGATTCCCGGAAACGGAAAAGGTATAAAAAACCGGACATCCAACGGCGGAGTCTATATAACGAAAAATAATTACAACGCAAACCGTATTTTGCTTTCTACGGAATTAACAAAGCAATGGATGGGTTATCTAAAAACAGGCGACAGGTTTAAAGGAAATGTCATCGGTGTTTTAACTTATGACGACGGTATGTATAAACTCCTTACTATGACAAAACTTCCTAAAAGAATCAGAGGCAGGGCAAGGAGGGAAACGAGCCGTTTCCGCGCATCAAGACGGCGCCTTTTAATAGCAACGTATAACGTTTATAACTTATCCGCTGTTAATAAGAAGCAAATTAACGGAATTGCTAAAGACGTTGTTTACGGATTAAAAAGCCCGGATATAATTGCTTTACAGGAAATTCAGGATAATAACGGGATTAAAGGCGGTACGAATAACCGTAATACAGACGCATCGGAAACGTTTAAAGGGCTAATAAATGCAATACGAAAAAACAGAGGACCTTTATACGACTACGTTGACTTTACACCGGATTACCCTAATTCAAGCGGAGGTATTCCCGGTGCAAATATTAGAGTGGGATTTTTATTTAGAAAAGACAGGGTAAGGTTTACAAAAAAAGATATAAGCAAAAAATCCGTTAAAATAATAAAAACCAAAGCAGGCATATCTCTTTCCTCAAATCCGGGAAGAATAGAGCCCGGCAACCCCGTATTTAAACAGTGCAGAAAACCTCTTGTAAGTGAGTTTATTTTCGGAAGACAAAAAATATTTATTATAAACCTGCACCTTTTAGCGCGCGGAGGGGATTCGCCTTTATTCGGAAGCATACAGCCGCCGCAAAGAAGAAGCGAACGGGAACGCTACAAACAAGCAAGTGTTGTAGCCGACTTTGTAAAAAACTTACTCACTAAAGACAGAAACGCAAACGTGGTTGTGTTAGGTGATTTTAACGATTTCTCTTTTTCCCGTTCTATTAAAATATTCGAAAAAAGCGGATTAACGAATTTAATAAATAAACTTACTCCAGCCAGGGCATACACTTACATTCACAGGGGGAACTCACAGACAATCGATCAGTTTCTCGTTAGCCGTGCAATGTTAAGGCGTTACCGCGGAATTGACGTTATTCATTTTAACAGCGATTTCCCCGAACGGCGAAGGAACAGCGACCACGACCCGATAGTAGGAATTTTCGCGTTTTGATATGATGTTTGTAATATGTCGAGATAAATAGATTTGCAACGTATTTCAGTCTGCATTAAAATTTTACAAGCAAAGTAATGAATACTACACATATTTAGGCAAACTTGACATTTAATTACAATGTCTTTTAATTCTCAACACTTATTGCATTTTCACCTAATCTTTATTTTTTGGTAACATTTTTTTCATATAAATTCACTAAAATACCAATGAAGTTTTAAAATTTTTATTTTAAAACAATGTTCAGATTTACGGCTGTGGTTGTAGTTTAAGGGGTTTCACTTATCCTTGTTCACATTTTCCCTGCTGCATAAATATCCGTTACCGTAAGAGGTATTTATGAAAAAAGTATTAGGTATTTTCGTTTTAATCTTATCCATATCATACGCAACGAATTCATGTGCGATTACTGATTTTGCCCCCACACAAAGCGGTACTCAGGATACAATTTCAAAACTATGTTTTTCTAACCCGTGTTTTGAAAACCTTTTAGTGCAGGCAATAGACAACGCAAAAAAAACAATCGATATTTCTTTATACGGTTTTAGAGATGAAGCAACGGTTAACGCTCTAATCCGGGCAAAAGAGGAACGCGGTGTACGTGTCCGGTTAGTAAGTGAGCTTGATTCCGAAGGAGAATCCGGCTGGGCAAAACTTTTGGAGCATCATTTCTACATTGTTTTCGGAAATTCAAGTAAAATCATGCACAATAAATACGTTTTAATTGATGATACTTTTTTAGTCACCGGTTCAACAAACCTAACAAACGGGATGAACACGCATTTTAATAACATGATTTTAATTAAAAGCCCTACCCTTGTTGCAGTTTTCAAACAGGATTTTGAACGCATGTATACAGACCTCAAATTTGGAAATTCAAAAGATGACGGAGGTTTTTGCCCCGCAGGCATGAGAGCGTATACAGACCCGGGAATAAAAGTGGGCAGATACGAAATATGGCCGTATTTTACACCGTATAGCGATTGTTATCTACCCTACGGAGGGTGTGAAAATGACCTACCTACTGTTCCGGGAGAAGGAAACGGCTATGACGCCGGAGGCAGAGGAGCAGGTCAGGATGATGAAAGGGATAAAAACCCAGACCCGCCTGATGACGGAAGCTACGTTGATTATACAAACGCAATGGGGCGCGTTGTTTTGCCTCATTTAGCTATGGCACAAAAAGAAATAATTATACTTTCTTTTTCTTTTACTGACAAATGGATAATGTACCGTTTAAAGGAAGCGCATGATAGAGGTGTTAAGGTTCAGGTTTATCAGGATGAAGGCCATTATAATTCACAAAAAAATCATTCAGGCGAAGCAATCGAATCATTAAGGGCTAAAATAAAAGACTACTTTCTTGTAAAAAAACGGGAAAACAGTGAATCGGGAATATTACACCATAAAGTAATAATTATAGACGGGCACACAATAATATTAGGTTCAATGAACTTCAGTGTATCCGGTGCTGGCGGCGGAAACGATGAAAATTTTCTGCTTATAAAAAACGCAGGACCCATTGTTTCTGCGTTTAAACAGGATATTAGCAAAATGGCGCGGTGGGCATACAGAGTGCCTGCTTATAATCCATAAAAGCGTTTCAATTCGGAGGAAACATGAAAAAAGTAAATATATTTTTAAAAAAATTACACGCAAAAGCAATACTGGCAATTTTAATCATACTCGTTTTTAATATATCATGCGCAATTGTGGATTTTAAAACACCGGATACACAATACCCCTTAGAGATTAAAAAAGGTGTTGGAAATTTTAAAGCGGCAATTGCTTCATTACCCGGTGCATATGGAATTGTGCCTGATACGGCAAATTTCAGTGAATACCCGCTTGGCAACATCATAAAAAAAACCACTACGAACAATTACGAGTTTTTCGTTTTTAATAATGCTTATGCATATATTGTACTACAGCACGATGCTGGCGGAACGCAGACAATGTATTACGCTAAAATAAGAACGGGCGCTTTTTACAGCAGGTTAATGTTTGAATACAATCAACTTAAAGCCGGTTTAAATGGCGATGATAAATCCCGGACTACTGTTTCTGATTATGGTAACTGGTTTAAAGACGCGGGCGGGAATTATAAAATGGCAATAGTTTTTTCCCCTTCTGATATATATGTATCGCATTATTCAGGGAGCGGACAAAGGCGTATTAAGGAATTATGGAAATACATGGATGCAGCGCAAAAAGCATACTTTTTTGAAGAAAATTTTAAATTCGCAGACAAACTTAAAATGGATTTTGAATCAGATGTTGCCGCAAGTAAAACGAGAAAAATATGGACTTATAATAATACTACAGGGGCAAGCACACCTCCAGAACTTATAACACAGATAGCTGTTACAAGGGAAATTAAGTTTACGTTTTTATACGCTCTTAATTTAACTATGAATGATAATCTTCTTGAGTCAGGAGAAAGCATACAATACGTTGACGTTGACGAAAGAACGCGCGATACCGTTGCGCTTTTCTCAATACCATGCGGAATCGGGGACAATGGACCCATGGACCCGGGAACTCACGGTGAAAACGGCGTTGTAATTATTTTACGCGGGCCAGATGTTTCTAAAACCATAAACTACTTAAAAACCGAACTTTTCGGTCCGGCAACAATAAACATAACGTTAAGCCGCAACGATCCTCATTTAAACATAAACTGGGGATTCACTGCTAACGTAGACATTACAGTTGAGCGCAGCCTTGACTCATCATCATGGACTACAGTTGATACACAGACAGATTACACTGGAACGGATTATGATTATGCTGCTGGGGGCGGGGGTTATTACTACCGCGTAACTGTTACGAACAGAGATTCAGGCAATTCTGATACTAAAACTACGTTAATGGCAGCTGACCCATCACCCGGAGATATTATTTTCACTGAAGTTATGTGGATGGGTACAAATCATGATGGTACGGATGAAGGTAACGATGAATGGTTTGAAATTAAAAACGTTAGCAGTAAAATAATCAGAATGAATAATGTTGATTATTACGATGACGGGACAAAGAAAAATGACATTTCCGGTTTTAACAATGAAACATTAATACCCGGGGAATATATGCTTGCTCTCAATGATACGGGGCATTTATTCGGTGTTTATTCTCTTTCCGGTATTAAATACGTTGTAGACGCTGGTGATATTAATTTCGCTAATACCGGAGATACTCTTGAACTACGGGTTGGAGCCACTGTAATTGATACGTGTAATCCAAGCGGGGGCTGGGATGCAGGTGAAGATTCGTCACCGCCGAACAAATCAATGGTACTTAATTCAAGCGGAACATGGATTACAAGCACTAATGACGTAGGCGCTGCAGGCGGAGCATACGCGGGTGAAACTTTCTGTTCACCCGGATACGGCGCAACAGGCGAAAAATAAAAAAAAATTGGAAATGATTAAACAAAACTAAGATAAAACGAGGTTTGAAGGACTCAAAATGAAAAAACAAATTATAATCTTAATTACATTGGCGATTCTCTTTATAATTCCTAAGGCGTTGTCTGCTTTTTCAGACGACCCTTTTAAAAAGGACACTGATTCCTATTTAAAAATAAAGCTCTCTAACGAGTTTTACATGTTCGACAATGCAGATTTTCTCGCTTATGATTACGGAACGTATCAATACAACAAATCTAATAGCAGGTTAAACACGGATGATGCTATTGATTTTATGTATGCGACAATCGAGTTTTCTTTGAAAAAATCCTTCAACCGAAGCGTTTTCGTTCTTGAAATGTACCGTTCGGGATTTTGGGGTAACGACAACCTTGAAGGAAAGGATGACGGGGGCAACAGCTTTATTTTTAGCTACGCTTATTTTAAACTTTTTATAAGTGACGGTTTTAATATCGTATTCGGACGGCAGAGGTTCGGTTTAGGCAAAACGGAAAAAGAGCTTTATTTCTACGACATTCTTGACGCTGTGGTTTTAAATATCTCTTTATCCGGTGATATGTTTTTAACGGTTATGGCTGATATTTTAGGCATTGCGGCTAAACCCGATACTTATTTATTTTCTTCAATAGCAACAGACGGGAAGGAAATCAAAGATTTTGACGGTAATAGAACGTCATTCCGCGTTG
Source organism: uncultured Spirochaetia bacterium (assembly GCA_964449345.1). Taxonomy (GTDB): domain Bacteria; phylum Spirochaetota; class CALGPD01; order CALGPD01; family CALGPD01; genus CALGPD01. The sequence goes on along the minus strand of CAYUYT010000037.1, from coordinate 16,040 downwards.
GCTTTGTTTTCGATTATGCAACGTCAAAAACTTTTGGTTTCAAGTTTTTTGCCTTTTACGTTAAATACGGAGCAAACTCAGACGGCGGCGCTGACAGGTCTCAAAGCGGTGCAAACGAAATTAATCAGGCTGATAACGATTATCTCTTAAACGGGGGAATGCGTTTTTACCTTGGAGAATTTGATGCCGGTATAAAAATCAAAGCGGATATTACCGGGGCTTTTTCTTATGGACGCGATTATCAATATACGGGAAGGCGGGATTATAAAGACTTTGCGGTGTTCTTTAATGTAAAACTCGTTTTTAATAAAAAAATGGACATGTTAATAACAGGCGGATATTTCGGCGACAAGTATGCTAATATGAAAGCGTTGTCAATGGGCGGTTTATTATTATATGCAAATAAAGGGTATTTTCCTGCACCTTATGTGAGTGCATATCATTTTAGAGATTATGCAAAATATGATCCGCCTAAAGCTATAGACAAGACAGTGAGTAAAACTTTTGGTAATATCCAGTTTAAAATAAAAATTTCAGACTGGATATTTACAATATCAGCCATGCCGTTATTCCAGACTAAAGACTTCGTTTATATGGGAACGGAAGCACAGCTTCAGGTGTACGGCAGAGTTTGGGAAAACCTGACATTGTCTTTTCAAGGCGGAGCATATCTCCCTTCAAACTATTACATAAAAAGAAAGGACGAAAACACTTACCTTCCCGCAGGCGATGACGTTATGTGGGGAATAAGTTTTATGCTCTCTTATTCGTTTGACGTTTTTTCCGGTGATAATAAAGGCAAAAGCCATAAGGCAAAACCAACAACCGAACCGGGTATGAAACCTGCAGATGAAATGCCGGAAGGAACGGATTCAGGCGGAGCGCCTATAATTCGATAATAGGATTTCGTTACAAAGTATTGCATTTATATTCTAATACCCCCAATTGAAACGAAGATATGGTTAATTTTAAAAATAACCGTATCTTTGTTTTCTGAAATTTTATCCTAAAATTTGTTAAAATCCGAGATATTTTAGATATACGAATTAATAATAATTAGCTTTAAAAGATAAAAATTTATTCTATTTTAATCCCTTTGATTTTGATAAAACAGGGCTTGAAGAGAAGAAAATCCCCCTAAATCCCCCTTCGAATAAAGGGGGACTTGAGGAGAAGAGAAATCCCCTACGGCTAGCTATCTTAATCTCATAATCACAACGTATAAAAAAAACCCGCCCTCTTTACTTAAAGGGGGAGATATACTAAAGTGATTTTAAAATCAAAGTATTGTATATTGTAATTGCTTTTCAACCGACACTTTAAAGTGTCGGTTGCATAAAATTTAAAGTATTATTAGTATAGAGTCTGTGTATTATCAAAATTTCACATCAAAATTAAATTTCAGAGTCTAATACTTATTCATATTACTTTTTTTAAAAATAGATAAATATTTTACCAAATAAAACAATTAATGTGTTATAATTACTGAATATTTATTAAACACTAATTTAGGGAGTAAAATAT
>CAYUYT010000037.1:8798-14506 GCA_964449345.1 uncultured Spirochaetia bacterium | reverse complement strand
TTATCATTATAACGATAGTTATATTTGCAGCGGCTTTTGTCTTCGCAGAAAGCGTAGGAGATACAGCACCGGATTTAAACGTTAAAGACTATAACGGTAATTCGCAATCCATTTCAAAATACAGAGGCAAAGTCGTTTTACTTAAATTCTGGGCAAGTTGGTGCGGTCCTTGCGTTAGAAGTTTGCCAAAAACGAACACGCTTTATAAAAAGTATGAAAACCGCGGGCTCGTTGTTTTTGCCGTTGGTTTGGGAGGCGAGTCCCGTGATAAAAAAATGCTGCAAAGTAAAGGGTACAGATTTCACGTTATGGTGGACGGGCGCAAATACCGCTCTCAAATACAACGCAATTATAACTTCCGTGGAATACCGCATGAATTATTAATATCCAGAAGCGGTAAAATTTTATTTAAAGGCCATCCAGCTAGGTTAAAAGATAGTTTAATCCGAAAAGCATTAAACGAATCCGGCGGAAGCGGTGTTTCACAACCGGATAACCCTCCCGTACCTGTGTCACCGGAAAGTAACACAGAAGAAAGCGATAAGGAAAAAATTAAGTATTTAATAACCACGGTAAAAGAAAGTATAAATAAATGGGCAGATTACAAAGGCTCTGCGAAAAAATATAAAAGGTATGTAGATTTTTATGTTAATAAAATGAAAAATTATAGATATGCAAGATACGCTTTAAATTATATGGAGAAATACATTAGCTGGAGTATTTATAAAAGTAAATGGCAGATAATTCGGATTAAATGGCGGAGACAGCTTTATAAAGCAAAAGATTATAAAGATTTTGTAAAACCCATTATGACTTTGATGAATAATATAAGTTATAAAAAAGGCGTTAACAAAAGAATCTGGAAACAAAGAAGAAAAAAATTTAAACAATACGTTGATTATTTCAGAAAGAAAAAATAAAAACAATGTAAATATAATTATGAAGTAAAGATGCCTCCGGTTTGCGCCGGAGGTTTTTTATTTCATCGAATTGTACCGGATACATCCTGTTCATCCGTTATAGATTTTTCAGTTTTATCCTTGTCTTTTTGCTTATGTTTTATTTCATATTTGAGTTCAAGGTTAAAAAATTTCCTTAACAAACTAGCAAATAAGTTAACTAATTTTATCTTCAACGCTCTAAACTTAATACGCAAATATGAAAATAAATCTTCAAGCAACGAGTAAACAATAGGCACAACGACAAGTGTTTGAAACGTTGCAAATAAAAGACCGATTATCATTGTCCAGGCCATTGGTCCCCAGTATGAAGAGTCAGAGCCGCCTAAACCCGTTGCTAGTGGCATTAACCCTGCGATTGTTGTAAAAGTGGTTAATAATATAGGCCTAAACCGAATTTTACACGCTTTTTGTATAGCAATTTCTCTTGATAATCCGCTTTTCCGAAGCTGATTAATATACGTTATTAATACAATAGCATCATTTACAACGATTCCTGCTAGAGAAACCATTCCAAGCATTGCCATTATTCCGAAAGGCGAGCCGCTAATAAATAAAGCAAAAGCAACGCCAATAACAGAAAGCAAAATTGTTGCAAGTATTGATACGGGCTGTAAAGCAGAGTTTAATTGTAAGGATATGATAAGGAATATAACGATTATTGCGCCTGCAAAAGCAATGCGAAGTGAAGCAATAGATTGCTCCCTGTCTTCGTTTTCACCTCTAAAAGCAAAAATATAGCCGGGCGGTAAAGGATATTTTTCCAAAAGACGTTTAACGCTAATCATAACTTCGGTAGAACTTTTACCGAAAACATTACCCGATATTGCAATAGAGCGTTTCATATTTTCCCTGATAATGCCGGGAAGCCCCGGTACAATATTTATATCCACGACCACATTTAAAGGAATCATTTTTCCCGTTGCTGTTTTATAGATATAAACTTTATTTAAACTGTTTGTATTCTTTACATATTTATCCTCAAGTTTAAGACGAATTTTTACGTTTTCACCTTGAGAATAAATATCAGAAACGTCTCTACCGTTAAAAAAAACGGATAAAGTCGTTGCAATGTCTTTTACAGATACACCGTGTAGATTTGCTTTTGTTCTCTTTATCCTAATTTCAAATTGTGGAATATTGTTTCCATAGTTATCTTCCAGGTCAACTGCCTCTGGAATATTTTTTCTAATAACGGCTTGTATTTTTTTTGAAAGCATTTTTAATATGCGTATGTCTTCGCCAAGTATCATAACGTTAACGGGAGATTTTGAAGAAGGCCGCCGGCGTTTAAATTCGATATTAAACCTTGCTCCAGCAATATTATTTGTAAATTTTCTAAAAATTCCCATTAATTTTCGGTTAGGAAAATTCTTTCGCTTATCAATTCCAAATAAATCTATGGTAATCTTTGCGGTATTCTCCCCTGCTCTTGCTACCCCCCTGCTTATTACATTAGATGGCTGACCTATTTTAACAACGTACTGCTCTATAACTTTCATTTTTCTGTATTTTTCAAGCAGCCCTTTTTCAACTTTTTTTATAACCGCATCAGTTTCTTCAATTGAAGAAACCGGCGAAAGACTGATGCTCATATGCATTCTATCTTCATTAGACCGGGGGAAAAATCTTTTCGGTATTGTATTTATGATAATAATGCTTATTATAAATAATGCTATTGTAATAATGAGAATAAATACTTTTCGTTTAAGCGCAAATAATATTGCGTTGCTGTAAAATTTCTTTAGCTCTGAAACAAAATCATTTACTTTTGATTTGAAAAATGAAGGACGTTTATTTTTCTTAGGGTTCAATTTTATAAATTTTAATTTTTTACCCGGATCCGACATATACTTAACCGCTAAAATCGGAATAATAAAATGGTCAAAAAATAAAGACGCTGTTAATCCTGCAATTACCCCGATAGGTATATAAGAAAAAAATCTCCCTGTAGTTCCGCTCATAAACATTAAAGGAATAAAAGCTGCTATTGTAGTTAAATCCGATGTAATTACGCTTGCTCCGATTTCGTTTACTCCGTCAATAACAGCTGTATTTATATCCTTGCCCATTTCTCTATGACGGTATATGTTTTCCATTACAACTAGAGCGCCGTCTACTACCATGCCGATTACAACGATAAGCCCGAATTGCACCAAAGTATTTAAAGTATAATTCATAAAGTATAAAGCCGCCATAGTTGCAATAAAACAAAACGGTATTGCAAGGGAAGTTATAAACCCGTTTCTTATTCCCATGGCAAAAGACAGAACAAGTAATATGGCTAAAACTCCCTGCCACAAAGAAGAAAACAAATCATTTGTAGAGCGGATTATGGCTTCTGAGTCATCTCCAATAACTGCATATTTTAATTTTGATTTACTTAAATATTTTTCTTCAAAAATTTTAAGTTTTTCCCTAACGCGTTTAGATATTTCAAGAGTATTTTCACCGCGTCTTTTACTTATACTTAAATTAACGCACGGCAATCCATTATATCGGCTAATAGTGTCAACATCCGCGCGACCGTCTGTAACAGTCGCGATGTCACTTAAACGAACGGGTAATAATTCGGAAGGATTATTTTCATTTTTTTTATATTTAATTATACTTTCTTTGAAATCGGAAATATTGCGAATTCTACCGGAAATTTTTATGGGATAATTTTTATTACGAAGGTTAATCTGTCCGCCGGCTAAACTTACGTTTGAATTCTGAATAAATGCAACGACTTCGCTAATTGAGAGATTATTTGCCTTAAGTTTTAACGGGTCTAACCTTATCTGAAATTCCCTTTCATACCCCCCGTACAAGGTTACTTCGGAAACACCTTTTGTGGTTTCTAAAATAGTTTGTAAATTTTCAGCAACAAGACGTAAATTTCTTAAATTAACAGTGTCTCCATAAATTGAAACAGATAAAACGGGTTTATCAGCCAAATCAATGTCTTTCATCACAAGAGTTTCAATACCTTCAGGCATTTCTGGCTTGGCTTCATCAAAAGCGTTTTTAACGTCCATTTTTGCCTGTTCAATGTTAACATCGAGGTCAAATTCCATTCTAATAACTGCTTTTCCGAATTTAGCGTATGAAGTAATTTCTTTTAAGTCGGGAATCTTTTTTAATCTTTCTTCAAGGCGACGAATAATTTGTTCTTCAATTTCGACCGGCTCAGCTCCTAAATACGGTACCATAATTATTATTTTCGGTATTTGAATATCAGGACGTTTTTCAAGGGAGATAGTTTTAAAACTTAGAAAACCTATGATAATTATAAATATGGAAATCATTTTGATAACAAGGGGTTTTTTCAATATTTTTCCCGTTATCTTCATATAGCTACCTCATTTATTTACTTTTTTGAGTATTGTTTTTCTTTTTTTGTTTATTTACGGTGTGCACAGGAAAGCCGTCAAAAATTTCATAGCTGCCTTTGCTTATAATAACGTCTCCGGGTATTAATCCGCGTTTAACGACAATGCGCCCTGAATAATTTTTCCCTAAAACTACTATATGCTTTTCAGCTACTTTCTTTTCTTTATTAAATTTAAAAATATAAGTGATATTATCCCCATAAATAACGCATTCAAGAGGAATTAAAATTTTGTTTTCTATAATGCTGGTAAAAATTTCAATTTCCGCAAACATCCCGCTTTTTAATAAATTTCCATGTTCAGGTATTAAAATTTCCACCTTTGCCATTCGGTTATTTACATTTACCACAGGAGAAATTCTAAAAACCTTACCCTTAAATGCTTTCCCCGGGGCGGCAGACGCTTTAACTAAAGCTTCATTTCCTACTTTTACTTTATTTATTTCCGTTTCCGGAACATATACTTCGGCTTTAAGTAAACGCGTTTTAACAACACTAGCAATAACACTTTGGTTAGCCATAACCTGCGCTCCGGTATCAATATTAATACCTGATATCACGCCTGAGATCGGACTAAGAATAACGTAATCGCGCATATCCATGCCCCTGATAGTTTGGTCAACGGAAAAAAGGGCTTGTCCTTTTATAACGCGTTGCCCCTCTGTTACATATTTATTTTTAAGTATGCCGGTTACAAACGAATAAATATTAACTTCTTCAATCCCCTTAATATCACCGGTTAAAAATAAACGCGTTTTAATGCTTTGTTTTTTTACTCGAATAACTTCAACGGGAATACTAGATGGCCTATTAAACCGTCTTTGCTTTGTTTTTTTGCAATTATAAAAAGATGATATGGATAAGATAGTGAATAGAATTATATATATTTTTTTTAACATAATTAATAACAAGTCCAAAATATTTCTTAACTTTTAGACAAAATTATTTATAAAAAGTTAAAAGGGAAATATAAAAAAAAAAATATAATAAAACGCTTTAACCTGGATTCAATGATTAATTGCATATAAAAAATATAGCCGCCATAAAAACCACCTGGCCGAATTTTGTAAATAAATTGTAAGTGGATTTTTATTGATAAATTTACAAATTTGAAAACTTGTACTCACTTAAATGCAAATAAGTAAAATTTCGATAATTTTTTCCTGCGCTCTATTGACTTTTAGAAAACCTAAAAACTATAATAAAGATTAATACCTATTATGGAGACAAAAATGGATTTTAAAAATAAGATAACGAGAAGAGATTTTATTAAAAAGGGAGCAATTGCCGGAACGTCTTTATTATTACCTTATGATGTTTTTACTTCTAACAAAAGCGCCGTTGTTGAAGTATTTTCCAAAAACGCAACAGACGGC
>CAYUYT010000037.1:0-8788 GCA_964449345.1 uncultured Spirochaetia bacterium | reverse complement strand
ATTGATAGGCAAGTATGTAAATCAATGCTTGAAAGCGGAATAAAACGCTTAACCGGCATGAATGATGCCGCTGCAGGACTGAAAACAATATTTAAAGGCATTAATAAAAACAAAACTATTTCAATAAAAATTAACACAATTAACTCCTCTTGCCCAACACACCCCCAAGCAGTTTATGCGCTTTGCGACATAATAACGCAAATACGCGTTGACGGAGGAGTGTTTCCGGCAAATAATATAATCATCTGGGATAGAGAAGAAAGCGAACTAAAATACGCGGGTTACAAAATCAATACTTCGTCAAACGGTGTGCGCGTTATTGCTAATGAAACAGATGGCTATGGTTTTACCGGTTCTTATACCGTTCATGACAGCAGGCAAAAGCTTTCAAAAATATTATTACAACACACTGATTACCTCGTTAACTTTGCCGTACTAAAACATCACGGTCTCGCTGATGTAACATTAACAATGAAAAATCATTACGGAAGCGTTTCCCGCGCATACGGTTTGCACGGGGATAGTTGTAATCCATATCTTGTTTCTTTAAACTCACTTTATCCTATCCGCAACAAACCAACGCTTTTTATAATTGACGGTTTATTCGGCTTAAACCGTGGCGGTCCTAGTGGATACCCTAATTTCAAATACAATTCGTTTATTCTAAGCCAAGATACAGTAGCAATTGATAAGCGCGGCTTTGACGTTATCAAAAAAATGGGCGGACATATAAACAATACCGAATTTATGCAAAAAGCTAACGGTAAATTAGGTAATATGCGTTATAGTTTAAAAAAACTCGTTGTCTGAATTCCCAATTTTCAAAAAGCAAAACTTAGGTAAATGAAGACGTTGTTCTTACAATAATTGACATATTTTGCAAAAATATTACCATAATGTTTCGTTAAATTTAAAAGTTGCATTTTCGCTATCATTTCTTTTGTCTTTTAAAATTGATTATTTAAATTTCAAATGGGGATTATTGGCAAAATCCATCTAAGATCTATATAAAATTATAAAGGTAAAAAAATGAATAGGCCTAAGCTCATTGTAATTCACGGAATCGGCACGTCATTTTCCGAAGCAATTGATACGTTGCTTGAAATCAATAATTTTTCATGTCTTTGGTATGAAAACGCATATTACGTCCCGCAACACCATGGCGTAGTTATTCGAAAAATTTTAAACGAACCCAAACCTGATAAATATATTATTGCTTTTCAGAAACTTATAATAAGCCGTTTTTTAGAAAGTACGTTTGAACAAACCCAGCTTGACGAAAATGAAATAAAAAAACGCACTTCTTTTAAGGAATCATCCCTGCTAAATAATTTTGCTGAATTTGGAATTCCCGCTGCATTCACAGACAGAAAATTACGCCATGCACAAATTAAAAAGGAAGCGGATAAAATTCTAAAAGACGTTTTTGATACCCTGCCGGAATTAAAAAAAACCATTGATAACGAAAACGGAATGTTAATTGAAGAGCAGGTGCGAATACAAATCAAGAAATTTTCCGCTAAATTAGCAGAGGATTGCGATTTGACTCTTTTACTAGAATCTATCCGCGATATGCATGAAAGCGGCGGCGATATGGATACGGTGGGCAGCGCAACGTTTTACACTTATTGGCTTCTAAGCCGCGCAAAATCCAAAGGCAAAGAACTGGTTTACGGAAAAGATTACCGTTACGTTTACGTTAATTATCACCAGGGATTAAGGCATTTAACCGCTTATGGCCCTGCGGATATTTTAATGGCGGATTTTCCCACAGGAGCTATTCCTGATTTGGAAGGCGATGTTCGTTATCTTGCCGAACGCGATATAATTATAGAGCGTTTTGAAGACCATCACCCTTTCAACAACGAACAGGTTGCAACTTTTGAAAAACTGCAAAAAGAAAAGTTAATCGGTTTTTACGCTTTAAGCGGAGAAAATCAAGACGAAGATTTCGATGAACAGACTTTCGAGCATAAATGCGGCGCGGATATGGTTTATGAAAATTTAATACAGGGTGAAAGCTGGGATTGCGACGGTGCTAAAGAACTTAGAAAAGCCGCACACAGCGAAGATTTCGTTACTCACAGATACGAACTCGGTTTAAATTTAACCGGGCTTATTAAAGGCGGTTACTGTAAAATAGAACTTGCAGAATTGCTGGTAAAGTCAATCTATGATAATAACGCAATGGAATTATTAGAACAAAAAGGCCTTTTAGATATAACCAAAGAATGGGATGAATATTTTGACAGCATAAAAAATAAACTTTTAAACAATGCATTTTATATCCACATTGACCGTCCTGAAACAGAAGATTTGGCTTCAAGCGGCGGTAAAGCATTAGGAGACGGCAGTGATGTTCCTGTTTCCCGTAAAGACATTGAAAAACAAAAGGAAGCAAAAACGCTTAAAATTATAATGGCCCTTGCTATACATTCAGAACCCGGAGAGCCAAAAATAACAACGGGAAAAGCCGTTTCGTTTTTTAAAGAAAGTTTTCCCGATTCGGATTATATATTTTATTGCTACGGTGCAAGTATTCTCGTTGCTCGGCGATTAAATCAGGCAGATTATTCCCTCAACCTCGGTACAATTATGCCTAAAATCGGCGGTGAAGGAGATGGCGGGCATGCAGGAGCGGCAGTAGGCCGGCCGGAAGCTAACGAATCATATCCAAAAGAATTAATCGGCTACGTTAATGAAGGCAACTTTAAACAATTCGTTGATTATATGAAATTTAAATTAAACCAAAGCGGAATAGATGTTAAAAAAGTTGAAGATAAATCTATTAAAAGCAAAAAAGAGCAAAAAGGCGCTTTAGCTTTGCTAATTACTGTAATTGTCGCATTAGTTATAGGTATTATTTTAATGATATTCCACCCTGATTTCAAACGTGAGAATATTATTAAAAGTAATAAAAACTTTTTTCCACAGGTTAAGATTGAGGATATGCCTGAAACCCATGAACCGGAACAAAATCAAGATAAAGAAAACCAAGCAGAAAAAGAGAAAAATAAAAAGGAATAGCCGTTATGATGACAACGCGTTTTTTATCATTAGCAATAAGTTTTATAATAGGAATACTTCTGGCTTTACAAATTAAAGCGCAAATATCCTTTTTCATTTTTCTTCCTTTTATATTAGGCGGGCTTTACTGGAGCTACGTTTTATTTAAAAAGGAGATGAAATGGGAACAAAGCAAAAAGCTCTTCGTCGCATTAGCCGGGCTTTTAATTGCGTTACCTTTCGGATATTTACGCACAATTTCCGTTTTATCAGGTCCTGAAAAAGGGAGCGCAGAATACGTTTTACGCAATATGAAACAAGACCAAAGAATCACAGTACAAGCAAGAGTTTCAAGCGAACCGGAAATGCGCGGCCAAACAAAAGGCGATATTGCTATCAGAATTTTTAAGATAAAAAATCATAAAACAGATAAATGGATTAAGGTTGAGCCCCAGGAAGCTTTATTAAAAGTCTATTTTGCAAAAAAAGGGAAAAAAGTTAGCGACAAAGAAATAATTGAAAAAATAAAACGCGTAATGTCTTTAGATGCCTACGGTTACAAAATTGAAGTTGAAACTAAAGTTACTTTTCCTGACAAAATTAAAAATCCCGGCGAATTCGATTATATGGAATTTTTACGGCAAAGCGGTTATATAACGCAATTATCCTGCGGCATTAACGACGTGAAAATTCTAAAAAAGACAAAAGGCAATTTAATTTATGAAATTGCTCTTGCAACGAAAAAACAATTTCTAAGAACTTATAAAGAAACCATACGTAACCCGGCAAGCAGATTTTTATCCGGCTCAACTTTGGGAACAAAGCGTTCACTTGACAATATTGATTTTCAAGGGCAGGAAGTAATAACTATTTTCAGAAAATCAGGAGTCGGTCACGTTTTAGCGGTATCCGGTTTACACGTTAGCGTTATTACAATACTTTTTCTTCTTTTGTTATCAAGCATAGGAATGAACCCGCGATATTACGCACCATTGATAATTTTAATACTTTTAATTTTCACTCTTGTAACAGGAGCCAGACCTTCAACAATCCGCGCCGCGATTATGAACTCCGTTGCTGTTGTAGCGTTAGCATATTTCGGATTTTCTACTAAAAAAGCGTTCTACATTGGTATCAGTGTTGCAACTCTCGTTATCCTTATTCAAAACCCTCTTGTTTTATTTGCAGCGAGTTTTATTTTATCATTCAGCGCAGTTTTATCACTCGTTTTAATTACCCCCGTTATTATGGATTGGTGTAAAAGAACGTTAAGAGGTTTTACAATGTTTTTTGCATTTATCTGGATAATATTAACAGTCATAATTGCAAACGTAAATATAAACATCGTTGCAAACCCTCTAAATTTTCTAATGCTTATTGGAATTTTCATACTATTAATGTTCTCGGGGAATTTCCTAAACCACAGGTTTCCCTTTTTCTGGAAAATCGGTTTTGAGCGCATTCCCGGTCCAATACGAGGCCTATTCTTTGCACAATTCGCAATTCAACTCGGTATGATGATACCTTTAAACGCATGGTTTTTCGGGCAATTCCCAATAGCCGGTATGCTCGTTAACCTCGTTGCAATTCCTGCAATTGGCGTGGTGGTGCAGCTTGGAATGTTAGTTGGTTTGTTCGGCCTTATCCCCGGAATAGGGGCATATCTTGCCGCGCCTTTCGGCGTTGCTGCTACTCTCGTGGGACAGGGTTTTATGTGGGCATCGTATTACGGCGCAAATATGTTTAACTACCCTGCTACTCCGCAGCCAACAATGACGTGGATGATTGGATATTATTTTGCGATAGGTTTGTTAATTTATTTATACAAATTCAGAGGCGAAGTTAAAAGTTTTATGCATAAACTCGTTTCAAAATATAAACCCGCATATAATTCCATACGCGTCGCATTTTTAGTAATTCCCGTTATATTTATTTTGCTACCTCTAATATCATGCGAACCAAAACAAGATACTGTAAACAAAATGACTTTATATGCCGCGGGCAAATATCCGGTTATAAGCTTAGTTTCTGAAAACGATAAAGCAATATTAATCAACGGAGGCAGTTCGTTTACCGGTGAACGCGTTTTGTTTAGCCACCTAAGAAAAGAAGGCATTTTAGCAGTAGACAAATCAATTATACCGGCAATAACCCCGGATGCAGGTTATGCCGGTGTTGCGGCATTGTCCAACGTAATGAAAGTAAAAAACATTTTCATACCTTATCACGAAAAACCCGTTGACAATTATCTGAACAAAATCGGCGATGCTTATTTAAATAAACAAATAAAAAGAAACAAACGCTGGGCTAAAAAATACGTTGATGAATACGTAAATTTTCTAAAAACAACGAAGAAAAATCAGATAAAAATAGAAGAAATACAAGCGGATAAAAATTTCAGCAACTGGAAAGGCCTTAATTTAAAAATACTCAACCAAAAAGGCGTTAAGCCAAGACGTTTTACTAATAAAGGCTCTAATCTTGCAGTACATATAAATTATAAAGGTTATAAAATCCTCGTTATAACGGATTCACACCCAGATGCTATTGATAAAATCTTTTCAGGTAATCCCAAAGTTTACGATGTTGTTATTTTACCTTACGAAACTTTCCCTACACCGAAAAAACGCAAAAATTTTCGAAGAAGGTGGAAAAGAAAAAAATATTATAAAAGGCGTTATAATTACAGCAACTATAAACGAAGATACAATCGAAATTCCAGTTATAAAAAACCATATTATAAAAGGCGAAAATATAAGCCGAATTACTTACGCCTGATAGATAGTGTTGTAATGTACTCAAAACCCCAAGCAATAATTTTTACGGACGTTACCCGCTGGAAGAAAAAATTTGATATTGAAAAATGGGCGGGAAAACAAAAAAATGTAAAACACGTTTTAAAAACGAGTAAAACCGGTGCGTTAACTTTTAACGCAGAAGATAATAAACTCGTTATTAATTGTTTCTTATCCGGTAAAACTTATGAATTGCCAAAAAGAAATGCAAATGAAATTAAAAAACTGCTACATAACGCAAAAATCGTTAAAAAAAATCCTGCTAAAACTACCAGAGAGAGCAAACGCGAAACAACGCCGGGGGCAGGAACGGGGATTAGTGCGGTTTATTCAATGAATACGGGCATGTACGTTACAATCAGCGGAAATATTATATTCTCAAAAGAATACGGACACGGCACGATTATAAAATTACGCGATAACACAGGAAGCATAACGCTTTATATTCCGGCTAAAGTTTACAAGTGGCTAAAAAACAAACAACGGCTATCTGAAAAAGGCGCATTAATCCGCGGTAAATTTAAAGTGGATGAGTTTAGGGGCAAAAAACAATTACGTTTAACGCATTCAAAAAATCTATATAATTAGAGCATAAAACCGACAGAATTTTATATGGACTTATTTTGCGTTATTATGATACTATAAAAACTAATTTTCAACTTGGGAGATAAAATGATTGGTAAAGAACTTATATTAAAACTATTCGATGCATCGTATATGCTTAGATGGAACGATAAAGTAAGACCTATGGACTTATATGAAATAGATAAACAATCACACAAAATGTTTATTGCGTTTTTTCTTGGAAAATTTCAGGAAAATAAACCCGGGTTTAACTGGGTTGAAATTATTGAAGCCGGAATATTCGAACTTTTACAACGCATTGTCTTAACCGACCTTAAACCAAAAATCTTCGATATGGTTAAACGGGAAAAGGGAAAATATGCACAGCTTAACGCATGGGTTTATAAACAGCTTGAACCATATTTACAAGGTATTGATAAAAATTTCCACGAACGCTTTAAACAACATTTTAAAGAACAGGATAATAACGTAAACAAACGCATTATAAGTGCAGCGCATATTTACGCTTCATATTTTGAGTTTAAATTAATCCGGCCGCTAAACCAAAGCGCATACGATATTCATGAAATTGAAAAGGACTTTAAAAATGCGCTTGAAAATTATTACGATTTGGAAGGAATGAAACAACTTAAACTTTATGAAAACAACACGCGTTTTATCGGTTTATGCGGAGATTTACGTTATCAATACAGATGGGCTAACCTGCACCGCGTTCCGCGCACATCCGTTTTAGGCCACTCTTTAATGGTAGCTATGCTGTCGTACTTTTTATCAAAGGAAATCGATGCAAGCGACAAACGCGTTTATTATAATTTTTTCACCGGGCTTTTCCATGATTTACCCGAGGTTTTAACCCGCGACGTTATATCACCGGTTAAACGCGCTGTTGAGGGACTCGATGAAATGATTAAAGATTTCGAACACGAACTTCTACATAAATGGATTTACGATTTGATCCCGGAACAGCACCTTACTGACATAAAACTTTTTAGTGAAAGCGAGTTTGATAATTTCGTTATTAAAGACGGGAAACGCATTCAGGACGTTACTAGCGAAGAAATATCTGAAAAATATAACAATGACAGCGTGATTGCCCGAGACGGTAAAATCGTAAAAACTTCCGACGAATTATCAGCTTTCGTTGAAGCGTATTCAGCAATGACAAACGGCATAATGCATAAAACTTTTATCGAAGCAACGGAAATGTTCAGGGATAAATACAAAAACGTTTCAATTTGCGGTAAAGATATTTCAAAAATCTATGATGAGTTCGAAACTCTTCATAACTAAACAGGAGGCTTTATGTTTTTAGGTTTACCGTGGATTGAATGGCTTGGCTACTTAGCATCCGTTATCGTTGCCGTTTCCCTAACTATGAGCTCTATTTTAAAATTACGCCTTTTTAACCTTTTTAGCGCGGTTTTATTTGCGATTTACGCGTTTATTCTACCCGCCTACCCCGTTGCTATTCTAAACCTTTTTATTTTTACCATAAACATTTACTACATTGCAAAGATTTACTCTACTAAAGAATATTTCAGCGTATTGCCCGTTGACTCGGATTCAAATTATATCAACCATTTTATTTCCTTTTATAAAGACGATATTAATAAAATTTTTCCTGATTTTAAATATGAACCCGATAAAAATACGTTGTCCTTATACCTGCTTAGAAACGTTATTCCTTCAGGGATTTTCATAGGCCAAAAGCAAGGCAAAACGCTTAAAATTCTCGCTGATTACGTTATACCGCGTTACCGTGATTTTAAACTGGGTAAATATTTATTCGGCAAATACGAAAAGTATTTCAAAGAACACGGTATCAATATGCTCGTTGCAAAAAGCCAAAATAAAACGCATAAAAAGTATTTAACGAAAATGGGTTTTAAGGAAGATAACGGTGAATACGTTAAGTTTATCTCGGGCGGAGAATCTTTCGAGGGTAATTAAGGAAAGTTAGATTTTTCTATTATTTTGCAATCTTATAAAAAAACATCAATTCCGGCTTTTTATGGAAATAAGTCTAACCCGCCTAATTGGAACAGTATTACAATTCGATAATTTTTAAAATTTCGAAAGCTTCGTGCAATACTTTTTATAAACTGGATTTGTGAATTTTTACGTTTTGATAGACCATTCGATATCTTTTGTTATCCCATAATAATAAACCTTTTAGATGTGGTTTAACATTTTTGCGGCTATTTTCCATGTCCAATTTACCGAAAGTTATTTTTTATGGTAACAAAACACCTCAAATTTGTTAACAAAATAATTGTTTAATAATCATCTACAATGCTTTTTTTAATTCTTTATTTGATTGATTATTTTCAATATATTCCTCTTTGTTTAAATTAGAATCAATTACGCAAATATTTTGAAAATTATCACAATTTTGTAATTCT
>CAYUYT010000036.1:0-22558 GCA_964449345.1 uncultured Spirochaetia bacterium | reverse complement strand
TCTCTTCTTTTAAGTTTTTCTTTTCAAGAACCATATGCATTCTTATAAAAAGTTCATCTACTTCAAATGGACGTGTAAGAAAATCATCGGCACCCGCTTTAACACTTAAAATTGCATTTTCAATTGAACCGTGGCTAGTTATTATAATAATGCCGATATTATTTCCCAGTTTCCTAATTTCTTTGGTTATTTCCATTCCGTCAATATACGGCATCAAATAATCGCTTAATAATAAATCAAAATCCTTTTCTTTGATAAGCTGTAAAACTTTTTTACCGTCATTGCAATCCGTTACATCGAATTCTTTTTTTAGGATGCTTGTCAAAAATTGAAGATTACTATATGAATCGTCAACAATTAATACTTTTGGCTTCATAAATTTTCCGTTTATTCGGTTCACTTTATTTTAAACCGGTTAATTTTTAATATAAACAAAATCCTTAAATATTTCTGCTAAAACATCGTATCCTTTTCCTGTAAGGTGTAGACCGTCGGACAATTCCTTTTTCGCTGTGTTGTTATTATGGAGAAAATGCTCGCGAACAGGAATAAAAGTAAAATCGTTTTTCATAGAAATAGACTCAATACCAGCATTAAAATTTTGAACGGTGTTATTATCTACAAAATCAATCGGCAAGAGACCGGAAATAAACACGTTTTTTGTTCCTTCCCGCTTAATTATATTGCAAATCTTTGAAAAATTTTCCAAAGATTTACTTATGCCTGCGCCCATACATAAATCATTATGCCCAATCATAACGAGTATTGTTTCAGGTTTATTAATTTCCAGTACCCTATTGATACGGTTAAGAACACCGCTTATGGTATCTCCGGCAATTCCGTGGTTGGCTATATCAAGATCAGGAAAATAGTAAGCACAATTAAACCAATCCAATATGGAATCCCCGATAAAAACGATTTTTTTCATGAAGAATACTCTATTAAATATTTTATTTGAATTATTTTAAATGGCTCTTATTTCATAATAATATTGAAGTCTAAATTTTATTTCAATAATTAAAATAAAAAAGTAAGGATTGATTTTAAAAAATTAACGCCCGCTGCCGGAATTATTTTGAAAACCTTCCAAACGCTTCCTGATTGACTGAGAACGCTGTGATGCTTGTTCTGCACGACGAATTTGCCTTATCATGCGTTCCCGTTTAGCAAGCATTTGCTTTTTAAACCGTTCTGTACGCTTTTTATTATTTTTAAGGTAACTTTTCTGAACAGAAATACGGTTCTCAATTAAACCGGGATAAACTCTTCCATTTTCTGCTCGATAATTTTGAGATGCAATATACTGCAACGATTTATTTAGCTGAATTGAAAGTCCGTTGTCTTTTACCATATCCCCGTCTGTATCATTTGCAAAGAAATCTTTAATGGCCTGATACTGCTTATTAAGCATTTCCTTAAATTTTTCGTCTTTAAACTGGAAATAACCTGCGCGTAAATTCCTTCGCTCTTCCTCTGATGGGTTTGCGCTGTATGATGCGTTATGAAGTCCGATTTGCGTAAAAAATTTCACTTGGTTTCCCCCGGTTGTGGGATATGGATTCATCATTGCTTGACGCAGTTTGTTTTTTATAGTTGAAACCGTCATATCTCCGGCTAAAAGCCCTTCGTATAGCTTACCCGTTAAAGCGAGACGCTCTTTTTTCTTATCGTCCATGTTTTCAACTTCTTTTTTCCATGCAAAACGTTTTTTTAATTCACGCCGGCGTTTATACTGGGTAACGTGCCAGATAAAATCCATGGCGTTGTTATAATGTATTATAAATTCCTGTACAGATTTAACGAGTTTTTCCACGTCATAATCGACATTAAGCGTTTCAGGTCCGTTCGTCCTCCGCCTAACCTGAATTGTAACCCCCTTAATAAGTTTTTCTATATTATTTGTGGGGCGTTTGATTTTTATTCCGTTGTATTTAATTATTGCATCTTTAGCTTTGGAAACGTAATGTTTAGGCCGAATTCTGTTTTCACCGTCAGTCAAAACAAGGCGGTTAAACTCAACTCTGCGGTTTTTGTTATTGTTTACGAAAACAACGCGGTCAAAAGTACGACCGTTTATGTCATCAAGAGTTACAGAATACTTTTTCCATTTATCAATATCTTTAACGTGAATCTTTTTTATAATTTCTCCGCCGTATTTAAAAATCAATACTCCGGTATCAATATTTTCCTTTCCCTGTTCCGGTTTTTTTTCCGGTTTTTTATCACTAGCCTTATTCTCCTGCGCTTGTTTTTTTTCCTGTTCTTTTTTCTTTTGCGCTTCTAATTTAGATTTAAGCGTTTCTCCATGAATTTTATAAGGACCTATTTTAAAATTATCAATAGTACCTATGTTTACGTTATTTATCTCAACATCTTTTTGTTGCTTACCCGGTTTTTGAGGGTCTTCTTTCCGGGAGATACGTTTAATAGGTTCGTGTTTATTTTCCTTTATCAAACGCGTAGTAAATTCTACTGTATATCCAGCTTTAACGCGAATATTATTATCAAAAACGTGTTCGCTTACCGACTCCGGCGTTAAAACGAGTTGTGAATTCTGTACGTGCACCGTGCCTTTTCGCGTTCTAAATGCTTTTTTATTATCAAAATTAATTTTGGCTAAACTTTCGTCTTTTTTCGTTAACAATCCTATTTGAAAAAGCATTGGATGCGCTTTTTCAAAATAAATCTTATTTTTTCTTCCGCTTTTTTTGCCTTTTATAACTAAAGCAACTTTAATTCCGTCAATATTTATGGTTGACGCTTCAACAATTTGCCCGGCAACTCTGTTTATAACTTCAATCAAAGTCGCTACAGGACCGCCTCCAAAATTAATCTCATATTGTTTCTTTCCCCTTCTAAGAGTAAAAACGGCTTTAGGCAAGGACTTATCCTGCGTCATTTCATCACTTTGAAAAACATCCGGGCTAGCCACTTGTTTAACATCGATTTTATATTTTCCCGGTTTCGCCGTTCTGTTTGTCGTTGCGCTAAAAGCTTTCTCGTCCGTGGAATCCACTTTCATTTGATTAAACGGTCCGTTTACCGGATCATAGATAAATTTTGCTGCCGCACGCAATTCCTGAAGTTTTTTCCTGAACATTTGCCATGCATCTATTTTTTGTTGGGTTTCCCATTCCGTTAATTCATAACCATCCAAACGCTTTTTGTAAGCGTTCATGACTTTTTCTAACATCTTTTCCCAGTCTATTTTTGAACCTGATAATCCGAAAACATTCGGTGACGGCATAAAAACCTTCTCCTGTAAAACTTATATAAATATTATAAGCCATTTTTGCCTTAAATTCAATGATAACTTTTCGCAACAAAATCGCTTATCACTATGTTTATCGTAATCTAAAAAAAATAATTTAACATTTTTTCCGTATTATGTTAACTTTTTTATAGATTACGCGTTTTTTATACGTTTTAATTTATCTAACACTATAAATACGAAAAAAATGCGCATTAAGTTTCAATCAACGGAGATAAATATGGAATGTAAAAATTATGAAAAAAATATGAAAATATGCAACTGCACTTACGAACCATGCTCGCGAAAAGGATATTGCTGCGAATGTATGGCTTACCACAGGCGCATGAACGAACTCCCTGCCTGCTATTTTCCTAATGATGTAGAACGTACTTATGACAGGAGTATTCGACGTTTTATGAGTTTAAATAAATAAGCAAATAAAAATATAATAACGTGAAATTCAAAATTCACGTTACAAATTTCTATGGACCATTGAATATTTGTATAAATTACAAAGCAATACTGATTTTTTTAGCAAAAATATTGTCAACGTGAAACTCAATATCTATAAATTTCTCATAAATTTTAATAAAAAGTAACTGTTACGCTTTTTGAAGAAGTATTCCCGCCATTATCCGTTGCTATTACGCTAAACTTATATTTTTCCTTTTTAATTACCAGACCGGACATATCCATATAATAGGGAAGGGAAATATACGTTCTTTCAAAAGTTTTATCAGGGTCCCCGTTTAAGCTGTACGAACGGTTTTTTAAAACAAGTTTGTCAAAGCGGAATTGGTTTACTGTTTCTCCGTCAATTTTTAATACTACCTTACGAACCCCAATCGGAGATTTACTACGGTTTTTTCCCTCCATAATATCATTTACTACAACGATAACGCGAAAATGGCTTTTTCTTCTCATACGTTTAACCTTGAAAATATTTACATAATCGTTCATTGGGTCTTTTAACAAAATCTTTTTGATCATTGGTTTTTTTGTATCTTCAACTTTGGGAAAATAATCAATCGGGTTTAACAAGCTGTCGTCCTTAGTTGAATAAAGAGACATATGTAAATGTGGTCCGCTAGATTTCCCTGAATTGCCCATCATAGCAAATACATTATCACGCGTTAATTTTATTTCGTTTTTAATTACGCTATTTTTCTCTAAATGATAATGAAAAGTGCGCAAGTTACCCGGATGATGTAAAACGATTAAATTTCCCGCGCCGAATTTATCCGGCATTGGTGTATCGGCTTCATCCCGCCTAAAAATAACTTCACATTCTGAAGGTGGCCTTAAAGCATAACGGTTGCCAGCAATAAGATCTATTCCGTTATGCCAATGGTCATAACGCGATTCCCCGAAATGTGATGTAAATACGGGTTTTGAAAGAGGCCACTCAAATTGTGCCCCTGCAAAGTTTATAAAAATGAACATAAAAATAAATAAAAGTATTAAGCGCTTCAACTTTATTCCTCCAACCTTAAATCATAACACAAAATATTTTTATCGCCCTGAATAATTAATGCGTTGCCTTTGGACGAAAACTTAACGTATGCAAACTTATCTGGAAGGTCAATGCGTCTTGTTAAAACGCCTTTGGGACTTAAAACGAATATATGCGTTTTTTTATGCGTTGTAAAACTAAGCGCAGTGTAACCCCTTGCGTTGCCGTGGGCATGGAAAAGAAAAAAGTGTTTTGCCTTGTCTATTGAAAAATTAAAACTTTTTACAAGGTTACCCGAGGGATTAGATAAAACAGCCGCGCCCGAGGGAAGCCCGATTATAACGCGTTTTGCGTTGACTGATGAAAAACTTCCCGTTACTTTTTGCCTCTGATTAAAACCCGTAGGCCTATGCCAGATTACTTTGCCTTTTTTATTAAAAATCAATAACTCTTCGGAATAAAGCCCTGCAATAGCGCCAACGTATTCCCCATCATCGGAAACAAAAACGGATTTAATCACGCGGTATTTTCCCGCTGTAATTTTTTTACTCCAGATTTCCCGCCCTTTTGCGTTATAATATGCAAGCGCGCCGTTAATGTATCCAACTACAAAATTATCAGTATTTGCAGAAAAATTGTAGCACGTTATAAGAGGTCCATAAGTAGTAAAAGGAAGAATTTCTTCCCCTTCTTTGTTATGCATTTTAAAACTCATTCCCCCGGATTCAAACAAAACAATCAACTTGCCGGCAGGCGAAAGACGGGGATAAGAACGCGTTAAAATACTGTTTCTTGGGTATGTTTTTTTTATTCTGTGAATTGTTTTTTGCCTTATGATTATGGGCTCACCGGTCTTTTTATAAAGCCGGATTAACCTTCCTGTAAAACGCGTTTTTCGAATATGTTTGGCAGTATAGGTAACGTAATAATTGTTTGAGACAGTATAGCGGTTATTATTGCTTTCTGTTTTATAAGAAAACAAAGTTTTACCATTTTTATCAAAATAAAAAAAGGAAGAAGGCAATTTAGCAACGGGATAAAAATCGTTTTTAATTTTATATCCGTTTACAAAAGTACTCACGTTATTAATGCCTTTGACAAGGTCTTTTTTCCATATTAAGGCAACTGTGTTTTTATGCGTTGTTTGGCAACCTAAAAAAAATAAAAACAAAACGAATAAAACGATAAAAATTATTTTCCCTTTAAAAGTATGCATAAAGTGTCCTTATTGTATATTAACGGGCAGGGCATAAGCCGGGTTCTGTGTTTAATGGTACCATCTATCTAGGCCGTAATTTTCACTACGGCTCAAGCGGCCTACCCGCAATGTAACGGCTAAGGCGGCCTATTGCTTCTTGGCCTTGCTGCAAAGGGGGTTTACCATGCCTTTTCCGGTTGCCCGGAAAAGCGGTGGGCTCTTACCCCGCCTTTTCACCCTTACCGGAAAAACCGGCGGTTTGTTTTCTGTGGCACTTTCCGTAGGATTTCTCCTCCCGGACGTTATCCGGCCTTTTGCCTTAAGCAGCCCGGACTTTCCTCCGCATATCAAAGATATACGGCGGTACCCTGTCCTGCCCAAAATATTATTTCTCTATAAAATCAACTGCCCATTTTAAGTAATCATCTCCAACTTTTGCAGCAACAACGCTCAAACGTTCAGCTACATCGTAAGGATGATTTTCCTCAATGTGCTTAAAAACTTTGTCGGTATTTTGCTCAAGCGTCTTAATCAAAAGGAGCTTTTCCGTTTCCTTTTCCACATTGCCCTGCCAATAAAAAACGCTTTTTAATCCGGGAATAATATTAACGCAAGCGGCAAGTTTGCTTTCGACCAGAGAATCAGCAATTTTGTCCGCAGAACCGTCTCCCGGTACGGTGCAAAAGACAATTACAAGTTTATCCAAAATAACTCCTAACCAACGTGCTTGAAATAAAAAATTATTCTTTTTATAACGTTACGGCAAGTTTTAAATATAACAAACGCATTTAAAATGCATAATTTGCCAAATAGATTAGTGGAAAATTATTAAAAGAAATTTATTTATGTTTTTTATAATAATTATGAATAAATAAAAGATTTTTTTTAATTAAATAACCGGATTACCGCCACCACATTCTCCGGTTTAGTCCGTGATACCTAAACGGGTTGATAATTTTATTTCTAAACCGCACTTCAAAGTGTAAGTGGGGACCTTTTGAACGTCCCGTTGAACCGACTCTTCCTATTAAAGTATTACGTCTAACCCATTGTCCTTTTCTGACGTAAATTTTACCCAAATGACCGTAACGCGTTTCATATCCGCCTCTATGCTTAATAATAACGCATTTTCCGTATCCGCCATACCACCTTGCTAAGCTGACGCGTCCTGATTTCCCTGCGTAAACTCTCCGACCGTAAGGAGCAGCAATGTCAACTCCAGGGTGAAAATTCCATCGTCCGTGAAACGGGTCTCGCCTATATCCTACACCGGAAACAACTCGCCCTGATACAGGGATAGCATATTCAAGTCCCAAAACTTTTTCTCTTTGGTTTCTCGTCAATCTCCCTTTCGGAATAAATAGAGTTTCGCCTATTAATAAATCCCTTGAATCGAGGTCATTAATATTTTGAATATCGTCTTCCGTAACTTTATACCGCTTATATCTTTTTGCAATTTTAGTCATTGTATCGCTTCGCCGTACTTTGTAATAAATACCTATTTGGTTGGGAATCATAATAGGCCTTTTTACTACGAGAGAGCGGGCGTTTTTAATTTTATTAACGCTGACAATTGAATCGAAATTAACTCCGAATTTTTTAGCAATTTTATTTAAAGTGTCGCCTTTTTTAATGTAATATATTGTAAATTCTAAGGATTTTATGCCTGATTGGTCTTTCTCGTTAACCGGTGTTAATAAATCCTTTTCGCTTAATTTAGTCATTTGATTAAATAGGAATTCGTTTTCCGTTGTAGATATTAAACTATGCATTTCCTTATCAGCTTTTGTAAATCCGTATGAAAAATAAACCGTCATTCCTGCAACTAATGTAATAATAAGAAAAATTAGAAATATAGTTTCAATATTTCTAAATAAATAAGACTGGGTAAAACGTTTTAGTTTTCGTGAGGCCATAAATATATCCTAGATAATAAAATGTTAGTAAAAGTATATAAAATATTATCGGCGATTTTTCGATACATTTTATAAGTTTTTTAGCAAGTTTGTCAGAAAAATTTTTTTTAAATATGTGCTCTTAAACAAATTTAAATACAATTTTTTTTTTTTGTCAAGTATTTTGTTCTATTGTTGACATGAAAACTATGGTGATATATAATTTTATTTGGTTTGTAAAAAAAAATTGTATAAAATATTTAAGATTTGGGGATATTGTTGTGTTTCAGCATAACAAAGTTCATTACAAAGGATATTATTAAATTATGAGTGATTTCGGCAAAAAAAAGGTTCACAACGATATTGAGGGCCTTGATAAGGACAGCAGAAAACAATTATTCAATAAATTTGTAGACAGTGGCGGGCAAGTCGTTGATGAAAAGAAAAATAAAGCAAATAAAGTAAATTTTAACAGAGAGCGCCAGAAAGAATTATTACAAAAGCAGGAACAGAAAAAACAAGCGCTTAAACAAAAATACGCTTCAGGTAAAAAAGGCGTTGACTCTAGTGCAGGGCAAAAAACTGCAAAAGAAAACCCTTTCGAAGGAGTAGGAAAAGTTTCCCTGTATTTCTCAAGTGTTTTTAGCAGAGTCAGGACTTTTACGGGGCAAAGTGTACACCCTTCATTTGCTAAAATGTTTAGAGATACGGCACAGAGCAAATACCTTGATTTGAATCTCGTTGTAACGACAATTCTTCACTCCAAATCCATGACCGAAGGGGTTTTAAAAAAGGATTTAATACTAAAGTATCCATTATATTATGAATTATTGCTTCGATTGGATAAAATGTATGATGACAAACACTTTGTTGAGTTCGGGAATAAATTCGGCAGTGATTTGTCCCAAAGTGTTAAATTTTCTTCCGTAGAGAATCATATTAAGCCGGTATTAAAAAAATTATACTGCCTACAACCACATAAATCAAACTGCTTAGAAGCAATCGGAACAGCTTTAGGTTTAATGCAAAAACATGAAAATATTTCCCGCACGGCTATAAACGAAAACGTTTCTAGTGCCCGGCAAGCGCTAAACTTTTTATTCGGTACTTTTTTTGATAAATTATACCTTGCTTATTTAAATTGTATAAAATCAAATATTCCTATAAACAATCCCGTTATTCCGAAACTTTTAAAAATTCAGGATGAGGATATGGTCGGGTATATCGTAAAAAAAATCAAAGATGAAATTAGAAAAAGGCAAAACCAGAACGTTGATGAAGATAATACAGAGCAAAAAGAAGAGAAAGATGAAAAAGAAGAAAACAAAGAAATATTGCCCGTTGAAGTACAAAACGGATATGATTTACTCTCATCATTACCGTTCGATGTGAATAAATTTTCAAAAGACAACCCTGCATCTTATTTTCAACCTAATGATAAAATTTACCATTTGTATCTAATATTAGAAGAATTCGAAAGCCAGTATTCTTTCGTTTTAACGTCAAATAAAATAAAATACGTTGTTGATTATAATCAGGGGGGGCGGCTTGACCCTAAAAAAGAATTCAACGAATTATACGTTCAGGTTAACTCTGTTCATGATACAATAAGAGAGTACATCAACATTCTAAAAGAATCCTATGAAATTGAAAACCAACCCGGCGTTGCCATGATGCAAAAACACAATCAGTTGCACAAACTATCTGTAAGGCAATCTAAAACAAATATGAATATTAGAGTAAAATTACTGGAAATTATAAAAAAAATAAACAGGGTTATTACCGAAGTTTACGAAAAAATTGACAGGGTTGTACAAAATTCCGATGATAATCTTTCTTTCGACAATTCCCTCGAAGGGCGAAAAAAACTAGACGGAAAAACACCGGAAGAATGTATTAGAATTACAATGGAAATAATAAAGGCGCTTGAATATAAACTCGATAAAGGTGAATTAAGCGGCTCAGGAATATACGTTAATTAATATCAAACTATAAGCTTATAGCGGGGTTAATATGGTTTACTTTCCTACAAGAGAAAAATATTTCGATGATTCAGAATTTGAAAGCATTTTTTTAAATACGGAAGACAACGTAAAAATTCATTGCTATTGGTGCCCTGCAAAAGATATAGATGCACCGATTTTACTTTCTTTCCACGGAAATGCGGAAAATGCAAACATGGGAATAGATATAGCAAGGCGAATAAATGAAAAAAACGTTTCCGTAATTCTTGCAGATTACAGAGGATATGGTAAAAGTGAGGGCACGCCCTCTGAAACAGGCACATATAAAGACGCAAAAGCGTATTATGATTTTGCATTGACAAAAACAGATGTTGATAAAATCGTTGTTCACGGACGCTCATTAGGTAGTGCAGTTGCTGTGAATCTCGCTGTAAAAAGAAAAATAGCCGGATTGATTTTAGAGAGCGCTCTAACTACTGCCGAAGAAGTTTTTCACACACCCGAGCATATAATGGGGGTAAAATATCGAAGTATTGACATTATCGACGAAGTTAAAGCACCGGTTTTAATTATCCATGGAGAAAAAGACGTTATTGTCCCATTTTGGATGGGGGAAAAGCTTTATGCCAACGTTAAAACGGAAAAAGAGATTTTCGCTGTTGAAAGCGCAGGGCATAATGACCTATATTTTATCACAGGGGAAACTTATATTAAAAAAGTATCGGGTTTTGTCAAACGCGTTACGGGTTGCCTTTAGAAATTAAGCCCTGTATTGTTTTTTGCTATTTATTCACAACTGTTTGATAAAATTTTTATAAATATATGCTATTTAATAAATTATTTTGTTGACACTATTATAAAAAATATTTAAATTTTTTTTTCATATTAACAGGTGAAAATAAAAGAGGTTTGAAATGTACGCTATTGTTGAAATAAAAAATTCACAGTATAAAGTTGAAGAAGGCGATACTATACTCGTTGATAAAACCGGAATTGAACCGGGTAAAAGCATAGATTTTGATTCTGTACTACTATGTAACACGGGAAAAGACGTTTTAGTGGGGCAGCCGTATGTAAAAGGCGCGAAAATCACATGCAAAGTCGTATCCGAAGAGAAAGGCAAAAAAATCGTTGTATTTAAATTTAAGAGGCGGCAGGGTTATAGAAAAAAACAAGGGCATCGTCAAAAATATGACAAGCTTCAAATAAATAAAATTGAAATCGCGGGTTAATGATTCACGCTATTTTCAAATACGGTTCTGTTGATGAAATTGTTTCATTTGAAATCACAGGACACGGTGGAATTAGTTTTGACGCACAACCGGCGGCAAAAGGAAATGATATACTTTGCGCAGGAGTTAGTTCTCTTGTTCAGGGTATTTTAATCGGGCTTGAATACGTTGCTCATGCAAGCCCCAAAATAGAGCAAAAAGAAAACGGTTTGCTTGAATGCGTGATAGGCAAGCCTGAAGGGACACAGACAAAAGTTTTATTAAAAACGCTTTTGTTGTCCCTCAAACAAATGGAAAATCAGTTTCCTGAAAACGTAAAAATAGAAGAATTGAGGTAAAATTATGGCACATAAAAAAGGTGGAGGCTCGTCTAAAAACGGACGTGATTCAAAATCTAAACGCCTTGGAGTAAAAAAATTTGCAGGGCAGGTAGTTTCAGGCGGCTCAATTTTAGTTCGTCAAAGAGGCACAAAGTTTTACCCCGGCAAAAACGTAGGAAAGGGAAAAGACGACACTCTTTATGCTAAAATTGACGGTGAAGTCAAATTTGAAAGCTGGCGTGGCAGTAAAAGCCAAATCAGCGTTTACCCTGTTTAACTTAAAACCATGTTTGTAGATGAGGCCACGTTTTTCGTTAAAGCGGGAGACGGCGGCCACGGCTGTGTTTCTTTCCGCAGAGAAAAATACATACCAAAAGGCGGACCTGACGGCGGTGACGGCGGACACGGTGGCGATGTTATATTGTACGCTGAAAAAAATTTAGCTTCACTCACAAACATAAGCAATGTACGTGAATTCAAAGCAAAAAACGGTGAACCGGGAAAAGGCAGAAACAAAACCGGCAACAATGCTCAAAACCTAATTATCAAAGTTCCCATAGGCACAACGTGTAAAAATCTCGATACGGATACATTCATTTGCGATTTATCAACCCCGGGTGAAACATTTATTATTGCAAAAGGCGGAATCGGGGGCAAAGGCAACGCGTTTTTTAAATCCTCAACAAACCAGTCTCCACGGTTTGCCCAGCCAGGTGAAGAGGGAGAATCATTTCACGCGAAATTAGAATTAAAACTTATAGCCGATGCAGGATTAGTTGGTTTTCCTAATGCAGGAAAATCAACTTTATTGTCTAGGTTAAGCCGCGCGCATCCTAAAATTGCGGACTACCCTTTCACAACGCTTTATCCTAATTTAGGAGTTGTGAATTTAGACGATTTACGCCAATTCGTTTTAGCGGATATACCCGGTTTAATAGAAGGCGCTCATACAGGAGCCGGTCTAGGCATACGTTTTTTAAAACACATTGAAAGAACGGGAATGTTAATCTTCGTAATTGATATTTACGATGAAGATTATTTAAATACGTATTCAACACTTTTAAAAGAACTTGAAAGTTTTAGCGTTGCACTTTTTGAAAAGCCCCGCGTTATAGCCCTTAATAAATGCGACCTATATAGTCAGGAAGAAACGGAAAAAAAATACAATAATTTCATAAAGAAAATCGATGAGAATATACAGGTTTTTAAAATAAGCGGTGTATCCGGGTTCGGGATAAAAGAATTAAAAGAATATATTTATAAAATCGTAAAAAAATAATAAAATCAATGTAAATCATACACTTTTCAAATTTCATAACACAAGCATACGAAAAAATAAAAAACGGTTTAATATTTTTTATTTTAGCTCATTTTGAAGCGCTCGCTAAAATAAATATGATACTAATTTGCGCTAAAATATGTAAATTTATTCTATTTTAATCCCTTTGATAAAGGACTGTTTGAAGAAAGGCAAATCCCCCTCAATCCCCCTTCAAGTAAAGGGGGACTTGAAGAGAAGAAATCCCTGCCCAAACTTTTACTAGTCCTCCCTCTTTACTCAAAGAGGGAGATACAGCGGTGATTCTCTTCCTCCGCCCTCTTTATTTAAAGGAGGCATAAGATGAAAGCTATTTTTGGTAAAAGCCGGGGGATTTCTCTTCTTTCATCTGTTTTGTGTGTTCCGTGGCGAATTTTATATTATAGAAAATTATTGTATTAACGGTATTTTATAAATTTTAATTCCGTTCCTACTGAGGGGGTAAAATCATACGCAACTTCATCGGCAAATTTTTCCATTAAAAAAACGCCTAGTCCGTGATCTTTTACGTCATCCAAATCACGACTTTTTATTATATCAGGGGATACTTTTTTCCCGTAATCTCTGATAGCGACTTCAAGTCTATCTTTGAAAAGATAAAAATAAACGAATATAACTTTATTTGTCTGTCCTTCGTAGGCGTGTTGAATAATATTATTAACTGCTTCATTGACCGCGAGTTTTAATTCTTGAGCTTTTTGCTTGTCGAAATTTAATTTATCGCACACCTCTCCAACAATGCCGCGTAACCTTGAAATATATTTCGGATGGCTAGGTATTTTAATACGGATTATCTCGTTATCATTGGGTGAAGGAGGCATGCTTATTATTTCTCCTGATATTTTTATTTCTTTGCCTTGTAAATTTTTCAACGCCTTATATAGTATATATTTTACTTTTAAGTATATGTAAATTATTTTTTTAAATTTTCAAAAAATATTAAAAAAAAACAAAAACCACAGCTTTTTTTATATGTTTCCTTCGAAAAGTATTTGATTAATCATTTTTTCCGTTGCTTCGATGGCGGCCATTACCTGATCGGGATTAATTCCCCGTGTTTTAAAAATGTGTTTTCCTGATTTCCATGAAATCTTTGTTTCAACAAGTGCATCGGTCTTACCACCGGGGGGAATGGTTACAACGTAATCCCATAACTGGGGCAATTTTATATGAAACTTTTCCATAGTAATTTTTAAAGCAGTCATAAAAGCATCGTATCCCCCGTCGCCGTCCGATGTTGCAGTTTCCTGATGTTTATCAAACATAACGGAGATAGTTGCAGTGGGTTTTAGACCCTTTGCGGTTAACACGGCAACGTGCGTTATTTGAAAACGTTTTTTTCTTCCGCTTTGCTCAAGTACATCCTCAATTAAATAAGGCAAATCCGATGCAGTAACGCTCTTTTTCATATCCCCTAAAAGCACAATGCTGTTTAATACTTTTTGCTTATCTTTCTCATTTAACTCAATACCTAACGTATTAAGGTTATAATCAAGGTTAGATTTTCCGGCTAGTTTGCCTAAGGCATAAGTACGTTCACGGGAAAACCTTTCAGGGGTTAATTTTGAAGCGTATAACCCGCCTTTTTTATCTCCATCCGCATGTACCCCTGCGGTTTGTGTGAAAGCGTTTTCCCCTAAAATAGGAGCGTTAGCGCTGACCCTATGCCCGGAATACATTTCCACAGTCTTAGAAATTAGGTATAACTTATTTTCGTTAATTGAAGTCTTTTTATCCGACATAAAATCAACAATGCCGGCGTGAACTTCAGCCAGGCCTGCATTTCCAGCCCGCTCGCCCATACCGTTTACGGTAACGTGAACGCCTTTTACAGTGTCGTTATGAATTGCAGCAAGAGTATTTGCCGTTGCCAATCCGTAATCATTATGAGCGTGAAAATCAAGGTGCAAATCAGGAAATTCTTTTGACATTTTTGAAGTAAAATCCAATACCTCAAGCGGCTGTAGGATTCCCAGTGTATCGGGAAGCATAACGCGTTTAATGCCGGAATTTTTAATAGCGTGAACAATTTTAAAAACGTATTCAGGAGAATTTTTAATTCCGTTAGACCAATCCTCAAGATAGACATTAACGTTAAGTTTATTTTTCTTTGCGATTTCTATTTCATTTAAAATATCAGATATGTGTTCATCAGGGGTTTTTTTTAGCTGACGCTGACAGTGTAAAAGCGAACCTTTTGTCAAAAGGTTAATTGTTTTTCCCCCAATGCTTTTAATCCATTTAACGCTCTCGCCTTTATCAACAAAACCTAAAATTTCAACAGCATCAATTAAGCCGGAATCCTTTGCAAAACCCGTTATGGATTTTACGCTGTCTTCCTCGCCTTTTGAGGTTCTTGCGCTTGCAATTTCAATACGGTCAACATTTACCTGTATAAGAAGTAATTTTGCAATTGACAGTTTTTCGTGAGGTGCAAATGAAACGTCCTGCATTTGCTCACCGTCGCGCAAAGTTGTATCCATAATTTCAACGAGTTCTCTTTTTTTTCCCAATTTCTACTCCGGTAAGTTAAGTTTAAAACCAAAAATCATAAATTGTTTCAAAAAGAGATTTATTTTCATTCTTTTTTTCTTCAGAACAAGGTAAAGCACGGGTATTATTTAATGCCTTTTTTTCTTTACTGGAAAGTTTTTTACCGTTATCATTTGAGTTTTTGCCTTTGCCAAGTGATAAAATTTCATCAAAAGTTTTTCCGAGTAACGGAAACATCCCCATAGGGTCACTTTCTGATACTATTTCGCTACTCATTGAAAACGAAATTCCGAAACCGCCGCCTGAAACCTGCTGTCTCATTCCCTTAGCCTCATATCCGGTATTCTCGTCTTTTATCTCAAATTTGTCTTGTTTTCTGTTAATTTTATTGAATTTGGATAAGTCCATATTTTCCTCCGTTTATAAAGTGTAATAAAAATTATTCACTTTTGTAAACGATATTTGCATCGTGCCAAAATTTTTCAATATTATAGTAACCCCTTGCTTCTTCCAAAAACAGATGAACAACGATAAAACCGTAATCGCTTAAAATCCACGTTGTTTCATCAAACGGGTTTTTAGGGTTAACGCGTTTTACGTTATTTTTTGACATAAAATGATCAATGTCTCTGCTTAACACTTTAAGCTGTAAATAACTCACAGCGCTTGCTATTAGAAAATAATCTGCCATAGGAGTTTGTTCGCTTACGTTTAAAAGCACGATGTCTTTTGCCTTTTTTTCATCGAGTAATAAAGCGCAATCTTTTGATAATTTTTTTAAATTTTCGTTCTGTGCTTTTTCTACGGTTTTCATAATACCTCAAAATAATAATTTTTGTTCAATTTGTAAAATATATTCTTGGATAAATATAATTAAAATTTTTATTTTTGTTTAGATTAATTTTATTATCAAATAACAAACAAACCATATTCATATTTCGTATTATACCAATGAGTATTAAAATATGGAAATTTATTCAATTTTAATCCCTCCGACGTAAAGGGGGACTTGAAGAGAAAAAATCCCTGCCCGAACTTTTACTAGTCCTACCTCTTTACTCAAACAGGGAGATACAGCGGTGATTCTCTTCTTTCATCTGTTTCGCGCGTTTCGTGGTGAATTCCATATTATAGCAATATTTAGTATTAATTCATGAATAAACACCTTCAAAATGCAAATACTGCAATGAAGTTGAAAGCTATAGTAAAGGCAAATTGTAAACCTGTCTCTAGGATAAAATGCATGATGTTTTAAGCAACAAACTAATGTTTTGAACGGGCAAAAGCGCCTAAAAAACGGTTGCCGAATACGCCGTATTTAAAATAGTTATAAGAATAAAAATACAAATTAAATAAAGGGCTTAATACAAACAACGGTAAAAGCAAAGGAAAACGCAAAAAAGCTTTTTTTACTTTCCACTTGTCTTTCAAAAAATTTGAACAACTCTTAATAAAATTCGAAAACCCGGATAGATAATTTTTTTTCTTATTCTTTAGAACAAAACCGTGAGCGCGCATAATTTTTTTAATAATCCGTGGATTAAAGTAGTATTTTGACTTTGGAGGATTATAACCGGCAAAGTTATTTTTAAAAAAATTATCCATTTTAGAGCCGTAAATTTCCTCTTCAATTATTATAAAACCGTTTTGGTTTATTAATTTGATGGCTTTCTCAATTTCCAAACCAGGGTCGGATGAATAATTTATTACGTTTATAAAAAGGACAGCGTTAAATTCGTTTTCGTAATGAAAAAAGTTTTCAAAAGTAAAATTATAAATCTCTCTAAGATTTTGCCTTCCAACATTTACGTTTTCTTCTGCGCTGTCTATGCCTAAAACGGAGAATCCGCGTTCTTTTAATAAAGATAAAAGTTCGCCTGTTCCTGTTTCAATTTCCAGCAAAAATCCCGTATTTAATACGTTTTCAATAAAACTTGAGCGTATTTTATTTCTTTTTTTTTCAATGCGGTTTTGAAAATAATTATTCCCGGTAGATTCGGCATTAATTTCGTATATTTCATTATTTTCCGGCGCATTTTTTATAAATATTAACCTACACCCTTTGCAACGCGCGAATGTAAATTCGTTGTCTTCATAACCGGGAATACTGCTTTTTACATTAAACAGAATTTTTTCTCCGGCTTTTTGACAAAAAGGGCAATTTACTGAATAATCGTTTATGTTTTGGCTTTTTGATTCATAATCTTTCTTCATTTTATTTACAATAACAAAACATTTATTTCAATACAATTATTTTTATAAAAATTCCAGAGAGTTTACAATATTTTTAAGTGAAGCAGGGATTTTATTCCCGTTAGAATGTATGACCGAAATAAAATATATAAAATTGCGATGACGGGCGATAAATAAAATTATTTTTGCACTGCGGTTTTTCTTTAGCTCACCTGTGCCTGATACTTTCCATATCCATCTATCAAGCACGTTAACCTTTTTTCCTTTGCCAAAATTCACACTTTTGAATATATCCGTTACGTTTTCTTTATAAACATTAATTAAAGCATGCCAGCCAAGATGAACGAAATCTCGTGCACAGCGAATTTCTAAAAACGACTGCTGATTTTCTATTTTCCATTTATGAGCCATTATACGCCGATTATTAGTCTTGTTTAAAGAATATTTAACCGTTTTTCGTTGACGGATTTTAAAATGATATTTTTCATACGTTTTATACTTTCCGGCTTTTTGCTTTTTAACTTTAAGGCCGAAAACCGTTACTGCAATAAAAAAGGTAAAAATATAGATAATTATTTTTTTACTTCCCATAAACGATTGCAAGCCCC
This sequence comes from uncultured Spirochaetia bacterium, assembly GCA_964449345.1. Classification (GTDB taxonomy): domain Bacteria; phylum Spirochaetota; class CALGPD01; order CALGPD01; family CALGPD01; genus CALGPD01. The sequence continues at coordinate 4,631 of CAYUYT010000036.1, read as the reverse complement.
TCCTTAATTAAATCTTCAATACTGATATGTTTATGAACTTCAAGTATTCCCGCAATAACGTTTCTAACCTGACTTTCCTTATATCCTAAAGACACAAGCGCCATAACCGCAGTTTCCATAAGTTCGGTATTCTCCTGTGAATAAGTAACAACACCGGAGAACTCCTTAATAAACTTATCTTTTAATTCAAAAACGAGTTTTTCCGCAGTTTTTTTACCAAGCCCGTTGATTTTCGTTAATTTATCCGTTTGCCCCCCTGAAATTAAACTTATAAATTTTTGCGATTCAACGTTTTGCAAAATTCTGCAGGCTAGTTTTGGACCTACTCCTGAAACAGCAATCATCTTCTTAAATACAGAGCGTTCGGTTTTGCCCGTAAAACCGTATAATTCCTGTCCGTCCTGCCAAATGTGATGATAAATATATATAAAAGCATCACTTTTTTCTTCATTTGTAAAATAGGTATCAAGAGTAATATTTACGCTATACCCAACGCCGTTAACGTCAATTACAATGTACCCGAAATCCTTTTCAAATATCGTGCCTTTTAAAAATGTTATCATAATTACAATATAACGCGTTATTATTTTTTTTTCAATAACCCAAATTGACTAATATACTTTATTTAAAAATTAGAAATCAAAACATTTGACAGGCAATCATGCAGCATTTTATTTTTTTCATTATACATTGTTTCATTTTTATCCGGTTTTTTCGCAATACTCTCAAATCTCATCTTATATTTTAAATCAAAAAAATATATCCTAAAACGATGCATATATTTACTAATAGCTATTTCACTTATTTTCATAACACATACAATGTTTTTTTATGAAAAAGCAGCCAACCTTCCTACGCATTTGCGGTAAAATATTAAAGTAACGCGTTAACGCGGTTTTCCTGCAAAAGTTGCGTATCTATTATCGTTGTCATCTGTTAACCGTGTTTGGTTGCTTCCGTCTGCGTTCATAATCCAAATTTCATCATTACCAACAGTATAAACGATTTTATTTCCGTCCGGTGAAAAGGAAGGTGCGCCCTGATTAATTGACCCACCGTAGTTTGTAAGGTTTGTAAATCCCGTTCCGTCTGTATTCATAACACAAATATCGTAATTATGTGCAAACACGATTTTCGTTCCGTCCGGGGAAACCGAAGGGTGTCTATTATTGTTGTCATCCGTTAACTGCGTTTTGTTGCTTCCGTCTGCGTTCATTATCCAAATTTCCTTATTACCAACAGTATAAACAATTTTGGTACCGCTTGGCGTAAACGTAGGGGTGTATTTATGAACATCGTCATATGTCAATTGAGTCATGCCATTTCCGTCTGCGTTCATAGTAAAAACTTGAGTTCTAATAGGTGCTTGTCTTCCAAAAACAATTTTACTGCCGTCCGAAGAAAAAGAAGGAAAATAATCTTCAGGTGAAAATCCATCATTCGTTAATGCGGTTTGCCCGCTTCCGTCTGCGTTCATAACGTAAATATCATTTTCTCTTTCAAATACAATTTTCCCGCTTGAAGCATCCGTCGTAATACACGTCGTTGCTGTGATGAAGCAAAACGCGAATATTAATAAAACCGTTTTTATAATTATTTTATACGTTTTCGTTGTTTTCATTTAATCACCCCTTATATTTTGAATAATTTTTGTAACTAAAAAAATTAATATTTTACATATATTGTAAGTAAAATAAATTAAAAATTCAAGGGTTGTATGATTTTATACCAATGAGTGCTAAAATTTAAAAATTTATTAAATTTTAATCCCTTCAAGTAAAGGGGGACTTAAAGAGAAGAAATCCCCCTGAATCCCCCTTCAAGTAAAGGGGGATTTCTCTTCTCTTTCTTCTTAATTCCTAATCACAACGTATAAAAAAAAACCGCCCTCTTTATTTAAAGGGGCTGGAGAAAAAAGCTGTTTGTGCTAAAAGCCGGGGGATTTCTCTTATATACCCCATACTATCACTAATTCCCCTTCTTTACTCAAACAGGGAGATAGAAAGTAATTCTCTTCTTTCATTCTGTTTCGCGTTTTTTATGGAGAAATCCATATTCTAACACAGGGTGGTATTAGAAATAAATTTAGAGTGTATTTTTATGATAGATTTAAGCAAATTTCAAACTTACACTCATGTTTTGATATAGGTAATACTTTTAACTAGAAGTTCAATCATTGTCAAGTTCGTAAGGGTTGCCGAAATGCGTTAAAAAATCTTCGTAATTTAACGTTAGCTTAACACCGTATATCAATACAAGGAAAACAATAATCTGTGAAATTATGTATATGGCCGGAAAAACGGGAAAAGTCAAACTTTCAAACAAGAATGTCATAGTAATTATGACGAACGCAGTTAAATAAGCATAAACGGGTTTTTTACGCGCTAAGAAATATAAGCCTGAAAATACAACGGTTTTAATTACAAACCAAATCCAGACAGGCATGAAAAACGATTTTTGCGATAAGGTTTTCGGGTCAACATCGGCTTGAAAAATATTAGTGAAAAGAGCCAAGATAACGAAAAAAAGGTAAACAGCAGGCGCAGAGTTTAAAAAAATCATAAAAAGTTTTCTATCTTTTGAAGTTCTATCCATTAAATAATTAAATTTTTCGCCTGATCTTCTTCCGAAATGGTCAAATTTTAATTTTTGATAAAATTCTTCTTCTTTTTCCGTTACTAAGTTAATACGCCTTTTCTTTGTAATTTCAATGTATTTTCCGTATTCAAAGTCCGGGATGTTTATTTTCTCACCGCATTTTGAACACCCCCCGTTTTCAAGATACGCTTGGTTTTTGCAATGTGGGCAATGCAGTTTTTGAAAGAAAATTTCCTCAAGTTTTTTTCTACAACTAGGGCATTTACTATTCCTGCTCATAATAATATGGCCGCAAAAGGGGCATAAATCGATTTTTCTGTTTAGTTTTTCTTCTAATTTTTTCATTAATTATATTCTATAAAACTCTTGTATTTATATCAATCATTTTTACATTTTATTTTAAAATCCTAATTTGATTTTTATAAAAATTGCCAAAATTATTAAAAAAATCCCAGGTAGAAAATTTGCAACCCGTATACGCTTTATTTCCAGCAAATTAATGCCTATGGCAAAAACTAAAATTCCGCCCGTTGCAGAAATGTCGTTTAAATAAACGGGATTTTTCAAAAAAATCAAACTCGAAGCAAGTAAAGTTAATGCTCCCTGATAAACAAGAATGGAAACCGAAGAAAATATTACTCCGAAACCTAAAACCGAAGCAAACACAATGGAAATGCTCCCGTCCATTATTGATTTTGTTAATAAAACGTCATAAGAACCCGCAGATGCATTTATTGCGCCGATTATTGTCATAGCGCCAACGAGAAAGGTCGTAGATGATAGTACAAAACCACGGGTAAAGCTAGATTCGTTGTGTTTGCTAAATTTTTTCTTTAGCCATTCTCCAACGTTGTTAAGCCGGTATTCGATACGCAATATTTCTCCTAAAATACCGCCGATGATTATGGAAAAAATAACCAGGATAATATTTTTTCCTTTAATAACCATAATTATTCCCATTGTCATTGAAGCCAGAGCCGCGCCTTGAAATATTATGGTTTTAAAGCGCTCGTTAATTATCTTTTTAAGCATTAAACCAAGAAGGGAGCCAATGATTACAGCTATTGCGTTTATATACGTTGCTAACATAGCGAAAAAATAATACGTTTCATTTGGTTTAACAAAATGTAGTTTAAAAAAATTTTACAATCATGCGTTTTATCATTAAATTATTGTTTTAGGAAATAAGAATTTGTATTTTTATACCAATTCAATAATTGAGGATAAAATTGAAAACAATTGTTCAAAAATTCGGAGGCACTTCAGTAGGAAGTGTAGAACGGATTAAAAATGTTGCAAAAAAAGTTATTAATGAAATTAAAAACGGGTATCACGTTGTGGTTATATCCAGCGCAATGGCAGGGGAAACAGACCGTTTATTAAGCCTTGCTTCTGAAATAACGCAAACCCCCTCGAAACGCGAACTTGATATGCTCGTTGCAACCGGGGAACAAGTATCAATTGCACTTTTAGCAATGGCTCTTGAACATATGGGCTATCATGCAATTTCCATGACTGCAAGCCAGGTGGGTATTTTTACTGATAGCGAACATACCAAAGCTAAAATAATGAAAATTGAGACCGAAAGTATCAAAGAATACCTTAAAGAAGGTAAAGTCGTTATTATTGCAGGTTTTCAGGGCATAGATGAAGACATGAATATTACTACTTTAGGCAGAGGCGGAAGTGATACTTCAGCCGTTGCAATAGCAGCCGCATTACAAGCGGAAAAATGCGATATTTACACTGATGTTGACGGAATTTACACAGCAGACCCGCGTATTGTTGATAATGCCAGAAAACTTAAATATATAAGTTATGATGAAATACTTGAGTTAGCCGCGCTGGGCGCTAAAGTTTTACATTCAAGAAGCGTAGAGTTTGCAAAAAGATATAAAGTACCCTTAGAAGTGCGTTCTACTTTTAACGACGAAAGAGGTACAATGGTAGTGGAGGAATATGAAAACATGGAACAAATAGTAGTTTCCGGAATAACGAGTAAGAAAGATGAAGCCAGAATCACCATTGAAGGT
>CAYUYT010000035.1:0-22671 GCA_964449345.1 uncultured Spirochaetia bacterium | reverse complement strand
CCGGCGTCTTATTATTCCAGTACTCGTTTTTTAATGGGGGTTCTGTACCGTTTTTTTGCGTTACATAACATTGCATTTTTGTTAATTTATCTTTAGATTTTTTCATTTTTTTCTCCTCTTTTGCGCTACAATAAAAAGTTGCGTTTAATATACCAATTATGATAATAAATTTTAGCATTTTATTTAACATATTTTACACCTCACATATAAATTGTAAAACAATTGATAACTAAAAGTCAAAACTAATTTATTTTTTTTTCATAAAAACTTTAGAACAAAACGCTATAATTAAAGTAAAATAATTGGTAAATATTGCTTGACAACGCGTTAATTTATAGTAAAATATTTTTACGTTTTTAATATTCGGAAGTGTATGAAAAAAGTATTATTTTTAATAATTATCAGTATTATAATTCTAAATTGCGGAAATGGTAACGTGAAACAAATACCTTATAATGAAATAAACCGTAACATACAAATAACCGGGGCTTTAGGGTTTCCTTTAGGAACAATACTAACGATTGAAGGTACTGCTATAATAGATGAAAGTTCTAAAGAAAACGTCGGAAAAGTTTTACTGAAAATAGATCTAGTTAATGGAAATAAACTTGAAAAACCGGTCATAATGTCATGGTCAAATCCTGCTTTCGTAAACGTTAATAAACCTGTTACCGGAAAAAAGTTTAAATTTATCGGCTATGAAACGGGAAAAATGGCAGGCATTCCTTCCCAAGCATTCAAATATATTCCCGTTGCAAGCTCAAAAGATTTGCATTTTGAAGTTGTCTTTATAATTATTAAAATGGGTATTAATTAATTCAATATTTATTTTATTAAGGTCTTAACGAATGAATCTTATGAAAGCCGTATTAAATAAAATATCTGAAATTGGAATTGGGGACGAAAAAAACGCTTATAATAGACGGCCTGTAATTTTAACAAATTTAATGGCCGCTTTCGTATCTTTTTTCGCTATCTTGATTACTGCGACCAACATAGCAACAGGATATTATACAAATTTATCCGTTTTTGTTGCTCCTTCATATACTTTTTCAATGATGTTTGTTTTTATTTTAAATTACTATAAAAAACATAAATTAGCTTCGCATATTTTAGCGTGGCTTTCAATGGGCTTCTTAATAACGGGGTCCGTTTTTTTAGGCCGCGATGCGTATATGCATCTATATTTAATTACAGGCATATTTTTTTCTTTCTTTATTTTTAAAAATGATTCACCCTTCTCACGTTATTTATTAGTCTTTGCTTTTTTTATATCATTTATGATTTTAAATATTTATAATTTTGGACCGATTTTAGGCAAATATAAAAACGAAGAATTCATATCCATTATTCGCACTGTTAACCTGATGGGATTAGGATTATTAATTATTTTGTTCGGTTTTTCACTTTTTACAACAATTCTAAAAACCGACAATACTTTAAAAATAAACAGTTATGAATTGCAAAAACGTACAGATGAATTACAAGCAGAATTAACAATAGCGCGCAAGGTTCAGGAACAAATCATTCCGCAACAAAACCCGCAAATACCCGGACTAACAATTCACACGGTTTATAGGCCAATGCTTGAAGTAGGAGGTGATTTGTATGACTTTATTTCTTTCAAAGGCAATAATAAAATCGGAATTTTTATAAGTGATGTTTCAGGCCACGGTGTACAAGCCGCATTTATAACGAGTATGGTTAAAACCATAATAAATTCTTCGGAAAAGGAAAAAGATTCAACGTCTTTATTGCTGTCAAATATAAATGCAAAAATAATTGACCTTATCGGTAATAATTTTCTAACAGCATTTTACGCCATTTATGATGTTTCAAAAAAGGTTTTAAAATATTCAAGAGGGGGACATAATTATCCGTTTTTAATTAGAGATAAAAAAGTAATACATCTTGAGAGTAAAGGAAGAACAATCGGCATTTTAAACAAATCAAATTTTGAAGAAAAAGAGATATTACTTCAATCAGACGATAAAATCATAATTTATACGGACGGTTTAACCGAAGCGCTCAATCAAAAACAAGAAGAATTCGAAGACCACCTCATTGACAATATTCTCGTTGCAAATACTGATAAAAGCATTAATAATTACGTTGATATGATATATAAAAATTTAATTCATTTTCATAACTCAGATGAATTTGAAGACGACGTTTGTATAATAGGTATGCAGGTTGAATAATAAGCAATCCGGATTTTTAATTTTCTGTGCGGTTCAAGCAAAAAGGGCTTACAGTGATTTTCACACGTAAGCCCTTTTATGCTCCTCCGGCTGGACTCGAACCAGCGACCCATTGGTTAACAGCCAATTGCTCTACCAGCTGAGCTACAGAGGAATATTTACCGTGTTATCGGTAAAAATTAATATAATGATTTTTTCGTCTTTATGCAAGGTCAACTTAATATTTTTTTATTTTTATAATAAGTTTTTATAAATTATTCTGATTCTTCCCTGCATTTGCGGCAAATTTTATTTTTAACATAATCAGCAGACATAAAAAATTTATCACCAAGAGGATTAAAAGCTTGCCTTGATTTCTTGTCCACTATATAGATTTCTTTACATTGCTGACATTTAAAAATATTAATTTCATTTTTTTAAACCGCATTTTTTAACATATTTTTTTGAAAATTAAAATGCTCTAGCCAAACAAAACTTTCGAATTCATTTGAAAATTCATTAAACAAATTTTCCTTGTTTTGATTTGAATTCAAATCCATAAACTTTACGCTAATCAAGCTCCTTAATGTTCATTATACAACTCATCTTTAATAGGCAAATTTTTTCTCAAATCTTTTAGATAGCTTTTAAGCTCCCCCATAGATTCATAATCGCTGCAAGCTGCCATGGTGCGGCGAGCAACTGTAAAATATTTATACAGTTTCTCTTCCCCTAATTTTTTCTTCCATTGTTTTGCTGAACAGCGGACCCGTAATAAATACTTATTTTTGACACCTGCCGGGGTTTTAACTAAAACACAGTTTAAACAATTTGCACAATATACCTTCTTAATTTTACCGTTCGTTTCCATAAAATCATCCTAAAAAGTTATATCTTAACCACGCCTTTTTTCAGCACTTTTTTGGCGGCGTAATTTCTTTTCCATTTTACGTTTTAATGCAATTCGTTTCTTATACTTTTGTGCGCTAGGTTTCTCGTAAAAAGTTCGTTTTTTAAGTTCACGCCTAATTCCGTCATTTTCACATTTTTTTCTAAAACGTTTGATAGCAGATTCGATATTCTCGTTATCACGAACATCAATTTGAGACAAAACAATCACCTCTTTTCAGTTAAATTATACATCAGTTCATTTTAAAATAATGATTTTATACTAAGATTCATTTAAAGATAACGGAAACGCGTTTAAGAGTCAAATTTGATTTTTTTTCAATCATAAATTTACAAATTCTTTAGCAAATACAAAGCAAAAAGACCCGTTAATATTCCCGATAAAAAAGAAGTAAGAAGAAGTATGCCGGATAACCAAAGAATGCCGGACTTTATGGAAGGTAAAATAAAATACGCTGTAATTAATTGAGCAGTAACGTGAAAAAATGCTCCGGCAACAGAAAGCCCCAAAGCAGAAACTTTTTGTTTTAATACTGCGTGAAGAGTTATCATTGCGATAACGGATAAAAAAGAACCGGATAAACCGAGTAAAAACGTAGGTGTCATTATATAACCGGCAAAAAGAGACACAATTAATACTTTTCCCATGGATATGAAGATTGCAATTTTATATAAAGAGTAAACAATAAAAACAAGAACGATGCTGTTAGCAAGGCCTAGTTTGATACCGGGCAAAGGTTTAGGAATAAACCCTTCAATATACGATAGAATACACGCTGATGCTAGAAAAAAAGCTATGTAAAAATCTTTAATATTCGGTTTTGCTTTGATGAAACGTTCAATTACCTGCATATTACATCAACCTGCTTTTTTGATTTAGTAGACTTAATGTAGACAGAAATTCTATTGGGCACACTCGCGGCCATTGCGCCGGATTGATTAAAGAAACCGAAATCCAAGCAAATTTTTTTTGGACATCCAGAATAAATAAAACCTATTTTACCGTTTTTAATTTCAATTATTACATCGGAAATCTTTCCTTTAAAAACCAAACGCCTATCTTTGTTCAAAGAGTATTCAAAAACACCGTCAGGCGTTTTAATTATTGCAATTTTACCTTGTTCGGATTTAATAGTAAAAAATGCAAAAACACTCGTAGATAATAAAAAGAAAAAAATAATAATAACAATATCCGCTGTTTTTATCTTAATATTCATTTATTACAATATCCGCATCCTGCCATAATTGCTCTAAAAATTCCTCAAGAGCATCGTATTCAACCAAATCTTTCACATAATCCTTTAATTTCGCGCGAACTTTATCAAACGAAGGGGTATATGATTCAAAGTATTTCTCTAAATATGCAATGTGAAAACCCGCATCCGTAGCAAACGGATTTGAAATTGTTCCGGGAGGAATTTTAAAAATAATATCAGCAAATTCATTATCAATTTCATCATACGTAAATATTCCTAAATCACCGCCATATTCTGCGCTGTTACAATCGGAGAAATCTGTGGCAGTCTTAACAAAGTCTGCTCCGGATTTTAATTTCTCAAATATATGCTGAATTTTGCTCTTACATTTTTTTGCTTCTTCCATATCACTAAAGTCATTTACTTTAACAAAAATATGCCGTGCTTTTACAGCAGGACCTTTTTCAAAATTTTGTTTATTAAAATCATAAAATTCCCTAAGCATTTGCTCATCGATTTTTTCAATATATGGATTTAATTGCTTTTGCATAACCTTTCGGATAACAATATCATTTTTTATATCTTCAAAAATCTGTTCAACCGTTACCCCAAGCTCATTTAATGAAGATTGAAACTCGTCTTCTGAAGTATAATTAGCTGTTAATTCATTAAAACGTTTTTTAACTTCATGCAATTCAGCATAAATTTTATTCTCTTTAGCATATTGAATCATTAATTCTTCATCAATTAACTTATCAATCACAAGGCTTTTTATTTCATAATATTCGCTTTTAGTATATTGCTTTTCTTCCATATCATAATTTTTTAAAAAATCTTCTAGTTTAATATCGAATATAGTTTTGCTAATCTTTTTCCCGTTGACAATTGCAACGCTTCCCATAAAAATTTATCCTTCACTGAATTAGTATATAGTCAATTATAATATTTCAAACGCAAAACAGGCAAGATATACTTAAATAAAAAAGCGGGCTTCTAAGCCCGCCAATATTTATTCGAATTTAGCTTTTATCTATTTTTCATAGCATCAGGCGTTTTTAATATTCTAACTTTATAATTTTTCGTTATGTTTACAACGCGCCTAAGTTTAATTATTTGCCCCTTATCTGAAATTGCAAACATAAACTTACTATTTCCGGCAGCATGTCCGAATATTTTGTTCTGAATAGTATGTTGCCAGATTATTTCTCCGGCGGCTGATAATTCATAGATATAGTTTTTGCCCGAAGTAACGAAAAGGCGTCTGGATTGAATTTCTATTTTTACTTTAGCTCCGCTTAAAGTCTTTGTAAAAATAATTTCACCGTTGCCTGCTTTCATACCTATAACTTTATTTTTAACACCCATATAAACATTAGGTCCGGAAACTGCCGGTTTGATTTTCACAACTCCCAAATCTTTACTCCATAATATTTTACCGTCGTTGCTTTTAATACCGAATGCTTTACCCCTATAATTAACAGCAACAACTCTCCGGTTGGCTATTACAACAGGAGCGATTACTCTGGCTTCTAAATCAGCAGCCCAGACATTAAGCCCGCTATTTCTGTTTAGAGCGTAAACTTTACCGTCTTCGCATCCTGCATAAACGTAAGAATTTCCTACGGCAACAGAGCCCCAGATTCCGCCTTCAAGATTTTTCTTCCAGATAACGTTTCCTGTTTTTGCATTAACACTGTAAACATTACCTTCAATTGTTCCAAAATATATTCGTGAACTCTTAACAGTAATCTTAGACTTAAATATCATTGTACCTAATTTTTTACTCCATAAAACTTTTCCGCTATTTTTATTTACAGCGTATATATATCCGTTACGCGCTCCAAAATATATCAAAGATGATTTTACCACTGGTGTTGTATCAATATTTGAATTAACGGGCAATTTCCAATCAACTCTGCCTCCTTCAATACCCATATTTACAGAAACAAGTTCGCCTTTAGAAGTTGCAAAGTATACAAAATTACCGCTTTCTACTATAGACGACGCTGGAATTCTTGACGTATTATATTTTGAAACAATACGCTCGAGTTTGATTTTTTTCGTTTTTGTTACTGTAACCATAACGGGTTTTTTAGGTGCAAGTTTTTTTAGCGTAATTTCCGGTTTAAATACCTCAGCACTATCAGGAACAGTGTATTCTTTACTAAAAGTTGCAAATCCTTTTTTCTCAATTTTTACATCTATTTTCGCTCCCGGCTTAAATTCACCCGTGTAAGTCGGAGTATTTGTTTCCGTTCCGTTTATATAAAGTATACCGCCATTGTTATTGATTGCAACTTTAACAGTACTCACAGGCTCTCTATGCGTTTTAAGTTCGCTAAATATATTTTTATCTCCGGCAGTAAGGCCTAAACTATTCAAACCGGACAAACTTTTTGCTTTATTTATAGCCCCGATATCATTAATATCCTGATTTTGAGCAATCTTTTGCTGAATTTTATCTATATCCTTATTAAGCTCTTCGCTTATTCGTTCATTATCTTCACGGGATATTACAACGCTGTTACCTTTATCAACAACGGTTTCTGCTTTGATTGCTTTAAAAATTTTTGTTTTAGCAGTTTTATTAACATCAATGTTTATTTTGCGTTTAACCTCAACCTTACCGTGTTCCACTGCAATACGCGTTGACTCTGCTTCCTGATTATAAGCAACGGAAAAACGCGTTCCTCTTACACCTGCAACTGCGGTAGGAGTATTTACATCGAAATTACCGTCATCTTGAACTTTATTTGGTTCAACAACGAGTTTACCCCTAAATAAATCTATATTTGTTTTTTCCTGATTTGATTTACTCGATAAATAAGCCATTAATTTCATTTCGGAGTTTTCGCTTATAGTAAATACGCTGCCACTAGTGAGTTTAATGTCAATTCTTGATTTATCCCTTGTTCGTAAAACTCTTGCGCCAGTAACTTCATTCCCAACTTTAAGCTTAATAATATTTCCTTGTTGTGTTTCCATTTCTGCGTTACCCATCAAAAAAGTTACATAAGCTTTTTGCGGCTTTGTTTTTGTAGTATGCGTTGTTTTAGATTTAAATAAAACTAAAGATACAGCAATAGCTGCAATAACAACGAGCAATGATATTGAAAAAACTATTTTTGATTTTTTTGCCATGCTTTCACTCCTTGAGCTTACAGGGTCATCGTATTGATTTACACGTTTTAATATATTTTTCCACAAATTTTCAGGTGGAATTTTATTATGTTCCTTAAAAAAATTATGTAAGTTATCCACTTTTTTACCTTTTGTAGAATTTAATTTAAAAACCCTTCATTTGATATTACGCAAATGAAGGGCTTTATGGGAAAATTTATTTAGCTATTATTATTTATTTTACCCTTTTTCTAACCATTTCAAACTCACGCTTATTGATTTTATAAAGCGTTCCGTCGTTAGTTAGAGCATAAACATACAATTTATCGGAAACGGGGTTATGAGAAAGTTTTCCCCCAAGTTTGACGCTCCATTTAGAAGCACCAACGAGGCTCATTTCTTTCAACTCACCGCCGCCTACTCCGGCATATAAATTACGCCCTGCAACATCAAAGTGCGGAACACCTTGAGTGTTTACATAGCCGATAAGTTTCAAATTCGCAAGGTTAAAAACTCTTAACCCTCTTGTAGTTGGATAATATGCCAAAGCTCCGTGTTGATAAGGTGATTTTAATAATCTGCCAACTTTGACATTAATGTTAATGGGTTTACCGTTAATTGCAGAAACAGCTCGTAAACTACCGTCATGTAGATTAATAACGACTTTATTTCCGTATTTTAAAACTCTACCCAATGTAACCCTTGCAATTTTTTGTTTCCAAACCTCAGAGCCGTTTGAAATTTTAAGGGCACGAATATTATCACCTTCATCAGCAACATATACGTGTTTATTGTCAACAGCTACTGCTGCCCAGATATTTTCACCGCCAATACCTTTTTTCCAAATTTCTTTTCCGTTTAAACGGTTCATTTTGTAAACAAATCCGGAAGTACCCGTATAAATAGCATTACCGCGCGCTACAATTGAATTCTTAAGAGCAAGCGGACCTGCTAAAGCTTTACTGAATAATATCCTACCGTTATTTACGTTTATTGCATAAAGACGGTTATTAACAGCGCCGAAGTATATTACACCGCGATATACAAGCGGAGTTGATTCCACAGCTGCATTAATAGGAACGGTTTTTACAATGCTTCCGCCTGCTTTCATGTCAACAATGTAGAATTTTGCGTCATTACCGATGAAAAACACTTTACCGTTTTGAGTATACAGTGAAGATTTACTTCCCGTACCAACGGAAAATTTACTAGCGATTCTAGGAAGGTCTTTTTTAACAGTTGCCCATTTTGTACCCTCTGTATTTTGCTGGCTTGTTTCATCTTGGTTATCAGGATCATCCTGATTTTGTTGTTGCGCTGGAGCAAGCGTAATAATAGGGCTGAAACTGGTTTCATTTTCAGGGATAGTATATTCTTTATTGAACGTACTAAAACCTTCTTTTTCAATTTTAACAGTTAATTTTGTGCCTTTGTCATGATAACCGGCATAAATACCCTGTTCAGTTTTCCCGTTAACCGTAATCGTTGCATCCGGTTGAGAAATGGCAACGTGTACTTGCTCTGTAGCAGCTGTTTCCGTTGTTTCAGGCAGTTCTTCAAATACCTTTTTTTCTTGTTCACTTGTCTGAATTTTTTGTTTTGTAAGTATTTTTTTAGACTCTTGAACTTTAAGTTTTTCTTTAACTTCCTGGTCTGTTTTAGCTTCCTCGATTTCCTTGATTTCTGTTTTTATTTTTGTATTGATTTCTTCGACTTGCCTTTTCTCTAAATTTATTACCTCGTTAGAATTTACATCAACGCTAACTGCTTTGGTAATCTTTGCTTTGGTTTCATCGTCCGTGGATACATCAATACTAGGCACAACGTTTACTTTGCCTTCTTTTACTGCAACTTTCGTTCGCTGCGCTTTTTTGTCATAACTTACGTAAAACTGCGTTCCGCGTACACCAGCCACAGCTGTTGGAGTATTTACGCTAAACTCCTCATTTTCAGAAAGTTTTTTAACATTCATTAGAACTCCGCCGTCTTCAACCTGACTGCGAACTCCCTTAGGAAGTAATATTTTAATCTTTATTTTAGTATTTTGCTGTAAACTTAGAGTTGAACCCGTACTAAAAAGTACGACACATTTACTTCCTGTAAATGTTTCGATAGAATCGGCTTTCGTAATTTCCACTCCGGCTTTTAAATCGGAAGATTGCCCTCCATTATACATTACGGCTTTTCCCGTAACGCTTTTAATTAAAGCCCGAATTTTTTTCGAAACCTTACTACCAGAATCATCATCTTTCTTTTTATCACCGCTACACGCGAATGAAAATGAAAGAGATGCAATAATCATAATAATTGAAAATCTTTTTAATCTACTCATTATTCCCCCAATCGGAATTTTTTTTTATAAAATATTTTCACCTAAACATTACGATAAATATAATTAAAAAGGCAAAATTTTATAAAAAAAATAATATTTTATATTTATATTCTTTTCCATAACTTATAAAAATTCAAGCAAAAAAAGTTTTTTTTAAGATTTTTAATCAAAATAAAGAATTCACAAACCATTCACGGTTAAATTTCACAAGGTCTTCTGCCTTCTCACCTATTCCTGCAAAATATATGGGAATACCGAGTTTATGGGAAATTGGCAGAACAATACCGCCTTTAGCAGTAGAATCAAGCTTAGATAATATTATACCGTCAACGTCAACGCTTTCCTGAAATTCTTTTGCCTGCACAAAAGCATTATGACCAGTACCAGCATCAAGCACTATTAAGTTTTGCTTTTTACAATCAGAAATTTTGTTGTTTAAAATTTTATTCAATTTTTCAAGTTCCTGCATCAAATTATTTCGATTATGAAAACGACCGGCAGTATCAACAATCAAAACATCAATACTTCTAGCAAGCGACGCATCAATAGCATCGTATAAAACCGCGCCCGGGGAAGCGCCTTCCGTATGCTTTACTATTTGCACATCTACGCTAAATGCCCATTTGGCTAGTTGTTTTGAAGCAGCGGCGCGAAAAGTATCGCAAGCCGCAATTAAAACGCGAAGCCCCCGGGATTTAAATAAATTAGCGAGTTTTCCGATTGAAGTCGTTTTGCCGACTCCATTCACACCGAAAACAAAAATAACGTTTAGCTTATTATCAATTAGTTCCAAATCTTTTTGCGGTATCATTTCTATTAATACCTGTTTAAATTTATCTTTAATCTCTTCTCTATTATCAATAGTATCTTCACCGGTTTTATCTTTAAAATTATTTATAATTTCAAGCGTTGTTTCAATTCCCACATCCCCGGTAACCAATATTTCTTCAATATCATCATAAAAGTCATCAAGCGTATCGCGCATACTTAAAGCGTTTAAAATACGCGAGCCGAAAGATTCTTTTGTACGGTGAAGACCTTGCTCAAAGCCCTTTTTAGGCCTTTTTTTTAGCACGCCCGCAGATTTTTTTCTTTTATATAAAAAGAACATTAACAAGGCAGTTAGAATAATTAAAACAACGGCAATTATAACGTAATAAATGGGCTGCAATTTTGCCTCCTAAAATTAAAGACTATAATAATATTAAAACGCGTTTTTATGAGAAATAATAACGATTAAAAAAAAATAATAAATAAATATTTTTAATCAACAATTACATATTTATTTTTATCCCGGATAATATAATTATACCAAAGTAATTTTGAAATTGAAGTACAATAAATTTCTAATAACGTAAATTTAGAAACAGATAGATTATTGATTAATTCGATTCTACGTAAAATAATATTATCAGCCTCAGAGGCAATATAGGTCAATGCGGCATCTTAATAAAGTAAAATAAAAGTTTTATTGAAATAAAAAATAAATCGAGTTTCGCGTTATTAATTACAACGCAATATCTCTATAAATCTCAATGACACTTTAATGAAATAGAAAAAATCTATGCATTATTATTGGGATAAATTTTGAATTGTATCTAAATTTAAAATCATCTCCAATATATTACAAAGCATGGGAGATTAAAATAAAATGAAAAACCATAAGAGCTAATTTTCAGAAGTTGCTGTTATTAAGATTAGTTTAAAATTTAAAATCATAAATTATCCCCCAATTCCCTCTATAATTGTCAACGATAATAGTAGGCGGTTTAATACTGCCGATATCATCCTTATCCATAGCATCCGACTCAAGATACTGAAATATACCCGCTAAAATTATTGCACTGCCGAATGAAATACGGAAAAAATTATTATGCCCGACGTATGTTCGGTAGAGTAAATCCGATTTAGTATAAACGCGTTCCCAATAAATTTGTTTTGGTCCTGTTAAAGTTGCAGCATAATTATAAGCATCATTAGCTTTATTAAAGTGGTAATCCATCACAACCTGAGTATATAACATTCCGCCTAAAAGAGGCAAACTCCCTAAAAAGAAAAAATTCTTCCAAAAATTATAACGTCTGCTAAGTTCTTCCGGTGAAAGTTCGGATTTATTAATTTTATTAAGTTTTACTTCGACAATATTTTTTATGGCGGGGAAAACTTCAACGGATATAACCTTGGTTTCATAACCCGGGGCTGAAACAGTTACCCTATGAAACCCTCTGTTTAAATTTTTTGCTATCTTAGTATCTCCTTTTATAATATCCAAATTCACGCTAACAAACGCGTCTTTTGGCTCGGTTATTATTTTCAAAGAAATTTCACTTTCCAATTCTTTCATTGTAATATCAACGGAATACGTTTTATTATCCGGATTGATAAAAACGTAACCGTTTTCTTTAAAATACCCTTTTTTAACAACTTCAAGAAAATTAAAACCAACGGGTACTGCAGGTATTAATAATTCGGCATATTCTTGACCCCTTTCTGTTTTGTTAGTCCTTCCTACATCTTCTTTATTCAAATAAACGATGCCTAGATCAACATTAGTATAAACAATTAAAGGGTTGGTTTCCACATTTGATAAAGAATTTAAAATATCTTTGCTAATCATTTTTACATATTTTTGCAATGAAAGTTCAAAATCCTGCAAAGAAAATTTATTATTAACATTAAAAATAAAGCGGGTAGAATTCCTTTCAAATCCCGTTATTTTTACGTTAATTTTTTCCTCCTCCAGAGAATATTTTCCTGCTATAACTATATCCGCTGTTGTATTATTTAAAGATGCTCCGGCTAATAAAGGATCCTCAAAACTAAAATTTTCCAATTCAAGTTTTTTTTCCAATACTTTAATTTGCACTGTTAATGAAGATTTTTTCTCAAAATCAAAAATATTTATCCCTAAAAAATCCAGATTTTTATTTTTTTCAATCACGCTTTTATTAATTTCCATGCTTTTTTTTATATAATATGAATCAGGGATGCTATCCGATTTGAAAAAACTTAAAGACTTAAAAGGTGAATCATAATTTATTAAATTTTCCTTTTTGCTTTGTTGCGTTTCAGATGGCATCCCCCCCATTTGATATGCCTTACTTTTTAAAGTTTTTTGTAAAGCAATAATTCGCGGGTCGGAATTTAGTAATTTTTCTTTATCCTTTGCGGAATAAGGTCTTCCTTCGGCTTCCGCTTTTTTTATTTGTTCATTAATTTCCTTAGTAATTTCCTGAATTTTATTATTTATTTCCTGGGCGCTTGAAGATTCTGAAAATTTTTTAACTAAAAATTCACGGTAATTTTTTAATTTTTCTTCTTGCTCTTTTTTTTCCTGTAATTTTAACTTTATTTTTTTTCGTTTTTGTAAAAACTTTTCCGATAAAAACATTTCCGGTATATCGTGTTTATTAAGTATATCAAAAATTATCCCGGCATTCTTTTCGTTGTTTTGATATTTATTTTCAAAATAATTTCTTATTGACGGGGCATTAGCAATAATTCTGTCTTTTTCATCAAACCTTATTCGCTTAATTTGTGTTAAATATTCTTTTAAATACGGGACAACTGTTTTGCTTAAATAATCTACGTGTTTAGCGTCTGATTCATTTATAAAATCCGCAACCTGCACAGTAATATTATTTTTGTATGTGGGTAAAGGCGGCCTATCAGCAAGCTGGGTTGATTGTTTTTTACTGGTAAACCAGCAACCATACAAAAATATAGAACTAATAAAAACGAAAAAAAACTTTCTAATCAATTCTAAGTCCTCAATTTCTTTTTCCTTGCGGAAGGAAAAAGAATATTATTTAATATTAATCTATATCCGGGTGAATTAGGGTACAAATCAAGATTAGTCGGTTCCATACCTACTAAATGTCTGTAACATTCGGGGTCATGCCCGGCATAAAAAGTAAACTGCCCTTTCCCGAATGGACCGTGGATATATTTAACACGCGTAGTATTTTTAGTTTTGCCTAAAATGGTGATTGTATCTTTAATCTTATCCCTGTAAAAAGCCGTTGTCTGACCTAAAAAACCTTTGACAGTGTTTACGTGATTTTGATTTAATATAGTTGGAATAACGTCAATTTTCGCGCTAAAATCAAACAACGTAAAAGTATCAGGCACAAAAGCAATGCCTTCTTTTCGTATATCAACGTCAATATCAGAAAATTCATAAATATTAGGGTGAACAATTATTTTAAAATCCTTAAAAGCAAAAGTTGCGCTGTAATCAAGTTTTTTTTGAAAACCCTGAGTAACGGGGGTACCGTCAATTTCAGGGGCAATAATATCAAGACCGTGTGATGCCAAAGCAATATCAATCGTATCCGTTGCAGAGCACATTGCAAAGAGAAATCCCCCTTTTTTTACGTAATTTTGTATAGTTTGCGCAACCGCTCTTTTATGCCCGGCAACAGTATTAAATCCGGCTTGTTTTGCCGCTTTTCTGAAAGCCAACACTCGTTTTATATACCAAGCTGCGTGTTTATATGCAGAATAAAATTTGCCAAATTGGCCTGTAAAGTCTTCATGGTGCAAATGCAGCCAGTCATAATCGGATAATTCACCCGTTAAAATTTGTTTATCATAAATCACAGTATAAGGTATTTTCGAATAAGTTAAAACCATTGTAACGGCATCATCCCAGGGACCTTTATTCGGTGGTGAATATACGGCAATTTTCGGCGCTTTGTTCAACTCTACGGAAAACATATTATTCTTTTCAATAATATTATTAATGCTACTTATATCTTCACTGTCAATTAATGAGTATGAAACGTTCATCAAAGCAAGACGTTTTTTTATAAAAGAAAGCGAAGGCAAAATAAAGCTCCCGCTGCGATAATTTAAAAGCCACCTGCCTTTAACGCCCCGGGATAAAGCGTAATAAACAACTCCATAAGCCCTCAAATGATTTGTTTGCTTTTTATCCATATAAATAAAAATTTTTTCTGTATTCTGAGCATAAACGCTAAAGCATAAGGAGATTAGAAATAAAAGAACAAGGCGTTTAATCATTCCTTTAACCTCCATTTCAAATAAGCTTCAATAAACCCGCCAATTTCGCCGTCCATTACTGCCTGAACATTTCCCATTTCATATTTGGTTCTTAAATCTTTAATTAATTTGTAAGGTTGAAATGTATAACTCCTAATTTGTGAACCCCATTCGATTTTCTTTTTTTGCTTTTCTGCGTTTTCCCGCTCTTTTTCTTTTTCCTGCATATATAAATCGTATAATCGCGCACGTAAAATTTTCACAGCCGCTTCCTTATTTTGATGCTGACTTCTTTGGGACTGGCTCGTTACTACTATCCCTGTGGGATGATGAGTTATACGTACAGCTGAGTCTGTTTTATTAACGTGTTGTCCGCCCGCGCCTGAAGCTCTAAAAGTATCTATGCGTAAATCTTTTGCGTTAATAGCAACGTCAATATTATCATCTACTTCAGGAAAAACGAAAACAGACGCAAACGAAGTATGCCGGCGCGAGTTTGAATCAAAAGGGGAAATTCTTACCAAACGATGAACTCCGGTTTCGCTTTGCAAATAACCGTAAGCATATTCACCGGTAATTTTAACCGTAGCGCTTTTAATGCCTGCTTCTTCGCCAGGCATTTCCTCAATAATTTCCGTTTTATAGAGGTTTGCTTCTGCCCAGCGTAAATACATTCTAAGAAGCATTTCTGCCCAATCGCAAGCTTCAGTTCCACCGGCGCCGGCATTAACGCTTAAATATGCGTTTGCGTTATCATGCTCCCCGGATAGCATTAACGTTGTTTCGAGTTTATCAAATTTTTCAGTGAAATTATTTAAACTTTTTTCAGCATCTTCAAGCAAAGATTGATCTTTTTCATCTTCTGCAATTGTAATCAAATCCCTTAAATCTGAAATTTCGTTTTTTAAAGATTCCCATAATTCGATTTCTCGTTTTAATGATTTTAACTGCTGTGAAATTTCTGCGGATTTATCACTGTCTTTCCAAAAATCAGGGCGGCTCATTAATTCTTCAAATTCTTTGGCTTTTTGCTTTTTGCCTAGAATGTCAAAGAGACCTCCAGTGTTCTTCAACAACATCGTATAATTTTTCAGCATTATCTAACAATTCTGACATTTCCTCACCTTAACAATTAGGATATTTTTGTATAAAATAACACATTTATTAAAACAATGTCAATCAAACGCTGTAAATTAAGCAATAATTATAAACACCGGAATAAATCAATTCCTGCAAAATAAATACGTTAACGGGACTTTACTGCCTGCCGGAAAATTAAAGGGGCTTAACGCGTTTTTTCCTGACAACTTAAAAAGAAAAAGAGTTTTATTAAATTTTTGCGCAGTTAATATCAACTTTCTGCCTTTAATACGAAAAATACCGTTAACGCTTTGTTTAACAATTTTCCCGGTTTGCTGATTCTTATAACGCATTTTAAAAATAAATTTGCGATTTGAATAGAAAACGTATTCCAACTTTGAAAATATTTTTTTGTTCTCTTGAACCCATGATTGTTTATAAAAAGCACGAAGTGAAAAAACATTATTCCGCATGATAAAACCCGTTTTATTTTTGGCAGTAATTATTTTAAACCAATTATTGCCTATTGATTTTAAAATTTTAACGGATTCATTCTCTGCGAGCAGTCCGGTAATTTTAGAATTTTTATTCGCTGTTTTGAACAAATAAGTTTTACCGGATAAAACAATGCCTTTGGAAACCTCAGCATTTGAATATAAAAATGGACATAAGAACATTACTAATAAAAGAATAATAAACTTGCTTAAAATTTTCATCAGCCCTCCTTTTATTCTTTCTTTACATACACTTAATTTTCGTTACAAACACAAAAAATATTACAGTTATTTAAATAAAATTAAAAAATAATATTTTGAACTTTATTCTTTTCTTGACATAAATACAAATATAAAGTAAAATCAGCCAACATACAAGACGGCAAGAATGAGGCAGGAATGAGCGAAGAAATAAAACCGCTTCAGAAAAAAAACCCTTTTATATCTTTACAAGCGCAGTGTTTTCTTACGGACGGCGGAGAGAATTTTTTTACTAAAAAACAAATCCCTTTGCGGGATATGGTAGGCCCTGACGGCAGAAAACGTTACGGTTTTACCACACCGAACTTTCATGCATACGTTATTCAGAAATTAATAGTAAAACGCATGATTTCGGATATTTTCGTTGCAAAACCATCACTTTTAGAAAAACGCAACGAAATTATGGATATTACCAAACTCGTTATTTATGGCATACTATACAAAAAATTCGGTCCTCAATTATCTAAAATCCTCGTTTCCACAGAAATGATGGACAGGTACAATAAAAAAAATGCAACTAAAAAAATAACTTTAAACTCTAAATTCAATTATGATGCCATTTCAAAACTTTTTGAAATGAAAAAAGAAGAGATTACCGGGCTTAAAAAACTCATGTTAGCGCGTCCGATTTCCATGATTGACACTGACGAAGAAATTCGGCCTGAAGATAAACTTGAAAAAAAACTCATTGTAACAAAATTCGTTGAAATGATAGACAAACAAGCTTGGTATATGTTCTACCTAATAAGCCAAACAGATGAAAGGCAAACAATCATAAAGCAAGTGGAACAGCAATTAATCGATTACCTCGAAAAAACCAAGGTCGCGGATTATTTTTCTCTTATGTTAATGGAAATAATACAAAACGCAGAAAAAGCACATCTTGAAAAAATTGCACGGCAAAAAAATATGTTAAAGCCAACGGATAATATCGACAATTTTCTCCGCGACAAGGGTTGCCGTGAAATGGCTATTGAGCAGGCAAAAAAATGGAACCACTATCTCAATTTATCGTGGAAGTTTGAAAACCCTAATGTTGAACTTGACGAAGAAGAATACAAACTTCAGGTACAGGTAGTCAACAAAGGCGTTGTAGAGCAAAAAGCAAAAAAATCAATGCAAAGCAAAATTAAAACCGAAGTGAAAGAATCCTCTTTAGCAAATTTTTACGAACATTCTGATGCGGATAAACTTGGCGCCGGATTAGGACTTTTCTACCTATCCTACATTGACGAAGCTTGCCGCAATTTTAACATCAAATTCGAATCACGAATAATAACGGACGAGAAAAAAGAAGAAACAATCGTACACATGAGTTTAAAATTCGTCTAAGGCATTTTTTATACCAATTCGTTTTAAATGACAGAAAATCCCCTAAATAATTATTTCTATAGTTTTAAAAATCATTGGTATAATAGTTTTTACTATTCTTTTTTATCTTCCGGCTCTTGGCTAACAAAACCGTAAGTTTCTTTTTTTTCTTGTTTTTTCTCTTCATAGCCTATTGCTTTAGGAGGGGCAAAACTCATTAACCTATTGGCAACTGTGCGCTGTTTTTCAACATTTAATTTTATCCGTTTTGTTGAACGTATCATTTTATCGAAAACATTGCTCATTTTTGTTAGAGTATCGTCAAGTAGCAAATAAGGCGCTTCTTTTAAACGCCGATATTGCTGATACGCTTTTTTCATGTGGAAATACATTCTATAAACAACGAAAATCCCAAAAGCCAATAGAGCAAGCAATAAGAGGTTTAGAAAGATTGCAATAATAACGTTTTTCGGATACGTTAATCCGATTGTAACACGCATTGTTTTTGAAGGAAACAACGGATTACTTATAGTGAAATTTTGCGCAGATATTCTATAGCCGGTATCCGGCATAATAGCTTTCTTACCGGTGAAATATTCTTCATACTCACCCGAAATAGTATATGACTTTATTTTTTTATAGTTTTTTGCGTTTTCGTCCGTTTTGTTTAAATAGACAAGCTCACCGTTAATAATTACGTAGTTAAAAAACTCATGCCCTTTTAAAACAGATACGCTTCTTTTAAAAAAATCATAGGAAAGCGTTGCAAAGAAAATACCTTTTTCTTCCAAAGTATCGCCCTTAAAAGCATACGCAATGACAACGTGTTTATTTCTATAAAAAACAACCGGATTGGAAATTTTTGCAAGGGAGTCGTAATTTAATTCTCCTGCAAGTTTATCATAAGCCGTTTTATCGTGTTTAAATTTTCCGTGGTTTAGTGTTAAAATAAACTGCTTCTTATTTATGTCGTATACGTGAAAAGCGGTAAAATCTGCGGTTGTATTTAAAAGTGAATTTAAATAATACTTTGCGCGGACAACGTTAAAATCGTTATCGTCTTTGCTTAAAGACAAAAGTATTTCAAAACTCCCTGTAATCTTATTAAGGTTTTGGTTTATTTCATTTAACAAATTTAAGTAGTTGTTTTTCTGATTTTTAATAAAAATTTCTCTTTCTTTTGCAGTTTTATCTAAAAATCTTAAAGATAAAACATTTTGAGTGAAGTCTGAAACGTTTCCAAGTCCCTGTTTTTCAAACCACTTATCCGTTGTATCAATAATCCATTCTTTCCACGTTTCAGGGACAAGGACCGGAAGATAATTAATTCTCGCTAAGAATACAACTAAAAATATAACTAATAGCAATTGTAAAAATATTTTAGCAATTTTCCAAATAATTCGTTTCATTAGTTTAAAATTTCACACACTTTCTGAAATTTATCAATAAATAAATATTTATTTTCCAAAATCAATTTTAATAACTGTTTTATGCCTTGCGTTATTAATCGGATATTTTCTATCACTTGATTTGGAAAAATACCATATTTTTTTTATTTTAAGCCAATAATCAATAAAGTACGTTTTTAATACTGCCTGCCCTAAACTGCTAAAGATTCTAAACTTTAACAAGTTTGGCAACGTTCTATTATAATAATAAATATTCCCGTCATTATAAATAATTTTATATTTAAAAGGAACAAAATAATACGCTTTATATTTATTTCCATTTCTAAGCAATCGTGGGCTGTATTTCGCTATTTCAATGGATTTAATATTTTCCGATTTAAGAACTTTTTTAAATTCGATGCCGTTTTTCCGGTGTTTAATTGTTAGGTTTTTCAATAATGTTTTAATTTTGCCTTTGAATATTGTTCCCCCAGAAAGCATAACTTTTGCTTTGTAAAATTTCAGTTTAACTTTAGGTTTTCTCTTTTTTTTGCTCTTTCTTTTCCTGAATTTATTTCCCTGATTTGATTTTTGTCTCATATATTTACGGATATTATCAATGCGTTTACCTGTATTTGACATTTGAGAAAACACATTTTCTAAGAAAAATAATATAAATATAACGAAAATAATCATAATTTTTTTCATAACGTTTTTCTTTCCCTAATCTAAAATAACGAATAAAAATTGTATGTGTCAAATAAATAAAACGCATTTATTTAACCATGTGTTTAATTATATTCTTGCATTAAAAAATAAAAATTACTAAATTTTATTACAAGAAATAAAACAAACGGGATAATATTTTATGCGAAAGCTAAACCGCTCAATAGGCACAAAAATAAAAGATTTTTTTACATACACTCTGCCGGACTTATTTCACGGCAACAAAAAAGTTCATATATTAATTCACATTCCATTAATTATTTTATTATTAATCGTTTTTTTCGGTTCTATATTTTACGTTAAATGGTATTATAACTGGAAATCTCAAAAAGCCGAAGTTTTCAACCAGCTTAAAGCTTTCAAACATCACATTTTACTTGAAACGGATATTGATTACCGCAGGCGTTACGGAGACGTGGGAATTGGAACGAAACTAAAAAATTTCGGGTTTCCTTCCAAAATATACGATATAAAAGACAGGGAAATAGGCGAATTCTCCGAAGAAAGAAGAATTTATGTCAAACTAAACCAAACCTCACCTCTATTTTTAAAAGCTTTAATTCTAACAGAAGATTCTAATTTTTATAATCATCACGGAGTTGATTATATAGCAATTATGCGCGCCGCATATAATACACTTATACACTTTTCAAGACAGGGCGGGTCAGGACTTACCCAGCAATTATCAAAACTCCTTTTCACTCAAAGAGAAAAAAGTTTAAAAAGAAAAGTTTTTGAAATGTTTTGCGCAAAAGCTATTGAAAGAAACCACACCAAAGAAGAAATACTTTTAATGTACATTAACTTAATCTATTTAGGACACGGAGCAAACGGCGTTGAATATGCATCCAAGCTTTATTTTAATAAAAAATCCATTGATTTAAATATAGGCGAAGCATCATTTTTAGCGGGAATTATTCTAAATCCAACGTATTACTCTCCTTTTAAAAATAAACGCGCTGCAAAAGCAAGGCATTTACGCGTGCTTTCTGTAATATATAACAAAGCCCCAAAAATGTTAAACGGCAAAACTGCTAAACAAGTACACAGGGAATTTTGGAGTACACATATTTTTGACAGAAACAATTTAAAACCTAAGTTCGTTTTTAAAAGCAATTACGCTCCCTATGTAATTGAAACGGTACGCCGTGAATTAATAAAGCGGTTGTCCGCAGAAGATTTATTAAGAGGCGGATATAAAATTTACACTACAATCGACATAGACATTCAAAGGGCCGCAATTGAAGAATTACAAAGAGGCATAAAAAAATGGCGCACTACTTTAAAACGCTATCCTAAATTTCGGAAAAAAGAATTATACAAAAATTTTCAAGGCGCTCTAATTTCAATTGACCCGCGAACTTCTCAAATTAAAGCTCTTGTTGGGGGATATGAGTTCACACAGAAAAACCAATTAAACCGCGTTTTTCAGGCAAAACGTCAGGTGGGCTCGGCTTTCAAACCCATTGTGTATTTATCCGCAATTGACCTTGAAGCAATGACAATGTATTCCCTTGTCAATGACAGCCCCTTAACAATGAAAGTCAGAGGGACTACGGGAGAAATGGAAGACTGGGAAGTTAATAACGGAATGAAAAAGTATATGCTGGATATACCGCTTTATAAAGCGCTGGAAGTTTCGTCAAACGTTGCAGTAGTTAGAGTAATAAGAAAAATCGGTATGAGACGACTGCAAAACATTGTTAAGAAAGCTTTAGGTATTTCCTCTTCCGTAGCGGAAAGACGCTTTCCCGATAAAGTATGGTCACTTGCCTTGGGTACAAGTGATATGACTCCGTATGAGGTTGCTCGTTTGTACAGTTCTGTAGCAAATAAAGGCAGGGCAGTTAAACCGTATCTAATCAGGCGCGTTACTGACAGTTACGGCAACGTATTATTCAAAATAAATGAAAAAAACCATACAGACGGGGAATTAATTGTCCGCCATAAAGAATCAATATACATTGCAAGGGAAATGATGCGCCGCGTTGTTAAGGGTGAACACGGTACAGGCAGAGGTACTTTAAGCTATTGTAATTTTGATTACGTTGGCAAAACCGGCTCAAGCCAGGATCACCGTGACCAATGGTTCGTTGGTTTTACTAACGAGTTATGTACTGTAATATGGTTTGGGCATGACCAAAATAAAAAGTTAATACAATCTATGTACGGCGGTACAGTAGCCGCTCCGGTTTGGGGTAAATACATGAAAAGAGCTTCCAAGTTCGTTGATTTCAGCCCTATGAATATTCCGGGCGGACTTAACTTAGTCAGATTAAAAGTAGATAAATACTCAGGCCTTGTTGCAAGGGAAAATATGGATAAAGGCGTTGAAACCGGACTTTTTATTGCGGGAACCGAGCCGGGAGATTATTCTGATTGGAAAGAAGAAAAACGCAAATGGGAATGGATTGATGAAGAAAAATTAATTAATCCTGAAGAAAAACCGGATAAAAACGGAAAAAATAAATCTGAAAATAATAATAACAAAAGGAACGAACCTGAGGAAATTCGTTTTGAAAATGTTCCCATGGATAACCCTGATAATAGAAAAAAAACATCGAGAAAGGGAACTGAAAAACGAGATAACCGTTTACCCGTTGATTAATTACGTGAATATGGATTTATTTATTATGCTTATATATAAATTATACCATTTCGTTTTAAACT
>CAYUYT010000034.1:0-23187 GCA_964449345.1 uncultured Spirochaetia bacterium | reverse complement strand
GGTTTTCATACACCTTATGAGTGTATGAAATATGCACTTCGAAATTGAATCGGTGGTATACAAATATGATTTTAAAATCAAAGTGATGGAAACTCTAAATTACTTTGAAACAAAGACTTAAATCGTTGATTGTCTACGGATTTATAATTTTTGTAGTATAACCATTTAGAACTCAGCTTCAGGTTGTTTTAAAGGTTCAAGTAAATGCGATTTGGATACCAATTCATCTTCTTTGCCTGATTTCAAACGGTCATTGATAAACTCTTCTTGTGCGTTGAAGATTTTTTTCTTACTTTTCGGAGTTTCAACACGCTTGTAGTTTTTATCGTATAACTCCCGCGCTTTTAAATTATCTTTGGCGTTATATTTGAGTATTTTTATGGCTTGTTTTTTTAAATCTTCCTGTTGTATTGGAATCATAAGTTCAACGCGCCTAAAAAGATTTCTAGGCATCCAGTCAGCGCTTGACATATAAACCATTTCGTCGCCTGCGTTCCTAAAATAAAATAGACGCGAGTGTTCTAAAAACCTGCCTACTATACTTAAAACGCGTATATTATCGCTTAATCCCTTTACCCCAGCGCGTAAACAGCAAACACCTCTGATTATAAGCGTTATTTTGACGCCGGCTTTTGATGCTTCATAAAGTTTTTCAATCATACCCGGTTCAACCAGGGCGTTCATTTTAGCTATTATTTCCCCCCGGCCTGCTCCGGAGTGTTTTTTTATTTCGTTGTCAATTAATTGAAAAATCCTATCTCTTATACTGTTCGGGGAAACTGAAATTTTTCTCCACTCCGGCAAGATTGAATATCCGGTTAGGTAATTGAAAAATGCCGAAATATCGTAGGCAAGATCATCATCAGATGTCAGCAAACTAACGTCAGTGTAAAGACCTGCTGTTTTTTCGTTGTAATTCCCGGTACCGAATTGCATATAACGCTTTATTGTGTTATCATCTTCACGCCGTACTATGAGAAGCACTTTAGAATGCGTTTTTAATCCCCTCACTCCATAAACAACGTGAACGCCCTCTTCTTCGAGTTTTTTAGCCCATTCAATATTGCGTTCCTCATCAAAACGCGCTTTTAATTCAACAAGGGCGGTTACTTGCTTGCCGTTTTCCACAGCTTTAAGAAGCTGTTGAACAACTTTAGATTTTTCTCCGGTTGTACGGTAGAGTGTAATTTTTATTGCAAGAACGTTTTTATCTTCTGCTGCTTGTTCAAGCATATCTATTACAGTCTTAAAACTGTCATAGGGATGATGAAGAAAAACGTCTTGCCGTTTTAGATGGGAAAATATGTCTTTAAGTTTTAAATAATGCGCAGTGTGAGGGGGGAATACGCCTGTATTTAGAATATGAGAAAGTTCACCGAACAAAGCAAACCCGAAAGTTAAATCAACCGGCCCGTTAACATTGAAAATCATATCATCAGTAATTTCGAACTCATCTTTAAATTTTTCAAGATGCCTTTTTTGAAATTCTTTATTTATTTCAAGGCGTACAGGCGCGCCTTTCTTGCGTTGTTTTAAACGGTCCTCAATTTCTTTTAATAAATCCTGCGCCCCCTCTTCGTCAACCTCTAAGTCTGCGTTACGAGTGATACGGAAAAGGTAATTATCGTTAACGGTATGTCCGGGAAAAAGTTTTTGTAAAAATTGCATCATAATATCTTCAATCAAAAAGAAATACTTTTTTTTCTGCCAATCTATAATGTAAAATCTAGGCAAAATCCCCGGAACAGGTACTATTGCAAATTGCTCTTCTCCACTTTCGTTTTCAATCGCGCATAAAATATTAAGAGTATTTGTATAAATAAACGGAAAAGGGTGGGTGGGGTCTACTGCCATAGGCGTTATTGCAGGAAATATTTCCATGTCAAAAATTTTTCTCAGGTGCTCTTTTAAATCATCGGGAGTATTTGCTGTTTTTTTAAAAAGAACCCCGAGCTTTTCAATTTCGCCGCTTACTTTGTCCCATTGTTCGTATTGCCGGTCAATTAAATTTTCTGTATAATTTGTAATACGTTCAACCTGTTCCTTAGGAGTGTATCCTGAATTGTCCGGCTCTTCATAACCCTCTTCGATTAATATTCTTAAGTTTGCAACCCTTATCATAAAAAATTCATCAAGGTTTGAACTAAAAATAGCTAAAAATTTTAACCGCTCTAGCAAAGGATTCTTTATGTCCTCTGCTTCTTCCAAAACACGTTCATTGAAGGAAATCCAGCTTAACTGCCTATTTTGAAATATTTCTTTTTTATTCATCGTAATCTCTCTATTAACTCGATATTTATTCCGAAAACCCTTGTAAAAAGATTTTTCTTTTTATCAAAATGTATTTTTTCCAGCCATCCGCCTTCGTTGAATTTAACGTTAATTAATATTTCGTTTTCTTCTATGTCAATATTTAAATTCTGAACAAGTTGTTTATGGCTTCTGTCAAGTGCGTCCGCAAGGCGCAATATTGATGCAAGTTTACTCACAACAACGCGCGCTTTGTTTGCCAATGAATTATACTCGGCGTGATACTTTTTAGGCATACTTCTTCGGTGATACCTTGCAATAGTAGCAATAATTTGAATATCAGCGCTTGATAACCCCGGCATTTCAATGTTTGAAATTAAATAGTAAGAATGTTTGTGATGGGCTGAATTTTTTATGAAAATTCCAATATCGTGCCATAAAGAAGCAAGTTTAAGTAAATATCTGTGTTTTATAGATAAATTATGTATGGGTTTTAACTGGTCGAATATCTTAACAGCGAGTTCGGAAACTTTTAATGCATGGGGTTTATCAAAATGATACTTATCACCTATTCCAATTGCAGATTTCCATATTTGTTTTGTCATAAAACCGGATTTAAAAAAGCCTGCCATTTGATTTAAAATACACCCTGTAAAGGAAATGTTTACACATTGAATTTTATTAGAGTCGGCTAACTCCAAAAAAGCCAAATAAACGTCAGCAGTAGGAAGAAGTAAGTCTGCATATTCAAGGGGTAAATCGTATTTTTCTGCAATCTGTGTAATTGTTTTGCCTTTTAGATCTTTATAAAAAGATGAAAGTGCTTTTTGGTGAATAATGTTCGAGTCAGGGGAAATTATTTTTCTAAGCATCCTAACAAGAGTACCGCTAGCAAAAAAGTTCTTCGTTTTAATTTTAGGCATACTTTGTTTAAGCATTTTTATATCGCTATGAACGTATTTTTCCATTGCATCCTTAAAGTGTTCTTCGGATACTTTTTTTAAATTTTCCCGCAAGCGAAGGCCGCCTATAGGTATTGAACGGGAGAAAAATACTTCGTTTGTTTTTAACATGGAAAACTCTACGTTTCCGCTACCTACTTTTGCAAAAGTTACGCCATCATCAATTATGTCCTTAAAGTTTTCTATCTCAAGAGCAAGACCAAGATAAACAAGGCGTTCTTCTTCGCTTTTTTCTATAATTTCTATGTTAATACCGGTTTTAAGACGAACTTGCTCTAAAAAAAAATCTTGATTATCAATAACGCGGATTGCGCTCGTTGCAACGGCACGGTATCGCTTCACACCGAATTCAACGAGTTTTTTTCTGAAAACTTTTAAAATGTTTATGGTTTCTTTTAATGCCTCGGGACTAATATAACGCTTTAAGAAAGTTTCTTTTCCAAGACGTAGCGGGTATTCTATTTTTTCAAGAATTTTTAATCCGGGGCTCTGCTTTTCGGCAATTGTCATCCTTATTGAATTTGCACCCAAATCTATTGCGGCTATCGGTCTCATTTTATTCCCTTTAATATAACTTTTTTATCAAAAACCCATTCAAACATATCACCTTTTTTAATAACGCCTTCGATTTCAAAAAACAAATCCTTTTCAGGTGCGTTAACTTTAATTACCAATTCATTGTCTTTAATTGATATTTTAAAATCATGAATGGTTTCAAGATGGCTTCTATCCATTGCATCTGCAATTCTCAGCACCGAAGCCATTTTTTTTACTATTTCCCGATCATTAGAAGACATATCCTGAAAGCTCGTATGCGTTTTTTTGGGCAAAGCCTTCCTATGATAACGGGCAATATGTGAAATAATATCTTTTTCCCCTTCATCAAAACCTATTAAATCGGAGTTCTCAATTAAATATTTACTGTGTTTATGATGAGCAGAATGAGAAATATAATATCCAATGTCATGAAGCATTGCAGCGGCCATTAAATACTCCCGCCATTCTTCTTTAAAATCAAAGTGTTCTTTCAATTGTTCAAACAAACGGATTGAAAGTTCAGTAACGTTTTCTGCGTGTTTTTCCTCAAAATTATATCTATGCCCAATTTCCCAAATCCTGTGTTCTTTTAATAATTCCGAATCATGTTGATACGGGAAAATAATCCCCAGTCTGTTTATAGTATCTATCATTAAACCGTCTTTTAATCCCTTACTTAATGAAGTAAACCCGTCTTTGCCGTAAAATTCTATAATCTTTTTAATAACCAGACCCGCAGCGAGTATAATGTCAACGCGTTTTTTATCAAGCCCGGGTAGTTTAAGCCGCTGCCTGAAAGTCTTTGATGCGATTTCTTCGTTTAATTTTTCAATATCTTTTAACGTTATCTCGCGGAACATATCATTTTTTCCGTTACGCTTGTCTTTTGCGTGTATAATTTTAGTAAAATTATTTAAGGACCCCCCCGTCCCAATTATCATATCAAAGCTGTGTTTTTTTGCGGCAAGTTTAATGCGTTTAAAAACAGAATCAAGATGATTTTCGAGCATTTCGAGTTCATAATCTTTAACAGGATTGGTTTTTAAAAAAAATTTTGTAAGACGCGTTGCTCCTAAATTCAAACTTTCGTTATAGCTTACTTTTTCCGTATCACCAATAACGAGTTCACAACTGCCGCCGCCGATATCAACGATTAAAGCGCGCTTATCTTTTAAATCAAAATTAGAAATGACACCGAGAAAAATTAAACGTCCTTCTTCCTTGCCTGATATTATTTCGATATTTTTTATTCCCGTTTCTTTTGAGATGAAATTTTTTACTTCAACTGCGTTCGCCGCTTCTCTAAAAGCTGCGGTTGCAACAACGCGCACATGGTCAACAACGTAATCATCCATTATTTTTTTAAACTTTTCAAGAGTTCGTTTAATCCTGCGAATGCTAGATGATCCAAAAACGCCTTTCTCAAAAACTTCCCTGCCTAAACGAATTGTATCTTTTTCATCAATTAAAATTTTATAGTTTTTCTTTTCAATTAATTCCGAAATTAATAACCTTACAGAATTACTCCCTATATCTATTACAGCAATTTTTTTAATCATATTACACTTTCATTTATTTTAAAATTTATTCAATTTAACATTGATAAGTTTTTTAAAAATAATATCTGTAAAAAGTAATTCAAATTTATTTTCAGGTATGTTAAAATTTTATTAAAACTTGTTTATTAACATTTTACAGAAAAACCACAATGTAATTTATTATAATAAAATTTATTAAAAAATATAATTCGCCACAGAGGCACGGAAAAAAAGAGATATAAATTAGGTAACAAAAAATACGGCATAAATTACACTCTAAGTAACAAATATATATTAATTAAAAAAATTTTCTACTAAATAATACCTCTAAAACTCCGTAACTCTGTGGTTAAATTGAAATAGAATAAATTTCTAGATTTTAATACTCATTAGTATACTAAAGCCAAATTCCTGCTTAAACAAATTTCATTCCTATTTTAGCTCTCACCCCAAGATGGGCTAAAATAAAAATGAAATATTAAAATCTGAAGTACATATTCAAATAATATTGTCTATTTTCCGTTTTTTATAGCAGTTCGCAAAAATCAAATTTTTATCTTTATGCGCCCTGAGTTTTTAGAAGTTCCTTTAATTGTATTTATAAAATTTTACGTTTAAATAACTAAAAAACGTCATATTGACTAACATTATCTTGACTAAAGAACGATAATTTATTTTAATTATCCGTGGAAGTGTGTCCGAGTGGCTTAAGGAGCTGGTCTTGAAAACCAGTGACCCCGAAAGGGGCCGAGAGTTCGAATCTCTCCACTTCCGCATTTACGGAGGGCTCGCATAATGGTAGTGCAGCGGATTGCTAATCCGTCCTCCGGCTAATACCGGGGCTCCGGGTTCGAATCCCGGGTCCTCCGCATAAAACCCGTTTTAAACAAACGGGTTTTTTCTTTTTTAACGCGGTTTACCGGCAAAACAGAGATGAGTAGCAGTTTTATCATTATTTGTTAATTGTTTTTGATTCTTTCCGTCTGCATTCATGATATATATTTCCCAATCACCGCCTAGATTATTTGCAAAACAATTTTATTACCGTCAGGGAAAAATATACGGTAATAATTTGACCAATCTAGTCTAGGAGAATTAAATTAAAATAAAGAAAATCCCCACCGTTTTTTATCAAAAAAGTGGACTAGGTTCAATTTGAGTACTGCGAATAACAAGGAGAAAGGGGTGAAAGAAAAAACCATCACCCTCAAAGCCAAATGGTATTATACAATAAATCTTTTTATGTTATAAACTAGGGATACAAAATAGATTAAAATATTGTATGAACAACTAAAAAAAATATTTTTTATCAACAAAAAGTAACATATAAAAATTTTATATGCACTTTAAAAAGAGCTTAAAAAAATTTACAAATATATAAAATTTTGTGTTTAATTAATAAAAATATAAAATTTTAGTTTAAATTTTTTCTATTATTTTGTACAATGAAAATTACAATATTTTATTCAGGAGTGATTTAAGCTATGAAAAAATTATACGTTTTAATGACAATATTATTGCTATCATTTTTGACCTTGCATTCATCAACAATAAGAAAAATGCCTCTCGAACAATTGCACAATTGGGCGAAGGGTTATAAAGTAGGCAAATATACCGTGCAAGGCGCAAATAAAAAAATGAGCGCTACCAGAGAAAGAAAAGTTGCTGTTAATTATCAAACCAGAAGGGCGGCTTTAATTGAGCTACGCAGACGCAAAGACCCCAAAAGTATTGAAGTATTATCCGATGTTAGCACCGAAGGGTTAAGCACGCGTTATTCCCCTAAAGGAAAAGCCGGCGCAGGCCGCGAAGGTTTGTCCGCGGTTGCTCAAAAAAACATACGCTTATTAGCTTTATCTGCGTTATTTAATTTCAAAGGCGTTGATAAAAAAGACGAACAAAAGAAGATAATGAAAAAAGCATTTAGAACGGTAATTATGGAAGGTTATGCAGAGAGAAATCTTGCCCTAGCCGTTAAAAACCTTGGCGCTAATAAAGATATTCTTACCAACGAAGAAATGGATTTTTATAACGAATATTTCCGCAGACTAGCTTTCAGGACAATTAAAAATAGAAAAACCAAATTGCTTTTAGCCATGTTTTATACTACGGAAGAATTTAACCGTAAAAGCGGAATCCGTTTTTTAAACCGGGCGTTGAGAGGCGGCTTGCGCGGGTGGCTATATAGAAAAGCAATGAAAACAAGAGCAAAATTAATATCCTCAGGAACTAAATAGTAATTTTTTTGTAAGTTAAGTTATATTTACTTTTTGCGAAAAATTTGATAATATTATTCTATATTGAAAAAAATATAACAATTTATCATTTTTTTCGTAGAGGATTTAATATGGTACGCAAACTATCAATACGTTTACTTGAAAGACTATATCAGCAAACGCAAAAAAAACATCATATCATTCATGAAAAGATAGAAGAATATAAACACCGCGCTGTTGAATTAAAAAAACAGCCTGATGAAAAAGTAATTCAGCAGTATTTAAACCGCCCGGGGCTTAATGTGTGGCTGGCTGAGGATTGCGCAGGGTATAAGCGCGGGAAAGAAATTGAAGAAAAAGAAATTCAAAATATTATTCAGCAGGGATATGAAACCGTGTGGGTTTCGGATATGCCTGTTAAAGATTATCTGGAGGATGATAGCAAATACTCCAAACTTATGGAGTATCGCGAAGAGCTTATTAACCGTTTAGCCGATATTTACGTTTCAATTGATGAAAAAGATGCAGGGCATAAGAAAAAAGGCAGCAAAATTGATTTATTAGACGGCAGAGACCTTTTAAGTTTAAAAATCGACCCGCTACAAAAAGAAGGCGCGGGTCGGCTTGCAAGTAAAATTTTCAGCGAAACAGGCGTTAAGCTTGAGCCAATTAGAACGTTAATTGATAAAATTATGAAGCTGAACTTAAACAGAGTAAACCTTAAAGATAACAGAACCCTGGGGAATATTCACGTTGACGACAAAGAAGATTTAAACAAAAGGCGGCAAGTTTCTAATTATCTCGTTATGCATTCGGTTTCCGTTGGGATATTGTTTACAATAACGCTTCACAATATGCAAAAAAACCGTCTTGAATCCGGTTCACAGTCAAGTACTGCGCGATATACTGCAGGGCAAAAATATAAAAAAGAATACCGCGTTAGTTATGACCAAAACGTTGTAAACAACGCGTGTCTTGCGAGTTTCATTTTTGACATCGGTTTTAACCACTCTCAATTAAATCAAATTTTGCAAAAAGAAATGAAAGAGTTAATTTCTCCGGAGGGTCAGGCAATTCATAAGGGCTTTACAATGGTTAACGACTATGAATATAGTTTGTTAAAAAAACACGTTAATGTTGGCGCACATATATTGCAAAATTTAGGCGTTGACTCTACATCAATTATCTCGAATATGATTAGAACGCATCATTGTTATCTAAATGGAGAGGGATACCCTAAAAGAAAGGGCAGTGATTTTGAAATTGTTTTAACCGATGAGTCAGGAAACAAAACCCAGAAAAAAGTTCATAGATACGCAACAGCGCTTCACGAGTTAACGAATTTATTGTCAATCATCGATACTTACGATGCAATGATAAATAGAAGACCGTGGCGGTTGCCCATTTCCCGACACGACGCTGTTGAATACTTGCTTGAAAATTCATCCTACCATTATAACCCGGACACAGGTAAAATTGACGAAAAAGGAATTTTCACGTTCGGCGGCACGGAACACAGAGAAAAAAAATATGACCGACATCTCGTTGATATGTTTTTAAAATCAATTCAATGCTACGCAAAAAATGAAGTTCTGCCTTTACGCGATGTTGAAACGAATAAAAAAATAACAGAGGCGATTGTAGCTAAATATACAGATGAACCAAACCGTCCAATTGTGCGCATTAAAGTCAAAGATAAAGTTCATGAGATTGATTTGTCTGCGGAAAAATATCACAAATATTATCTAGGTGAGTATATCGTTACAACGAGGAAAACCAAAAAGAATCGCTAACAAAGTAAGTAAACATAATACAATTTTACTTTAAACAATTAAATCCAGCTGAATAAATATTCACAGGCATCGTATATTCCATTTTTTTCCTCCATAATAATATTTTTATGGAGGCGACAGCTACGCTGACACATAGGGGAAGAAAATCCCCTTCAAATAAAGGGGGACTTGAAGAGAAGAGGATGTTTATACCCCGTACTATCACTAATCCTTCCTCTTTTACTTAAATATTGTGATACTGCGGTGATTTCTATCTGCGTTATCTGGTGGGCATATTCTAGCAAATTTTAGTATTTTTTTAAATTTGCACTCGCATATTTGCGATACCTTGACCGGCATTTTATAAAACTGTATATTTTAAGTTAAATTCAAATAATTAGTTAGGATTGGAAATATGGCAACGGAAGAATTTTGGGATAGATTTATGAATGAAAATATTTTAGAAACATTTGATATATCATACAAATTCTTTTCCAATGAATTGTCAGAGGATTTTATTAAAAGCGATAATGCAGAGCAAATGATTTTAGAAGTTTTCTCAATTCATAAGAATGCTAAGAATTATGATAAATTGTTAAAGTTTATTCATATTTTGCAAACTCATCAGCCCAAACTTTACAACAAAAATTTTCAATACTTTGATGATTTTTTAGTGGATTATTATTGTTTTAAATTAGACAAACCAAAAGTTAACCAATCAGTGAGAAATTTTATTGAGAATCCTCGTTATGAATATGAAGTATATTTACTGATATTAAAAAAATTAATTTATTATCAATATTCAGAATTATTAGAAGAAGCAATTTCTAAAAACTTCAGAATTTTAAACAATCCTAATGACATAAAAGATTACGATACTCATGAATTATCATTCTGTAAATTTTATTCGTTTTTTCAAAAAATATTCCAAGAGAATAACGAAAGTATAGATAGAGTTAGGATTTCAAACGCATTGTCTGAATATTATTTTAAACTTTCTGATGTATTTTTTTCAGCAATGAATACCGGTCTATTAAAACCTCAAATTGACAGCGTTAAATGGAAAGATTTGTTTATAAAAGATAGGAGTAATTCCATCATTATATTAGAATTTTATTTTTATCGTTATATGTATGAAAAAGGATTTGAGTTTTATCTAAGCGGAAAAATATGGAATTCAATTCTTTCATATTGGGCAAAAAATAATGATTACAAGAAAACAGCCGATGGTTTTTTTAAAATTGAAAAATCAACATTTGAAAAATACCTTGAAAGTTTTGCTATACATACTTTTTTCGACTTCAAATCCGATATTGTTGCAATAATATGGGGCAGCGTATATCTCTACGAGTTTCTAAATAAGTTCAACGTAATTTCTCATGGAAATTTTAAGAACTTTATGGAAATTTCTAAGAAATTAAAAGGAAAAGTTATTGGCAAATATGCACCTGATTTATGGAAATCAAATTTTATACATTTATGGCAAAAACCGGATTGTATTTCAGAAATAGAATTTTTAGAAGAAAAAAAAATCTTTGAAAAAAGCATATCATTTAAATATCAAAAATTTCAAAAATTAAAAAGTGAAATATCTGAAGAATTATCAAAAATCGGTGAATTATCTACTTATATCATACAAGGGGGAAAAGAAGAATCAAAAAAATATCTTGACAATCTAATGAACGATTTATTGAATTTTCTGTATCCTGCCGCAAAATCACAAACATATAACGAACCCGTTGCTTATGAACCGATTAAGAAAGGTAAAAAAGTAGGCAGAAATGAACCTTGTCCTTGTGGCAGCGGGAAAAAATACAAAAAATGTTGTGGAAAAAACTAAACAATTCGCAATTATTACCAAAACCTGCGATTTTGCTTTAAATTACAGAATATTTCTTTAAAGATGAAAAAGAAAAACCGCCTTTTTTAAAGCGGCTTTTCTTTATTATTCTGCAAAGTATTATTGTTGCTGATTATTATTTTGATTTTGATTAAATTTTTGTTCTTGTTCTTTTTGTTGTTGCTTGCGTTTTTCTAATACTTTTTCCAAACGCTCATAATGCTTTTTATCAGCTTCTTTTGCGTAATCCAAAGCTAACCGTACTCTTTTTGCCTGTGATAATTTTTGTGAATCAGCTTGGGGTTGATAAATAATCTGCATTTTATGTCCGGTTCCTGAATCTCTAACGTAGATAAAATGCATTGCAGGAAACAATGTTGTGAATTTTACGCCTGAATGTGTTAATGCCCCCTGATATATCAACATTTTAGGGCGGTGAGTAATTACTGCAATATTAGCAAATAAACCTTCTCCGAATGGTCTTAAATAGACGGTTGAATAATTTGTCGGCCAAAAAGCCCATGTTTCGCTTGCATACATTATCTCGCTAAAATATCCCCGGTCAATGGGTTTAGGTTGATAATCTTTTTCTGATTCGACTTGATAATTTGAATCGTTTTTATTTTGCTGTTGTTGGTTGCCGCCATCTTGTGGCTGACCGCTAAATAACAATACAGTACCTAACATTAGGCAAACTATTAGTAGTAATGATAAAATCCTTTTCATGAAGCACTCCTTAATTCATTTTTTTTCAGACAAAGACACCGAATAACGGATTATTGTTTTCTTAACAATACGAATTTCATTGTACAATATATAAAAATAAAATTCAAGCAAAAATTATACCCTATATAGAATTTACTTGAGAATTTCATTTTTTTTTATGAATTCGGTAATAAAATATTTCTTTGCCCATTTTACGCCACATTTCTTCAAATAATGTGCCGTGGTAGCCGGGTATTTCATTAACTATTTTATCGACAAAAACGTGTTCAAAACCTTCGTAGCTTTCAATAAAATCAAGCATCCAGTTAAGATAACCGGCATGGTCCGTTGCGCAAGTAAAAACACCGTCTTTCGTCATTACTTTAGAAAGAATGTTCAAAAACTCATTATTAAAAAGGCGTTTTTTATGATGGCGCCGTTTCGGCCATGGATCAGGGAAATTATAATAAATCTTGTTAACGCTGTTGTTTACCAAATGCTCACTTAAAAAAACATAAGCGTTACCGTGATAAAGCTTAACATTATCAATCCCTCTTTTACTTAGTTTGGAAATGGTTTTACAAACCCTGTCAAATTTAATTTCAATGCCAATAAAATTATTCTCGGGATTATCCTGTGCCATATCTACGAGAAAATGCCCGTTGCCACTACCGATGTCGATTTCAACAAACGCGTTTTCAGGAGTAGAAAAAACTTCCGCTATGTTAATGTTTTCGCTTTCGAACGGTTTAATTAAATAGCGTTGTATGATTTGTTCGGGTAACCAATTCGTTGCCATTAATTATTGCCTCGTTATTTTATTTCTATAAAAATCCTAAATAAATTTATGCGGGTCAATAATTTAAGCAAGAAAATATTAAATAAAACTAAACTATTAGCCACGGGTATTTAGAGAGGTTTTCTGCAATATTTTATTAACGTGAAATTCGAAATAGATTATTGATTAATTTGGTTCTATGTAACATTGTCAGTTATAGAGACGAAAATGGCCATTGTTACCACTTTATATTAATTAAAACGAAAAATGCTTTATATGAATACATATATCGAAATTTGCGTTTATAAATTTGACTCGGTTTTATGAAATCAAGAATTCAAATTCTACATATTCTTTTTAATCAACCTTGCTATATTATTATGTAAATAACTATGGGCAAGCGTTAAACACGTTTTGCCAAATTTTTGTAAATCAACGCCTTTTTGAATTAATAATTTTACCGTGTTTATGTTTCCATTAATTACCGAGTAATGCAAAGCGCTGTAACCGCGTTTGTTTACTGCGTTCATTTCTGCGCCTTTTTGAACTAAAAACCGGCACAAACGTTGGTGACCGGTTTTTGCCGCATAAATTAAAGCCGTATTTCCGTATTTATCTTTTATGTCAATATTTCCGCCTTTTCTAAATAAATAGCGGACAATATTTTCCCTGCCGTATTTAGCTGCTAATAATAAACCCGTGAAACCGGCATTATTTTTTACGTTTAAACTTGCGCCGCGCCTAAGTAATAAACGCGTTGTGCTTAAACTTCCGTTTTTACAAGCATAGAATAAAGCTGTGTTTCCGTATTTATCTGTAAAATTTACCCCTGCGTTATGCATAACGAGTAGACGGGAAACATTTTCGTTGTTTTTAATGCATGAAATTATAAGGGCGGTTTGGTTTAGTTTATTTTGCAAGTCTAGTTCTGCGCCTTGTTTTAAAAGAATGCGTGTTAACGAGTAATACCCGTTCAATGCGCATAGCATTAAAGCAGTAAACCCGGCAGTGTTTGATTCGTTAATTTGCGCTTTTCTATTTAATAAAAGTTTAACAATTTGATATTTCCGGTAATTAACAGCTATAATTAATGGCGTATTGTTCCATTTATCTTTGTGATTTACATCCGCGCCCCTTTTTATTAAAATAGCAGGAATTTGACTATTAAACCCCTTTAATGAATGCATTAATGACGTTTTAGCGGATTTGTCTTCTTTGTTAACACTCGCGCCGTGTTTTAAAAGAAACTTCACCATTTTTATCCTTGAATACGCTGCTGCATACATTAGAGGAGTAAGTCCTTTTTTATCCGTTATATCTACGTTTTTAATGTGTTTAATAAAATGTTTGAACCTTGCAAACGCGTTTTTTTCGATTAAATATTTAATTTTATTAATATTTCGCCATATTGCTTTTTTGTTTGTCTTTTTTATTTGTTTTACAGGAAAAACACGTTTGAATGAAAAGATTATGGTAAACGTGATGATAAATACAGCTAAATATTTGTTCGGTATTGTTTTCATTTTAATAATCCAAAAACACGCCGAAGTGTTTGTTTAAAAAATCATTGTGAAAAGCATATCCGTAAATAACGCGTCTTACCAACCTGTGCCTAATAGAAAAATCAAGGGTTATAACTACATTCATATCCAGTATAAGTCGTGAAAATCCGGGTCTATATCTGTAATAAGATTTCCAGAAATATTTTTCCCAACGATACCCTAAACGTGAAAATCTTCTAGTTCTGCCTTTCCATTTGTTATAAGGATATCCGTATTTGTATTTGTGCCTTCTTAATAGTTTCTCGGCAGTATTAAACGGACGAATTTTAACTAAATATATTTTTGCAAGCATATTTCCATAAATAAAAAATGAATAATTAAGCGTTGTTCCTGTGTTCACTTTATAAACTAAAACTCCAGGATTTTTTTTTCTAAGGGTTATAATAGTAACGAGTTTTTTTTCAAAATTTTTATAAAGTTTATTTAAAAAATTGTTTTTAAGCATACCTAGAGTATAACCTTCTATTTTAACCGGTGGTATATTTTTAATTGATTCGTTATTTAATTCTGATTGCGGAATTTTATGCGTTGATTTATAATCCAAAGAAAAGCTTGAATTGATTATAATTAACGTATATAGTAGAATGGTAATTTTTTTCATATACCTTACGCCTTTAATGCGTTATTTATAAATATAATACTTTGTTTACTATTAGAAAGGTATAATTATGGAAACAGAAGAAGTAAAATTTTTTCCATTGTTTTTAGGAAAATATAAAGTTGATGCAGGCCCTGTATTCGGAATAATACCGAAAAAAATATGGAGCAGATACGTTAACGTTGACAATGAAAAC
The DNA here is from genome assembly GCA_964449345.1 of uncultured Spirochaetia bacterium. GTDB lineage: Bacteria > Spirochaetota > CALGPD01 > CALGPD01 > CALGPD01 > CALGPD01. The sequence continues at coordinate 8,233 of CAYUYT010000034.1, read as the reverse complement.
CGGATAAGCTTGTTTATTAATTCTCTGCTCGTTGTTAAAGGTGAATATAAAATTGTCTTTGATCTTGGATTCGGTACAAAACTATCCGAAAAAATAAAACGCGCATACGGTGTGGAGCAAACAATACCCATAAGCAAGGCATTAAACGAGCATGGCTTTTACGTCGGAGATATAACGCATTGTATTCTAACACATCTGCATATTGATCATTCGGGGGGATGTACAAAAATTGTTGACGGTCAAATCGTTCCAACGCTTCCGAACGCTACGTATTATATTCAGGAGCGGGAATACGACGATGCATTAAGCCCGACTATCAGAACAAGAGCAACTTATCATCTTGACAATTACGAACCTCTTTATGAGTCAGGCAAGCTTGAATTAATTAACGGTATGCAGAGTCTAACTGATTTTATTTCAGTTTTTCCTGTAAACGGACATGTGAACGCAATGAATATTATTAAAATTGAAACACCCCACCGCAACGTGTATTTTCCCGGTGATTTGATAGGGCAAAAAGAAATGATTCATCCGCTCTGGAATACGGCATACGATTATTATCCATTACAAAGTGAAAAAAACAAAGTTGATTTTTTGGAAAAATGTATAAATGAAAAAGCGTGGATATATTTCGTTCATGATACCGAGCCGGGTTTTTATTCCATTGAAAAACACGGTGAATATAATTACAAAGCAGTTTTAACTAAAAAAGCGTATTAATCTTTTTGTACATTTGAAATAATTAAAAAAATTAAATAAATTTTATTTTAATATAAATAAAATATTGGAGAATATAATGAAAAAAATTGCAGTTTTACTAATATCTTTACTTTTAATTTCATGCGGGAAAGGCGAGAAAGAAGATATTGGAAAAGATGAAAAATTTGAACCCGCTTTTGTTGCATTAAAAACATATTATTATAAAAAACCCGTTTTAAAAGGCGGAAGTAATTATAAAGGCGAATTAAAAAGAGGACAAAAAATATCTCTTGCACAAGAAACAAAAGTTCAAAATAATGAAGGCGTTAAGCATTACTTTGCAAAGTGTAAATTGCCCGGCTCGGATGATGTGTATTGGGTGAAAAGCAAGTATGAATTTAAAAGCGGATATGAGCGCGAACACGTTTACGCTACTCCAATGAAAATTGCAGCAATAAACAAAGATGCATATTTTTATAAACACCCTGACATACACTCTAAAAGAAATGAAATTAAAGCCGGCGTTCGGGTATTTATTTTAGAGCAAAAAGCGGAATGGTCAAAAGTAAATATTATTATTTCAGCAACGCGTTTGAAAGATATAAACCCCTGGATGAAAAACATAGATTTATCCCCGGGAGAAAATACAACTGTTACTTTTGAAATGAAAAAATATATTCCGGATATTGGTAACGTTATTTTTACTTCTTCATCGAATTATTCGGATTCAATTGGCGAAGAAAGACTTCATACTGCGGATATGGCTTTTGACGGAAAAAAATCTACTGCATGGATTGAAAACGGAGACGGACCCGGACGCGGTGAATGGATTAAAATAACGTTTAAAGACGGTCAAAGAAAGTTTAACCTGTCAATTATGAACGGATATACAGCGAACGAAAAAATTTACAAAATAAATGCACGCATTAAAAAGATTAAAGTTGAAACGGATATGGAAACCAAAATAATTGAACTTAAAGACGGCGTGATGGATTTTCAGTATCTCGGTACTTTTACTGGCAGTTATGCTAAACTCGTTATTGATGATGTTTACGAAGGCAAAGACCCGGATGCTTCAATCAGCGAAATACAAATCAAAGCGGGGCAAGGCTCACCTTCGGCTGAAACCTCCTCCGTGAATTCTGATAGCAGTGAGAACAATCAAAAAAACGTGGAAGATTCATCTAAAATAAATCAGCCGCAGGATTAATATCATTAAATTGAGATGAAAAATCAGGATTTTATACATTTCTCAACTGAGGATTTTTATCCTCAGTTGATTTAAATTAAAAGCCGGAAAACATTGTATTATTAAAAAATCCTTTCTGCTAATTCAATAAAGCCAGTTTCTATCTTTCGTTTTGTTTGAAATGCTTTTTTTATCAGTCCATCATACTGGCTTATGTCATTCGGATATTCTTTTTCAAGTAACTTGTCGTTTCTTGCCCCCCCTTTTTGTCGTACCGGTGCGACTCTTTCATTATATCTTAGTTAAAAAAATCACAAAACATTTTTTCACTTAACGGGAACCGTGTATGCGAAGTTCCCCGAAAGGTAATTAGGACAAATTCCCTATGTGTCAGCGTAGTTGTCGCCTCCATAAAAATATTTTTATTAAAAATTAAAGCATAATGGTATAAAACCTCAATAAATTTTCTTATTAAATTTATGAACTAAAAACCAAATAAGCGAAACGTGGTAAATAAATCCTACGGCAAGAAATATTATTCCCGTTAACGTATTTTTCTGCGAAAGAAGGACAAACGCCCATACAGGGTAAAAACTCGGTAAAAGCACAAACGCGTATTTAATCGGTGATTTAATAAAATATGCAACCATTGGCAGTTCTGATAATAAGCCAAGGGCTTTTCCGAAAGCCATGCCCTCTGCTTTGTTTTTTGCCCATATACCCATAACCAACGCGTAAACCGGAGTTTCAAGCGCGGCTAAAATTATTAAAGGAATTAAATATTGAACGGGAATATAAGATAAGTTCATAAGCGGTATTGCTAAAAATCCGTAAAACAAGCTAACCACAACGGCAAAACTTATTCGGTATGTTAAAAATGTTTGCCAGGGCAAAGGTGTTATGCGGATTGCCTGTAAAACTTTGCTTTCCTTTTCATCTATTAGAACAAAACCAATAACAAATGAGAAAATAACCGGTGTAATTATAATTCCGCCCGCAGTAAATAACGGGAACAAACCCGGTATATTATAATCGGGTAGCCAGACAACGAGTTTTTTTACAAACCAGCCTAAAAAATAAATGAAAGCCGGAGCGCCGAATAAGGGATAAAGCATTAACTTTTCTTTTGAAATATTTTTTAAGTCATTGGATAAAAGTTTTAACGTGGTTTTCATTATTTGCCTCCTGCTTTTATAATAACATTCTTTATAAACTCCCGTTTTGCAAGGAAAAAAAGCAGAACCAAAGAAACGAAAGAGTAAGTAATGGAATATATTAATTCAGGATTTGAAGTTTGCACAAATCCGGCGCGTACTAATATTATTAAAGCGTTTGCAGGAAATAGATACCAAAGCCAAAAATCGTAAAGACCTAGCCTCCCGATTATAGGCAGGCATAGAATCACTAACGCAGGGATTAAAGCAAGGAAAAATTCCGTTATTCCCGGAATACGCGTTATTAATATGAAACCAACGAGTGAAAAAAATGCCGAGCTTAAAACCATACCCGTTATGAATAAAGCGTAATTGAATTTCAAGCCGTATGTAGGAAGAATTATAATAAAACCAGCGAAAAGACCCATGACTGAAAAAGCAACGAGTTTTGAAATTAAATACTCCCATGTTTTCACCGGAGTAACTATTAATGCTTGCAAAGTGCCTTCAGAGCGTTCAAAATATACCATTGCACCGATAAAAATTAAGCCTAAAAATACCGGGTCGGAAAAGGCTAAAAATGGCGCTGCATATTCAATAACCGTTCCCTGAAATTGCCGTAAAACAACCACGTAAATAAGGCAAAGGGGAATAACCACGTAATAAAAACCGTATTTAACCTGCAATTTAAAATCACCGACTAAAAGAGCTATAAACCTTTTCATTTCAGCCCCCTTCCTGTAACGTCAATAAAGATGTCTTCAAGTGATGCCTCAAGAGTGTGAATAGTTTCAATGTCCTGCGTTTTTATTAGTTCAATAAACGCATTGTTTTTCCCTAAATCCTGCATAGGAAAAAGTTTGCTTTGCAGGTGTGTGTTTTTTCTGTATTCCACTTTAACCTTTTTTTCGCCTTTTTGTATTTTAAGCTCTCTAGGAGAATTTATTAGTTTTATCTGTCCGTCAATAATAAAAGCAACGCGGTTACAAAGTTCATCCGCAACGTTCATATCATGCGTTGTAAGAAAAACGGTTTTGTTATTATCTTTTTGTTCTAAAATGATATTTTTGATATTTTTTGCGTTAACAGGGTCAAGTCCGGTAGTAGGCTCATCGAGAAAAATCAAATCCGGGTTGTGCATTAGGGCTCTAACGAAATTTAGTCTCATTTTCATACCTTTTGAATATTGAAATACTTTAACGTTTGCGGCATTTTCAAGGCCAACGAGTTTAAGCAGTTCATCCGGCTTGCGCGTTTCTCCGTTATATAAAGAACGAAAAAACTTTAAATTTTCAAGCCCTGTTAATTTTTCATAGTGATTAGGAAATTCAAAGCTCACACCTATTTTTTCATACAAAGCGTTTTGCCATTTTTCGAGAGGCTTGTCCATAATGCTGACGCTTCCGGTGTAATTTTTTAAAAGCCCGGTTAATATTTTTTGCGTTGTACTTTTTCCTGCACCTGACGGGCCTAAAAATCCGAAAATTTCGCCGGGTTTAATTTCAAACTCTAACCCGTTAACAGCTTTTTTTTCTGTTTCAGGGTATGTAAATTCCAGGTTTTTAACTTTAATCATTTAATACTCCTTTTGCTTTGTTAAACCATTAGCAACGAAACTGCTTATTAAATCAATAATTTTGTCAAAATCTTTTTTCCCTATTTCTTTTTTGTGATATTCTAAAAAAATAACCGAACGAATCACACCGGCAATAATATAAGGGTCTTCATGGATCAATTGTCCTTGTTTCTGCCATTGCTCAACATAACCGCAAATCATATCTAAAGAAGATTTCGTTTTCAATTCCATATCTTCATCACTCATTTTTGCTAAATAGTAAGACTCGTTTTCTTTTTCAAGAAGCAATTTAAGAAGTTCGTTTTCCTCGATAGTTTTAATAACGCGTTTTATAAATGAAGTTATTCCCTTTTTAGGATTTTTTTCTGATAAAGTTTTATGAACAACGAGTTTATAAAAATCTTTGGAGTACTCCTCAACTATTGATTTATATAAATCAAATTTTGATTTGAAAAATTGATAAAAAGTACTTTTTGGAATTTGGGTAAAATTTGCAATCTGAGAAATTGTGGTTTTTTTCAATCCGTATTCCGGGAATAATTTTTTACCCGCTTGCATCAATTTTGCTAGTATTTGTTTTTTTTCTTGCTCCGAAAAAGGTTTCATTTTACCTACGAATATTTTTTATATTTATTTATAGCTTGAATAATATTAATTGTTTGATATAAATTTGTCAAATAGCTATGAATATTTTTTTAAAATATTCATAGAAAAAAAGTATTTTTTCATCTTTTTTTTATGAATTCTATTTGACAATGAATTATTATTCATATATAATTTTTCTATATTATTTATATTTAAGCAGGGGGGAGCACACGCTCCTGATTATAGTCAATGAATAAAAAGAGAATTCTCGTTGTAACGAAAAGTACGATTCTAGCGCATCTTTTTGATATATTTTCACATTATTTAAAAAAATATGAATTTTTTGCGATTGATCAAGCTGATATGGCTTATATGATGTATCAAAACGGTGATTTCGATATGGTTATAATAGATCCTTTATCTACGACTGATTATAGTATCGATTATGATGTTATGGCTATTGTTAAAGAAATAAAAAGCGAAAATCGAGTTCCAGTAATTGCTCTTCATGCTATTGATTTACCAGGGACTTTTTTAAATAAGTTTAATAATAGAATAAAACTCCCGTTCAATCCGAAAGAAATATTAAGCTTTTTAGAAAACAACTTTGAAACAAAAGTGAGCTAATTATTTAAGTTTTTCCTTAATTCTTCTGGCAACGCCTTTGCCGTCTATTCCTATTCTTTCATAAACTTGTTTTTGACTTCCGTGTTCAACGAAATCATCTTGAATTCCGATTAACGTTACCGATGGAAAAATAATTCCGTTTTCAGCACACGTTTCTAACACTGCGCTGCCGAAACCACCCATTTTTTGATGATTTTCATATGTAAAAACAGGGACTTTATGCACTGCAATTTCTCTTAAAACATCAACATCCATAGGTTTTACAAAACGCATATTAACGAGACCCACGCTAATGCCTTCCTGTTTTAGAATATCAATGGCTTCTAAAGCCATATCGCAAACAGCGCCGTATGCTAAAATATATGCATCCTTACCATGTTCCATGATTTGCGCTTTGCCTATTTTAACTTCCCCTGTATACTTAGCATCAAACAATGGCGCTTCGCCTCTGGGGAATCTAATTGCCGTTGCTTTTTTTTGTCTCGTTGCCAATTCAAGCATCTGTTGCAGTTCAATTCCGTCTTTTGGCGCCATAAGCATTAAGTTAGGCAGACTCCGCAAAAAAGAAATGTCGAATACGCCGTTATGCGTTGCTCCGTCGTTGCCCACTATTCCGGCCCTATCGATGGCAAATATTACGGGCAATTCTTGCAGGCAAACATCATGCATAACCTGGTCAAACCCCCGTTGTAAAAAAGTTGAATAAATCGCCACAACTGGTATTGCTCCGGCGGCAACTAAACCCGCTGCCAATCCTACTGCATGTTGTTCGCAAATTCCAACATCGTAAAACCTATCAGAAAATTTTTCTTTAAATTTATCAAGCCCCGTTCCTCTATCCATTGCCGCTGTAATGGCAACTATGCGGCGGTCTTTTTCTGCAAGAGATAAAATTGCGGCGCCAAAATGCTTTGTAAACGCTTGCAAATTTTCTTTTTGCCCCGGAACTGTTAAAAAATGATCTGCTTTTTTAGATTCCTTCTTTCTCGGACTAATGCCGTGATAAGAAGAAGGATCTTGCTCGGCTTTTTCATAACCACGCCCTTTTTCCGTTAAAACGTGATAAATAATCGGACCGGGCAGTTTTTTTATTTCTTCTAATTGATGGATTAATTCAGATAAATTGTGTCCGTCAGCAGGTCCGTGATAGCTAATATTTAATTCATCAAAAATACCTGCTTCCATGGTAAAGCCTTTTAAGGATTTCTTTGCAAAGTGCATTAATTTACCGAATCTATCACCAATTAAAGGTACTTTGGAAGCGATAAACTTAACGTCTTTTTTAATCTCCTTATAAACCGATGTGTATCTCATTCTGTCGAAATATTTAGACAGACCTCCTATGGGTGCAGAAATTGACATCTGGTTGTCATTTAAGATAACAAGCAAATTTTCCGGCGAAACGTGACCGGCATGGTTTAATGCCTCAAAGCACATTCCAGCCCCGATTGAAGCATCACCCACTAAGGCAACGGTTTTTGCGCTTTTTTTCATTAACTTATTACCTTCAGCAACGCCAACAGCAGTAGATATTGAAGTCCCTGCATGGCCGGCAGTAAAAACATCGTAATTGGATTCCTGCCTGTTAGTAAAACCGGATAAACCGTCTAATTGGCGTACAGTATTAATTCTATCTTTTCTGCCCGTCAAAATTTTGTGCGGGTAACATTGATGACTTACATCAAAAATTAAAGAATCAGTAGGCACATCAAATACGTAATGAAGCGCTACTGTAAGTTCAACAACGCCAAGATTTGAAGCAAGGTGTCCGCCTGTTTTATTAATAACAGTATTTATAATTAATTCCCGTATTTCTTTGCAAAGTATTTCTAATTGCGGGATTGACAACGCCTTAATGTCCGCAGGGCAGTTTACTTTATCTAATATTTTTGCCATAACAAATATACCTTTCTTTCTTAATATTTTAGCTTTGCCTGTTATACATAAAATCGGCAAAGTTTATTAAATATTCGTGGTTTTTTATTTTCGAAATCTCGCTTTTGGCTTCATCCAGAAGTTCCCTCGCCTTGTTTTTGGCGGTCTCTATGCCCATTAATGCCGGATAGGTTATCTTTTCTGCTTCAAGGTCTTTGCCCGCTGTTTTTCCTAAAGTTTGGCTATCCTGCGTTATGTCAAGTATGTCATCTATGATTTGAAAAACCAATCCGATATTTTGAGCATATTTTCTTACATGGTTTTGATTTTCCTCGCTAACTTTATTAAAAAATGCGCCTATCATACACGATGCTTCGATTAAACGCATTGTCTTTCCTTTATGAATAAACTCAAGCTCTTGTAAATCAGGTTTCTTTTTTTCGCCTTCTAAATCGGCAACCTGCCCGCCAACCATACCGTTTCTAGCACCTGCGGCATTTGCAACTTCATTTATAATTCTAAGCCCCC
>CAYUYT010000033.1:0-23833 GCA_964449345.1 uncultured Spirochaetia bacterium | reverse complement strand
GTCGTTTTTAATTACTGCCGTTCTAATAGCAATGCAAACATCCATGTTCCCGGCAAAAGAAAAATATCCTACCGCGCCGCCGTAAACGTTTCTTTTAACCGGTTCAAGTTCTTCAATTATTTCCATTGCGCGAATTTTAGGAGCGCCTGTTAACGTGCCTGCTGGAAAAGTTGCTGCAAAAACATCGAAACTGTCTTTATCAGGTAACATATCACCTTCAACCGCGGAAACGATATGCATAACGTGCGAATATTTTTCAATCTTCATATTATCCGTTACTTTTACGCTTTCGTATTTACTTACTCTACCAACATCGTTTCTGCCTAAATCCATAAGCATAACGTGTTCTGCAATTTCTTTTTCATCCGCAAGCAATTCCTTTTCCATGCGGATTTCATCCTCAGGCGTTTTACCTCTTCTGCGCGTTCCGGCTATGGGCTTAACCATAATTTTCCCCCATGCTTGTCTAACCAGAGTTTCAGGGGAAGAGCCGATAACGTGCAAGTCGTCAAGGTGAAGATAAAACATATACGGCGAAGGATTTACGCTTCTCAAAGCTCTATAAATATTTATTTTTTCAATTCCGTGCACATTCGCGCTAAACCGACGAGAGAGAACTACTTGAAAAATATCCCCGGCAACGATATATTCTTTTGCTTTTTCAACAATTTCCGAAAAACTCTTTTTATCGAAGTTACATTTAAAATCAATTTTTTTATTAGGATTAGAGTTGGTAGGTGGTTTTATGGGAGTGTTTAACTGATTTATCATATATTTAATATTTTGAACTGCCCGGGCATATTCTTTTTCAATATCCGTTTCCAAATCCACGTAAAGATTATAAACAACCTTAAGTTTATGCATTGCGTGGTCAAATATGATTATAGAATCGGTAAAAATAAAATACATATCATCTATACCCAATTCATCTTCGTTTGTTTGCGGAATATTTTCAATCAAACGTATTGTGTCATAACCAAGATAACCTACTGCGCCGCCAAAAAACGGAGGCAAATCAGGCGAAGGATAAGGTTTATACTTAGAAAACATTTCCCTCATTTTTTCAATAGGGTTATCCATTTCCCCCTGCTCTTTTAAAAATTTTCCATGCTCAATTATTTCATAATGCCTGCCCCGTGCTTTAAAAATCATAGTGGGCTCACTTCCTAAAAATGAATACCTTCCCACATTTTCCCCGCCTTCTACGGATTCAAGCAAAAAAGAATGACGTTTTTTGTCTATTTTCATAAACGCGCTAACCGGAGTTTCAAGATCGGCTAGAATCTCAGCATAAACAGGTATTAGGTTATATTCCTGTGATAATTTTTTCGTTTGTTCAAATCCGGGATAAATGTTCATATAATTAGAGTTAAATTCCTTTTACATCCGTTGTAGTCTGGTCAACAGGTCCTTTTAAAGATCTTTTCAAGAAAAAATAAGTAATAAAAATGGATATGGCAATGTATATTATTGACCATGTTAACGCACCAACAGGGATTATTCTATTCATAGCAACGGCATCGTTGTTGCCCGCCTGAGCCGAGGTATGCGCAAAAAGATTTTTAACATCTAACAACGCATTTAAACAAAGCGTTACAGCGAGAAAATTTAAACTAAACGCGGCAACGGCTTTATTTGCAAACAAACCGATGAGTAAAATTAGCAAGCCGAAAACAATTCCGACCAGGCCTGTTGTTGAAAACCAGCTTTCAGCAAAAATAACCGTAATTGTAATCATTGTCAAAGCAATAATTACGAGTATCTTTTTCGCCATATTTATTCTTCGCGCGCTTAAAAGCAGTAAAATACCGCCCATTAATGATGTTCCTAAATATCCCGCAGGCGCAATAATCATCATTAAACCCGGCCTTGTATATGCAACGCCTGAGGTGTTAAAATTGACTGCAAACCTTTCCCATGAGCCACCTGTTAAGATTGCAGCAACGCCGTGAAACGTTTCATGAACAAAAGTTGAAAAAAGTTTAAAAGGATACAGAACAACGTTTAAGTAAGGTATGAAATTTAATATTAAAATAACACCGAAACTTGTTAACAATAAAGTTAACATACTCTTATTCATCTTTTTTGTAAGTTCCATTTTTTTCCCCGATTAAAATATATTTTAATAATTAAATTATAATAAGTAAGGGCTAAAAAAAGTAAATAACTTTTTTTAATATGAAAAAATATATTGTATTTTACGTTATTATTATAAATCCAGATGATTATAAAAATATTTATTTTTTAATACCGTTGCTAAAATATTTAATTAGCGTTACTTTGTTTCCGGGCGGTTCGTAAATAACTTCATCCATAGTAGCAAAAGTCATAATGATTCCTCTACCGCTAATTCTTAAAAGGTCTTTTTGGGCGATATTTTCCTGAATATTTTGATAATTAAACCCATTACCCTGGTCAGTTATAACGTATTTCACTTTTTCACGGTCAATATAAGCTTCGGCAGTAACTTTTCTATCGCAATACGGCTGAGTGCTGCTACGTTTTTCCAATTCATCTGCGTATTTATTTCCTTTGCCATAAATTAATTCCGCTTTTTCAATATCGTTAATTTCAAGATTGCCGTGCTCAATTGCATTTGTCAGCATTTCCACTAAAGCCAAATCAATGTTTACAATTTCATCTTCATCGCACTTTTTATTTATTATCAAATCTCTAGAAAGCGTTGATGCCAAATCCGAAATTAAATTAATATCGTTTGGAATTTGATAGACCTTTTTCGTTGAAACGAGATAATAATCAATATCTCGCGTTCCTTCTAAAATTGCTTTCATTTTTAAGATTTCTTTAACGCTGTTATAAATTTCAATTTTATCAACCGGTTTAGTGAAGAAGTTAAATACCCCGTATTTCAAAGCATCAATTGTGTGATGGACGTTATCTTCTTCGGTAACAACAATAATTGCCGTATCCTTTTTAACGGTTTTAATATTTTTAATGAAGTCAAGGCAATCAGGATCATTTAATTTAATGTCTGTAATCAAAACGGAGTAAACATTATGTTTAAGTTTACTAATACCCTTATCAAGTTCATCTACGCTGTGCAGTGAAAATTCATTTAAAAGCTTTTCAAGTTTAGTCTTTAAATTAGTATCTTCAATTATTAACAATATTCCTATTGATTTCATTTATATAACCTAAAATTTTCTTTATTTAAAAAACCAACTGACAGGGCTTTTTTCAATTATTTTTTTGAAATTATTATTTATATTATCAATTAAAGTGTTAATTTCTTTCTCAAAATTTGGCATAAAGTTATGCGGAATCAAAAAAAAAGTATTTCGAATACTGTTCCTAATAGTATTTTGAAAATCTTTTTGCATTTTTCCCGTTTTAATTATCCATTCTTTAATAATATTTAAAGTTTCATCGTTAAAATCAACGTGTTTTTCCGTAGCAGAATTAACAACATTATCAAATTCATTTTTAAATTCACCCAAAACACCAATTGTACGCAAATAATTTTCTCTTGTTCTTGATAAAATTTCGAGCCATTTTTCATTATTTTTTTTAACTGCCACGATTCCTTTCCTGAAAAATATATTTGTATTATACAATTTAAATATTAAATTATTTTACTTTTATTGAAATAATATTAACATCATCGCTAAAATCATTTTCACCGATAAAAGATTTTAAAGCTTGGATTATTGTTTCATTTATTTCCTTAGAACTTTTCTCATAGTTTTCTCTAAAAATTTCCATAAGATTTTCATCCCCATAAATATTGAAATCCTCATCTTCAGCCTCGAAAGCGCCGTCAGTATAAAGCAAAATTTGATCGCCCTTTTCTATTTTTTCAACAGCGCTCTCAAAAGTTGCGTTCTCAAAAAGCCCCATTACATAACCTTTGGTTTTTAACTGAATTATCTCACCTTTATGGCATAAAAACCCGGCTGGATGCCCTGCCGAAGCATACGTTACAGTATTATTATCATTATCAAGAATAATAAAAATTGCAGTAACGTAAGTAAATCTCCCCCCCAAAATATTAATCAACTGTTCGTTTAATTCGTTCAACAAATTATCAGGATTCTTTTTTTCTTTTATAAAATTATCAAGCAATGTTTTTAAAATCATTGTTATTAAAGCAGCTTGTACGCCATGCCCCACCACATCGGCAACAAAAATCCCGATTTTATTTTTATGGTATGGAAAAAAATAGTAAAAGTCACCGCCAACCATAAAACAGGGAATATATTTAAAATCAATATCAAAAGCGTCTGTTTCCGGCGCTTTAGAAGGCAAAATCTTTTCCTGAACTTTTCCGGCAAGGCGTATCTCTTTTTGAAAAGTTATATTCTTGATTGCAAGCTCATCTGTATAATCTTTTAAACGCAATAATGAACGCACTCTAGCCGTTAATTCAATGTCGTTAATGGGTTTTGATAAAAAATCATCACACCCGGCTTCAAGTCCGTTTACCTTATCTTCAGTACTTGATAAAGACGTTATAAGAACAACGGGAATATTACGCGTGGATTCATTTTGCTTTATTTTACGGCACAACTCAAAACCATCAAGCTCAGGCATAATAACATCCGAAATAATCATATCGGGTTTTTCATTGCTTAAAAGTTGCAATGCTTCAGCGCCGTTATATGCACATGTAACGCCATATCCTTCTTTTTCAAGACGCATTTTCAACAGATCAACATTAACTTTTATGTCATCTACAACGAGTATTTTATGATTTTTTTCCATGCATTATATATGAAAAGAAAATTTCAGATTTTGTCAAGAATATTTATACATTTTAAAATTATTTTAATAATTTAACAATTTCATGTGCCGTTTTTGTAATTGTTCCCGCTCCTAAAGTAAGAATTATATCTCCCTTAGTAATTTGCTTCAATATTGCTTTGGATATATCCTCTAACTCCTCAATGTACTCAATTTCATTTACACCTTGCTCAACGAGTAAATCGTAAATTAAAGCGGAAGTAACTCCGGGAATAGGTTTTTCCCGGGCAGGATAAATTGATGTTAAAAATACTTTATCCGCATCTAACAGACTTTTAGCAAAACCGGAGAAATGAAGCTGGGTACGCGAAAACAAATGGGGCTGAAAAATTGCAACTAATCGTCTCTTACCGTTTCCCCTTGCAAGCTGACGAGCGGCTTGAAGAGTTGCCGTTATTTCGTTAGGATGATGTGCGTAGTCATCAATTACCGTTATCTCATTTCTGTCATATAAAACTTGAAAACGCCGTTCCGAATTAACGAATTTGTTAAGTGCAGATTTTATATGCTCAACTGAAACACCAATGCTCAATGACGTTGCTATTACTGCCAACGCATTTTTTACGTTATGCAACCCCGGGATATTTAGAATAAAAGTACCGAGGTCATCTGATTGCCATTTTACTTTAAATTCTGTTTGCTTGCCTTTATAAACTACTCCATACCCCATAACATCCGCGTTTTTAGAAAAACCAAAGGTTATTACTTTTTTAGATAAATCTTCAAGCAATTCGGCTACGTTTTCGTCATCTATATTAGCAACGGAAAAGCTATAAAAAGGCACTTTATTTAAAAAATATTTAAACGTTTGTTTAAGCTCATCAAAATTATTATACGCCTCCATGTGATCTTTATCAATATTAAGTAAAACGCTAATTTCCGGTAAAAAATAATTAATAGAACCGTATGCTTCACATGCTTCGAAAATGAGATAATCTCCATGTCCTAAATGTGCATTTGACCCTAAAGAATCAAGAACGCCTCCCACAAGCATTGTAGGGTCAAGACCGGCTTGCTGTAAAACCAAACTCATCATACCCGTTGTTGTGGTCTTTCCGTGAGTACCGGCAATGCCAATACCCTTTTTCATTCTAACGAGTTCGTTCAACATCTCTGCACGGGGAATAACGGGAATTTTACTTTGTTTTGCCTGCCTTATTTCCGGGTTTGTCATAGGAACAGCCGCACTAAAAACAACTACCGAAGCCCCGGATACGTTTTCTTTAGCGTGATCGTAAAATATGCTTGCCCCCAATTTCTCGAGTCGAATAGTTATCGGACTTTTTTTTCTATCCGAACCGGAAACGCTGTAACCGAGGTTTAATAAAACTTCGGCGATTCCGCTCATACCGATACCGCCTATTCCGATAAAGTGTATTGTCCCGATATTTTCCTTCAAGTTTGATTGTTTTTCAGGTTGTTTTGATATCCCCATACCAAGTCCTGCCCTTTCGGATTTATCAAAAAAAGGTGTTAAAATTTTTCTCATAACAGTCCGCTTAATTTTTCTATTCATCTCATTAATATAATAATATGATTTTAAAATTCTAATCAATTTATAACTAATGGTTTTAATAGTTGGTTGATTTTAAAGTTTCACTAATATATAATTTATTAAAAACGAATAAAAAATCCTTAAATAATTTTTTTTTTCACATTTATTTAGGAAAATCGTAATATTTTTTGATTTTAAACGAAAAATATTGCTTATATATATAATATTCGTTAGAATGAGAAATAAAAAAAATAAAAAAATATTACGGGTATATTTTTTTATATAAATTTAAAATATATTTTATTTCGGCATAAAAAAATTAAGCATTCTAACTTATTGCCGATTTTATAATTATGTTTACCTTGTAAACTTAAATCTACTTTAATAGTCAGGAAATTTGGATGAATTTATTACTGATTGGTATTGACAATAATTTAAAAAATATTTTAGTATCAAGCTTATTGCCTAAGGGTTATCCCGTTTATTATTCGGATTATGATAAAGAATCCATAAAAAATATTATTCAAAAAAAAGAAATAAACGTTGTGTTTATAGACACAGATAAAAAAGGCGGTTTAATAGAGCAGCTTGAATTAATTAAAATAATACGGCAAATGCAAGTCGCATTAATCGCATATACCGAACACGTTGAAGAAGGTGAAGTTAAAATTCTTATTGAACACGGCGTAACTGCATATATAGAAAAAACGGAAAAAACCGGAAACGACATTAAACGTCTTATCGAAATTATTTTTAAAAACGTTCCCCAAAAAGAAAAAAGAAAAGCCGTACGTGTAAAAGTTGGCCAAGAAGACGAAGTTACTGTGGATTTCAGCATTCCTAATTCCAATAAAGTTGTTAGAGGGGATGTTCTGGAAATAAGTTATCTCGGGTTATTTTTTAAAGTCGGTAATTTATACGATACATCGAGCTTAAAAATCGGAGACGTTGTTTCCCGCCTTACTATATTCATTAATTCTAAAAGAGCAATAACAGACGTTCAAATAGTGATTATTAAAGGCGATTTTGTCGGAGCTAAATTTCTATCTCACGATGATGCGTTAAAAAATCTTCTCATAAGATATATACATGACAAAATGATGGATACCCCTTAAAAAACTATTCCGTACTCTCCTGATGGTTATTTTCTTCGTCGACGCCGAAAACGCGTTCTAAATATTCGATTATTTCCGCGGCAGCTTCCTCAATTGCCTTGCTCGTTATATCTATAATTTTACGAATTCTGTGTTTTCGAAAAAACCTTCGAAGTTCTTCAAGTTCCTCCTGAATATGTGCTATATCAGCGTAATCGGATTTGTGATATTTATATTGCTTTAGCCGTCTTTTACGGATATCGTGCAATCTTTCCGCCCTTATTAACAATCCGATAATTTTGCGTTTATCAATTTGATCAATTATATCGGGCATGGGAATATCTTTTACATACGGTATATTTATTACTTTATACCCTTTTTGCGCAAGGTATAAACTAAGAGGTGATTTTCCGCTTCTTGATACGCCAATTAAAACTACATCGGCTTGTGTTGCATCCTCAGGGCGGACACCGTCGTCATGCGCAAGAAAAAACTCAAGTGCGTCCACACGAGACATATAATCATCAGTTACGCGGTTCCCGAGCGTTGTTTCAAGCATTGGATGCACACCCAAATATTCTGCAAGTGCGTGAATAGGTTCGCCTAAAATATCAACGCATAAAACGTGATTTTGACGCGCAAGATTGGTCATAAGCGCGCGGTTTTGCTCATAGACAAAAGTAAAAAAAATCAACGCGTTACGTTTATATGCCATATCAACGATTTTCGTAATCTCATCAGGGGAATTTACTTTTCTAAAAGTTTTCGTTTTGATTAGCTTTTTGGAATACTGCCTCATTGCGGCATTTAATACGTGCGTAGCAGTCTCGCCCGTTGCATCGCTAACGATAAATACGTTTTTTCTTTTAAGTTTGTTAATCATATTATTTGCCCCGGATTGTTGATGTTAATTGTCATTTCACGGTTCTTCACAAGCGGATGAATATCTTTAAATTTCTTCTTAAAATTCTTATTCACTTTTTGCAATATTGCACTTTTCAATACTTTAGAAGATACAATGTAAACATGGCACTTACTAAAAGGTTCAGAAATGTAAGTATTTTTTTTATTGCAAATAATATTTATACTATTTTCAATCTGCTCAAATGCATGTTTAATATCACGGCCTTTCAATTCAACGAATAATGCTTGATGATTTTTAGTATTTACTAAAAGCCAATCGCATTTACTCCCTTTGTTAATTAAACAACCATCTACTTTAACTTTGAATAAAATTAATTTTTCATGATTATGCAAAATAAATTTACTCTTTTTCTCTTTTAAAGAAACGATTGAATTATTTATTTCTTCTGAACATTCCCCAAAATTATACAATTATTCATCCCCAAATTCTATATCAAGTAATTTATTATATTCTTCAACAATTTCATCTGAAACCCTGTCTATTTCTTCAGCTTTAATCAACCTATTTTCATAATCCATTATATCCGTTAACTTTCCGTCTTCTAAAAAATACGCAGAAACATCTTCAAAACACACCCACTTATTTTTATTAACAACCTTGCTAATTTCCTTTTCCTTTTCAGGTTTTGCCTTAAACGTATTATCCGCCTGAATTAAATTGTTAAGCGAAGTTAAAAGATAAGGGCTGTGCGTTGTTATAAAATAACGCGTTGACCGTTCTGTTTGGTTATAAACCAACGAAAAAAACTCAACGAGGTCTTTTTGCGTTGCCGGGTAAAGATGCGTTTCCGGCTCTTCAATGAAATAGTGAGATTCAAAATTTCCCTTCCTAAAAATACTCAAAATTAAAATTATTAAGATAGGCAGCATTTCTCTTTGACCGGATGAAGATTCTAAAATATCAATAATTTTTCCTTTCTTCAATTTTAGTTTATAACTTTCATTTGACGACTGAATATAGTTGGCTTTCAAAACACCAACTATCAAATCATATACTTTATTTCTATCTAATATTTTTTCATCCATAATATTTTCTTCAAAATAATAATTATTATGGCTTTCAAAAGCTGACAAAAAATTCATTAATTTGCTACCCAATGTATTCTTTATATTATTACTTTGTGAAATAATGTTAAAAATAAATTTTCTTAAAAGGAAAAAATTTTTTCTACCATCCGGAATAAAATAAGAATTGAATATTGACTTAAGTCCGAATAAAGTATTGTACATTTTTTTATTAAATATTCGATTTTTCCATCCCATCTCATTGTTATTTTTTTCCAATAAATTAGCAATATTTCTTTTTAATTCTTTTGAAATTTTAATATCAAGATGTGAAGATTTGGCTAAAATTTCAATACTATTAGATTTATTAAAAAAATAGCTAATCGAAAAATTACTCTCACTCAACAGTTCTTTTGAAAAAGTGTTATATAAGCCTTTTTTTAATCTAGATTCGAAAGATGTAATAATAATATCATCCAAAGGTTCAAGAAAATTTTGCAAACTTTCAAACACTTCTCTAAAAAAATATATCAAATTAAGCAAGTAACTTTTACCCTGAGCATTAGGCCCGATTATAATATTAAACTTGTTCGTTTCAATCTCTATGTCTTTCAAATTAAGGAAATTCTTAATAACGAGTTTTTCCCGAAATTCCGTTTTTTCTTCCATAACTTTTCCTTAACGCGTTAACGTTTTTCAAAATAAAGTATCAACTCTAATTTAACTACGAATTATTTAAATTATCAAGCACGTTTTCAACAGTATAATAATTAAAGCCCTTGTTTGTAAGATAGCCGATAAGTTTTTTGCGTTCTTTAAAATCCAAATCACAGACCTTTCTGCCTTTGAGGCGTTTAATAACGCGTTTTTTGATAACAGCGTCCTCGCCGCCTAAATACTCTTTATAAAGCGCGTTAACGCGTTCTTCTATCCACGGCTCGTTGCCTACTATGTTATTGAGTTCATAAACAACGCCTTTAATTGACATCAAGCGCCTTTCTGCCCGGCCCGTTACAAATCCTTCAACATATTTTTTATCATCAAGGTGTTTTTTTTGCATTAATTTTTCTATGGTTTGGTTAATTTCCCGTTGTTCATATTCTTTTTTTGATAAATAGTTTCGCAGTTCTTTGGTTGAATACAAACGGTATGACAAACGCCTTAACGCTTCGTCCAAGCATGAAAGTTTTTTAGCCATAAAACTAACCCGTTGATTTTAGATTCTAACGTGAATATCTTTTTGTTTTAGATATTCCTTAACCTGCTTGATAGAATACTCGCGGAAATGAAAAATTGAAGCGGCAAGGCAAGCATCTACTTCACCCTGCACGAAACCGTTATAAATATCATCAGGCCCGCCTACCCCTCCCGAAGCAATTACGGGAATTGAAACGCTTGTGCTAATTTTCCGGCAAAGTTCAACATCGTAACCAGTCTTAGTGCCGTCTTTATCCATGCTCGTTAATAAAAGTTCGCCTGCTCCGTGTTTTTCAGCCTGTTTTGCCCATTCTATTGCATCAAGACCGGTGTTTTCCCTGCCCCCTTTAATGAAAACGTCAAAAGAGCCTTTATTATTTCGCTTTGCATCAATAGCAACGACAATTGCCTGCGAACCGAAACGCCTTGCCCCTTGCGTTATTAATTCCGGATTTTTTATTGCCGCAGAGTTAATGCTTACTTTATCCACACCTGCCTGAATATTAAGTTTCATGTCTTTTATTGTGCGTATTCCTCCGCCCACGGTGAAAGGTGTATAAATGGAATTTGCAACGCGCGTTACAACGTCAAAAAGTATTTCTCTTGAATCAGACGTTGCTGTTATATCGAGGAGTACAATTTCGTCTGCGTGTTCCTTGTCGTAAAAAACAGCGTTATCAACCGGGTCGCCAGCATCTCTTAAGTTGAGAAAGTTTACTCCCTTTACAACGCGGCCTTTATCAATATCCAGGCAGGGAATAATGCGTTTAGCCAGCATTTTTGACTACCTCAAGCACTTGTTCCAAAGTAAAGCGTTTTTCATATAAAGCTTTGCCGATAACAACGCCGATAAGGCCTTTTGGGGAAAGCTCATTAAGTTTTTCAACATCATCAATACTGCAAACACCACCAGAAGCAATTACGGGAATATTAATTTTTTCGAGAAATTTTTCATAAAAAGCCGTATTTATACCCGTTAACATTCCGTCTCTGTTAATGTCCGTAATAATAAATTCAAATACACCGTAATCTTCCATTTGGAGGGCAAAGTCAATTCCGTCCGTACCTGTGATTTCCTTCCAGCCGTTAACAGCGACATTACCATCCACAACGTCGATTCCGATTATGATTTTATTCGGGTGCTTTTTACACGCTTCCCTGACAAATCCGGGTTCTTTATACGCTTGCGTCCCGACTATAATTCTATCAACGCCTGCTTTTACCCATTCGTCTATAATATTCATATTACGGACACCGCCGCCAATTTGAATAGGACAATCAACGCTTTGGGTAATTTGCTTAATTACATCGAGGTTCACGGGTTTGCCTTCTAATGCCCCGTCTAAATCAACAATGTGAATTAAACGCGCACCTTTTTCTTTCCAGACTTTTGCCTGATTAACGGGTGATTCGTTATAAATGCTTTGCTTATCAAAATCGCCTTTTACAAGGCGCACGCATTTACCGTCTTTAATATCAATTGCGGGTATTACTAACACAGTGCTCTCCAAAATTCTTAATTATTTTTAATCCGTTTTCCTGACTTTTTTCAATGTGAAATTGCGTAGCTATTACATTCTCTGATTGCACAGAAGAAACGAAATCTTGACCGTAATTCGTTGTAGTTAAAACGATTTGGTCATCTTCCGGTTCAACGTAATAAGAATGTACGAAGTAGAAAAACGTTTTGTTATCAATTCCTTTTAGCAACGGAGAATTTTTTTTGATAGTTGCCTGGTTCCACCCCATATGCGGTATTTTTAAGTCTTGTGAAACAAATTTCTTTACAACGCCCTTAAAAACGCCTAGACCTTTATATTCTCCGAACTCGTTACTTTGCTCAAATAATAATTGAAGGCCTAAACATATACCTAAAAAAGGTTTTCCGCTTGCAATGTATTCTTTAACAGCTGTTGAAAAACCCGTTTCATTCATGGTTTTCATAGCATCACCGAACGCGCCTACTCCGGGTAAAACGAGCCCGTAAGAAGACATAACATCTTCAGGTTTATCGATTATTTCAGCTTCAAAACCAAAATTTAAAAACGCTTTTAATACGTTATTTAAATTCCCTCGTTTGTAATTTATTATTCTAATCACGCAATAATTATATAAATAAAAAGCAATTACAGCAAGCACAATAACGCGTTATATTAAAATTCGTTATCACAAATTTTTAATGAACAATTCATATTGAGTTAAACAATTATTAGTTATTTTAAAGAATAAAAACGTATGCAGTTTTTCCCGTTTTTATTTTTCTACGATACCATTCCTTTTTGCGGAGTAAAGCTTTCTTCTTCCTGCTCTTGTTTTAGCCGTAAGGAAAAAACTGCCGTATTCGTTATACGGTCATAAAGCGTTTGAAGAGAATCCGAAAACACGAAAAAACACGATACTGTTACAAGGAAAAACCATATCATTCCCATTGTCCAAAAAAAATTAACTTTTGTTAAAGTGTAAATAAGAATTATAAAACTCGGTATTGCTATTTTCAAAGCGTAACGCAATATCTTATCTTTTATAGGCGCTTCCTGCCTGTCATGTGAAAATATTTTAAGACGCAAAATAAGCTTTCCTAAGGAAATTCCCATTATCCCTTCTGTTAGAAAAAATAATATTGATATGATTGCAAAAAAGAATATTTTAACAAAATCCTTTGAATTATGAATATAACCCGCGGGTGTTTTTAATGCCTGCTTTTCTAAGCTGTCTTTCTTCGAAATTGGGGGCGGCTCTTTTGTAGGCAACTGCGCTTGTTCTTCTTCTTTTTTCATTCCCGGTAAAGCTCTTTCCGTTTTTTTTATCTCGGGCTTTAAATCTTTTTTTGGTTCGGGTTTATCGTTTTTATTTTTTTCCTGTTGCTTTTCCGTTTCAGTAGACTGACCGCCGACTTTATGAAAACGCAATGCTTGCGAAAGCGTAGAAACATTTTTAATCTCTTTTGTTTTTAAAACACCTATACTTGTATAAAGGTTTTTACCGAAAGCATAAAATAAACCGAAAACAATAAAAATTATTACGGTAACATCAATAACTAAAGCGGAAAAGCGCAATCCAAAACCAATTTTTCTCATCATAATTTTATCCAAATATAAACCGGCGGTTGCCGTTATTTAAAGAAATAATATTTAAAGCAAACGTAAAAATCAAGTAAAAGAGTAAATGTATAAATATTTTTATTAATTGTTTTAAAATAAAGGGGATTTCTTTATTTTTTACAGCTTTTAAGATATTATATACAAATGGAAACCCAAAATGTTATCGTTGTGGGCATGGGAATTGCCGGATGTGTAACTGCAATTAAGCTCGCGGAAAAAATAGACAAAGTATTATTAATCACCAAAGAAACTAACGAATACTGTTCAAACTCTTATTATGCCCAAGGCGGAATTATTTACAGAGGTGAAACTGATACATGGGATATTCTAAAACAGGACATAATGTTTGCGGGTGCTGGCGAATCAAAACAGGACGCAGTAGGCGTTTTATGTGATTATGGCGCTATTGATGTAAAGGATTTTCTAATAAATAAAATAGGAGTGCCATTTGAAAAAGATGAACAAAATAATCTTGATTTAACTTCTGAAGGCGCACATTCAATAAACAGGATTATTCACTGCGCAGATAATACGGGCAAAGTTATTATACAATATTTGCATAAATATTTAAAAGAAAAAACAAAAGTAAAAGTGCTTTCCGGCTATACGGTAGCGGATTTAATAACAACGGACAGCACAAGCGATGCGGTAAAAAAATATGAAGAAAACACTTGTTACGGTGTTTATGCGCTAGAAAACATATCTAAGAAAGTTTTAGCTTTAAAATCCCGTTACGTTGTTTTGGCGAGCGGAGGTTGCGGTAACATTTATAAAATATCCACAAACCCGCCGTGTACAACGGGAGACAGTTATGCCGTTGCAAATAGGGCAGGCGCAAGTTTAATTAATATGGAATATACTCAGTTTCACCCTACTTCACTTTACCACGGTTCAGGGGACAGGTTTTTAATAAGCGAAAGTGTAAGAGGAGAGGGCGCAATTTTAAGAACTCCTGACGGCCAAGCTTTTATGCAGCGCTTTCACAAAATGAAAGATTTAGCCCCGCGCGATGTAGTAACGAGAAGCATACTAAAAGTTATGATAGAAAAAAAATTGCCTTGCGTATTTTTAGATTGTTCAGTAATGGGTGAAGAACGGATAAAAAAACGCTTCCCTAATATTTATAAAACTTGCCTCGAAAAATATCATTTTGATATAACTAAATCATGGATTCCCGTATCACCGGCTTTTCACTTTATGTGCGGGGGCATAAAAACAGATACCTACGGACGCACAAATATTATGCGGCTTTACGCTGTTGGAGAAAGCGCTTGCACGGGGCTTCACGGGGCTAACCGACTTGCTTCGACTTCGCTTTTAGAAGGCCTCGTTTTCGGCATACGCGTTGCTGAGGATATAACTAACAGAATAAAAAATATTGATTTGATTGATGAAAAAGTTAATGATTACAAACACTCAAAACAAAGCACAAAAGAGCTTGACCCTGTTATATTAAACCAAATATGGCAAACGCTTAAAAACGTTATGTGGAATTTTGCAGGCCCGGTTAGAACGTATCAACGGATTAAACTCGCTGTAAAAACACTCGTTGAAACGGAAGAAACAGTTGAAGAGCTTTTCAGGGAACACGTTATAAATAAAGAATTAATCGAATTAAGAAACGGCGTTAGCACGGGGCTGTTAATTGCAAAAGCAGCGCGAAACAATAAAGAATCCAAAGGGTGTCATTTTATAACGGAAAAACCAATGGGTTAGGAATTTTTGTCGCCTTTTTCCGGCTTTTTTAATACAACGTATAAAATTCTCATAATACCGTACTTTACAAGTAACCACTTATTAAAACGGTATAATAAATACACTAAAATAAGCGCCAAAATAATTAAAAATAATATGTCTGCAATCTCTCCGAACATAAGGTAATATTAATTAAATAAAAAGAATTATCCAAGTATTAAATTAATCGCAGTAAATTTTATAAACTTCAACTTTACCTTGAGCACGGGAAAAACCGTTAAATGTATCAATGTAGTATTTTTTATATTCAGGACAAGCAAATTTTTTCAAAAAAACCGTCTTTGTTTCATACCCGGGCAGTAATGTGTCGTTATAATTTTTGCCTAAGTAGAAATAATCACTTTCAAAAAATTTAGAAACACTTTTAAAATACTTGATTGCCTGATTAGTAAATATGGATGTTCTTTTATATTTATCTTTAAGCTCAATATTATCAAAAAGTAAATCTACATTTCCGTTCTCGTTTTCCACCAAAAAAACATAGCTTAATCCGGCTAATTCATTTGCAACGTTAATTTTTATAATATTCATATAAAAATCCCGAAAAAAATCCAGCAAACAAAAAAAACTCCGCCTCGTTACTGATAAACAAGTATCAATTTCGCTTCCGATAAATAGTTCATGCCCAGGATTTCTATCCCAAAAACGTATCTCACAGTTATTATTTAAAATATTAATATCATTTGCGCGCTTTAATAAAATATCAATTGAGTTTATGTAAAATTGTTTTTGCTTATCGTTTAAATCAAATGCGCTTGATTTGATTTCTTCCAATGCAAGTTTACAAGCGTTTAAATTTTTAATTTTATTACCGCTTAAATAGGGAGCAAGCCGTGAGTATAATTTTTCGTTGTTTGTAATTATTCCCGGCTTATTTTTATGTCCTAGAGCAATAGCTACAACGCGGTTACTTTCTTTAATAATTGCCTTTTCCTGCTCTATATAATTTAAATTATATTTTTTTTTAAAATCATGGAATACCCATTTTTTAAAGCTAATTCCGCTGGTTTTAAGTTTTTTTACTTGGGTTTTATTATTTTTTTTTACGTTTTTAAATTCCTGAATTTTAAAATCACGTCTCATACAAACGGAAAAAAAATCCTTGTAAATAGTTCCTATAAAAATATCTTGTAAATCCCTTTTTGCCGTTTTAACAAGTTTAGGAAAATATTTATAATTTTGCAAAAATGTAAAATTTAGGGGGATTTCAAGGTTTAGTAATTTATAAAAATCTTGAAAAAATGCCTTAACCGGATAATGAGGCAAGCGGGAAATAACTTTATCAGGGTTTAAATATGAATACGCTTCAAAAACGGATAAATACATTTCTACGGTTTCAAGAGGATAATTTTCTATAAAACTTTTTACGCTGTAATACTGATTTTTATTTAGCTGGCCGGTTTCGTATTTATAACTATTTAAAGAAATCAACTGTTGTTTTTCAACGGATAAAAAACTCATTCTTTAATTGCAAATGTAAATTTAAACTCTCCAAACTGCGTACAAACAACGACTTCATAGCTGATTTTATAAAATAAATTAACCTGAATATTTGCGCCCACAAATACGCTAGGCGTTGATAAATGGGAATCTCCAAAACTTTTATTAATAAGAGGGAGAGTCTTATTTAAAATTACGTTTCCTATTTCTCCAATATAGCTTTTTACAATATCGTTAATTGAATAATCCTGCCCTGAAATACCAGAAAGGGATTTGGCAAAATCCATTGCCGTTTCTTTTTTCGTTTCAATTAAAAGCATTCCTTCGATATTTCCGTAAATACCGATGTAAATTGCAGTATCAAACCCGTAACCTTTTTCACAGTTTCCCACTTTCATTTGCTTTGCGTTAAATTCATCTCCAAGTATGGAAACGAAAAAATGCATTAATGCTTCTTTTGTGTTTACTTCAAAAAGTTCCTGATTCATGTTATAACCCTACTTTTTTTTGTTCTAATTTTTTCATTTCAACAACTTCAACATCTCCAGTGTTCAAATGAAATTTAACTTTTGTTCCCGTATCTTTTCCAACGCCTAAATTTATCATAAATAAGTTTGCCTTTTGAATTGCCTGAACAGAAGCTTCGATATTCTGCTCGGCAATAGTTAATTTACCTTCTGTTTTTTTATAGCTTAAAACGTTATTCCCCCCCACTATATATGCAACGAGGTTTTGTTTCTTAGCGCCGAGTTCAAGAACGCCTGCAAGCAGTTTAGGTACAGCTGTATCTGCAAAACGGGAATCCGGCTGGTCTTCATTGCGTCTAGCCATTTTTTTGCTTGGCAAAAAAACATGAGCAAGCCCGCCCACATGATTTACTTTGTCATATAAAATAACGGCAACGCAAGACCCCAAAAGCGCCTTTAAAATATTAGGGGCGGCTGCAATCTCCATTTCACCTATTCGAACTTCAATTTCATTTTCTCTTGCCACTAATTTCACCTACAAAAGGAAATTAATCCTTAAATAAATTATTAAAATCTTCCTGTGCTTTATTTTTAACAGTATTTTCTTTAGTAATATTACTTTCTTTAAAAGAAAAATATGAGCAAAAATTAGATTTTTCCTTATCAACAACGCGTTCAGCTTGAGTTTCCCTGCAATCATTGTTGAATGCTATATCGTAAAATTTACAATTCATGCAAACGTGAATATCAGCGGTACATTTAGGGCATTCATCTCGTCTGCCCGGTTTAAAATCATCTTCAAATTTGTATCCACATTTATAACATTGTTTCACTAAACTAATCCGTACTGTTTTAATACGGTTTTTAATTTCTTTTTATTATCCGCCGACATTTCAGTTAAAGGCAATCTAAGTTCAGGCGAACACTTTCCTATCATACCCATGGATTCTTTTACGGGAATGGGATTGGTTTCAATAAACATTGCTTTAAATAAAGGATAAATCTCTTTATTTAGCAACCTTGCTTTTGCAAAATCTCCAGCATTGCATAAACGACACAATTCTGCTACTTTTGATGGCATTACATTTGAAGAAACGCTAATAACACCCTTGCCGCCGATTGAAAATAACGGCAAAGTAATTGAATCGTCTCCTGAAATTAACGCAAAATCATCGGGCGTTCGCTGCACAATTTCAGTCATTTGTTCAATATCTCCTGATGCTTCTTTAATTGCAACGATATTTTTATGTTCCGATAACCTGACAACCGTATCAACTTCAATATTTTTTGCGGTCCGGCCAGGCACGTTATATAAAACTAAAGGTAAAGCATCAACTGCATCAGCAATTGCTTTATAATGACGGTAAAGCCCTTCTTGTGTGGGCTTATTGTAATACGGAGATATTAATAAAGCTCCGTCGGCGCCGGCTTTTTCCGCAGCTTTTGTCAAGCTGATTGCCTCCGCTGTATTGTTACTGCCTGTACCCGCTATAACGGGAACGCGTTTATTTACTTTTTTTATTGTAAACTCGATAAATTCTTCATGCTCGTCATGGCTCATTGTGGCGGATTCACCCGTAGAGCCGCAAGGCACGATACCGTCTATTCCTTCGTTAATTTGAAACTCGATTATTTTTTCATAAGCATCATAATCTATTTTTCCGTTTTTAAACGGTGTAACTATGGCGGTTATTGCTCCGCTGAACATATTATTCCTCCAAAAATTTATAAAAAAAAGATTCTTTATTATATTTTATAACGCACTAATATTATCAATCGGACAACAAATTGTCAAGCGAATAATAGTAAGGGAAATTAAAATGATTACAAAAGTGATGTATACACACGAGTGCCCTGTTTCCCAGATAACTCAAAATGTAATATCAGCGTTAAAAAACCAAGAGACTACAATAATCCCTACTGATACGGTACATGGTTTTTTTTGCGAATGGGATAATAATGTGCTTGAAAAAAAAATTCGTGCAATTAAAAATAGAGACGAAAAGCCCTTTATTCACCTTGTAAATTCCGTTGAAATGCTTCTTAAATACAGTTCAACAAAAATCCCTGACAGCTTACTTGAAAAACTCCCTGCCCCCATTACATTTATAGTGCGTTCTGCTATAATTCCAACTCAGGATAGTTCTATCGCGCTTAGATTCGGAGATAACGCGTTAGTTACCGAATTAATAAGGCAAATTAAAAAGCCTTGTATTTCGACAAGCGCAAACGCATCAGGCGATCCAATTCCTAAAAATCCTAACGACCTCGTACATTTATTCTGGGGCAAAAGTCATTTAATAGTTATTGACAACCATGCAGGAGTTGTGCCGTCAACAATAATTGATATAAGGGAAAAACCTTATAAAATTTTACGAAACGGTGTAGTAAAAATCCCTAAAGAAATGCTTGATTAGGATAAATATAAACATTTTTTTAAAAATCATACTTACTCCTAACATTAAATATAAGAAAGCTTTTTTATAACTAAATATGCACAAAATTTTAATAAATACTTGCAATTCTATACTCAAATAAAGTATAAAATAATTATAATGTATATAATTCGGAGGATTTATGAAAAAAATTATAGTTCTAATGTCCTTATTAAGTTTAACATTTAGTATTTATGCGAATTCAAATCTCGTTGTTGCGGCATCACAGGGTAACTTTAACAAAGTTAAAGCCGCAATAAAATCGGGGGCAAATGTTAACTATAAACTTAAAAACGGCGTTTCTGCTTTACTTGTTGCATGTTCAAAAGGTTATTCTAAAATTTCACAATATTTAGTATCTAAAAAAGCAAACGTTAATACGGCAGATGTCAGGGGAATTTCATGCTTAATGGCTACGGTTGCAAACGGACATAAAAATATAGTGAAATTACTATTAAAAAATAGAGCAAAAGTTGACTTAAAGGATAAAAAAGGAAAAACGGCATTAATGTATTCGCTACAAAACAAAAAGCACAATAAAATTTCTATTATAAGAATGTTAATAAAAGCCGGAAGCAACGTTAATATCCAGGATAAAACGGGCTATTCTCCTTTAATGCTTTCATCTTATCTAGGTAAAATCAAAGTTGTTAAAGAATTACTAAAAAACAAGGCTAATCCTAATTTAATGGCAAAAAGGTTTAGAGTAACTGCCTTAATTATGGCATCGGCTGCTGGACACCTTGAAGTTGTAAAAGCTTTAATTAAAAGCGGTGCTAATTTAAATATTCGTGATAAGGAAAATTTGACTGCACTTGGATACGCTTTGCAGAGAAAACGGAAAAAAATTATTCAAGTACTAAGAAAAGCCGGAGCAAAAAAGTAATTTCTCAAAAAATAATTAGCTATTAACAAAAATATGGTTTCATTTACTACAGTAATTAGAATAAATCAGTAAATTTTATATGCTAACGCAAATTTCGCAATAAAAAAAGTGAGGTAAGCCGGGTGATAGGAGGGGGACCCAGGCATAATAGTTTACCTCACTATATTATATAGTATAACACTACTCAACGTAAAATTCAATAGTTATATTTTACATTTTTCGTATATTCACACCGGCATACATAATTTCACATTTGACTATTAAAAAAACTTTGATTTTTCTTGATATATTTCCCACTCTAAGATACAATAATTGTATGAAAACGAGAAAAATGATTTTACCTAACGGGTGGTATCCCAAAAACAAAGAGGAACTCGATAAGACCGTTAAATCGTTCCTAAGCGAGTTTAAGCAACCCGATACAAATAACGCGTTAGGTGCTATTGTTCCTCATGCAGGGTGGTATTTTTCCGGTAAACTTGCATGCCGTTGCATTAGCACTTTAAAACAAACAAACCCGGATACCGTATTCATTTTCGGCGGGCACTTAGGGCCTGAAACACCGAGAATTTTCACGGAAGAAAAATTCGAAACACCCTTAGGGGATATTGAAAACGACCTTGAACTCGTTGACAAAATAAAATTTATGTGTAAAGAAGAATCCGCGACAGTTGCAGATAATACGGTTGAGGTCAACCTGCCTTTTATAAAGTATTTCTTCCCTCAAGCAAAAGTATGCGCGTTTCGTTCACCTATGTCAAATCAGGCATCAATTCTAGGTAGAACGTGTGCGGAAAAGGCACAAGAACTCGGAAGAAAATGCGTTTTTATCGGTAGCTTAGATTTAACGCATTACGGGCCAAGGTACGGTTTTACCCCAAAAGGCATAGGTAAAAATGCTCTTGAATGGGTAAAAAAGGAAAACGACAAAAAAATAGTAGAAAAAATGCTTGAATTAAAACCCGAAGAAACCGTTAACCACGCAGTTAAAAATATGTCTTCTTGTTCGCCGGGTGCGGGTTCAAGCGTAATTGCCGGTGTTAAAGCAATAAACGAAAACGTAAAATCCACGTTAATTGATTATTATACTTCCGCAGATATTATGGGTGATAATTCAAATTTCGTTGGTTATGCAGGAATTGTCTATCATGATTAAAGTTTTTTAGACCACTGAATTACCAGCTATGTTGTTTCCGCTTTTTATTTAAATTAGCAGGTTCGGGGTTTTTATCTTCGCCGTGAACTTTTGCAAATTCCTGTAAAATCTTTTTCTCTTGAGATGAAAGTTTTTGGGGTATCTCAATATCCACAATCACGATTAAATCACCTGAGCCATAAGAATGTATTGAGGGAGCGCCTGCGCCTCTAACGCGAATTTGTTCGCCGTGATTTGTTCCCGAAGGAATTTTTACTTTTATATTTTTACCGTCAAGGACTTTAATTTTTATTTCACTTCCGAAAACCGCCTGCGTAAACGTTATAGGTATTTCGCAAACGAGATGGTCCCCGTGGCGTTCAAAATATTTATGTGGTTCTACGTGCATGATTATATATAAATCACCGGTGCGCCCGCCGAAACGCCCTGCACCGCCTTCGCCTGTCATTTTAAGTCGGGTACCGTTTTCAACGCCTTTTGGAACGCGTACTTTTATCTCCCGTTTTTTACGGTTTGTTCCTGAACCTCCGCAAGCATTGCAAGGATTACGCAAAGTAAAACCCGCACCACCGCAGGACGGGCACGTCTGGCTAACGCGTAAAAAGCCCTGCGAAAAAATGACCTGACCCGTTCCGTTACAACGCGTACACGTTATAACATCGTTAGGGTCTTCAGCTCCGTTACCTTTACACGCTTCACATTCTTCCTCACGAGCGACCTGGATTACTTTTTCCGTTCCGTATATTGCTTCTTCAAGGGTTATATCAAGGTCAAAACGCAAATCACTACCACGATTTCTACGGTCTCGTCCGGTATGACTTCTCGAACTACCGAAAAAACCTCCGAATAAATCTTCAAAACCTTCAAATATATCGGAAAAGTTCGAAAAGAAATCTCCGCTTCGTGAAAAACCGCCCATTCCTTTCACGCCTTCATGTCCATATCTGTCATAAAGGGAACGCTTTTCATCATCGCCCAAAATTTCATAAGCTTCGGTACATTCTTTAAATTTATCTTCGGATTCTTTATTGTCCGGGTTTCGGTCCGGATGATATTTTATAGCTAATTTTCTATAAGCAACTTTAATTTCTTCTTTTGTAGCGGTTTTTGAAATACCCAATATTTCGTAGTAATCTCTTTTCGTTGCCATTTGTTTTCCGTATCCGTCTCCGGTGTAAATTTTCCGTTAATTTGACGCAGTTTCGTCTTGCGTGCCTTTTTGCCCGGGTGCATCGCCTTTGGGCGGTGTATAATCTTCCGTTATTTCAGTATCAGATTCTTTATGCGCTTCTTCTTTATTAGTTTCAGTTTCCTGAGGTTCATTTTGGCTGTCCACATTTGTAGTTTGGCTTTTGCCTTGTCCTGATTTCCCAACTACCACCTGTGCGTGGCGTAATACTTTTTCGCCCCTCATATAGCCCTTTTGCCATTCTTTAATTACCGTGTCTTTATCATACTCTCCGCTTTCGTCAATCATTAAAGCATCATGCAGGTTCGGGTCGAATTCTTTACCCACAGTTTCAAGGGGATGTACATCGTATTTGGATAGCACTTGTTTAAATTGCTTTTCAATTAGTTTAATTCCATCGAATAGCGCGTCAAAATCAGAATTATTTTCAGCCGCTTCAATAGCTTTTTCGAAATTATCAACAATAGGTAAAACGTCTTCAATCAATTTTTGATTAGCACGTTTTTCTTTTTCTTCAAGTTCAATTTTAATCCTGCGTTTATAATTCTCAAAATCCGCCATTTTGCGTTTTAATAATTCCTCATATTCTTTTAGTTTTTTATTTAAATCTTCTATTATGTCTTCTTTTTCTTCCAATTTCTGCTTAGTAATTATTAATTCCTCAATTCCGCTATCCGTTATATTTTCTTTAAGTTGTTTTTTTAATGTATCGTTATCGGTTTCTGCCATTTTACAGCACTCCTGTATATAAGCTAAAATACAAACGAATATTAATAAATTAAAGGTTTAAAGTCAAGATTAGTTAAATATTCAAAAATGAATATTCATTAACATTAAAGTATTTCAACTATAAGATTATTTTTATCCGTTACCCTTACTTTAAATAATAAAATTTATCATAGTGATAGAGTAATTATAATTAAACAAT
>CAYUYT010000032.1:16554-24068 GCA_964449345.1 uncultured Spirochaetia bacterium | reverse complement strand
GAATTATTCCAAAATGATGAAGAAAAACAAGAACAGCTCAAAGATATATTAGAAACCGGCGAGCCGTTTATTATGAACGACTCTACTTTTTCAACAGGCGAAGATAAATCCGTTTACGCAATTTACCCCATTAAAGAAGACGGGAAAATTAGCGCGTTTATGGAAGTAGGTTATGCGGGTAGAAATAGAAAGATTGCTGATAAAGAGTTAAACCGGCTTAAAATATTTATTAATACCGTAGAGTTAACTTTTGCTTCCGTGCGCTTATTCGAGGGACTTGAAGAAAAAGTTAGGCAAAGAACAGCACAGTTAAATAAAGCAAACGAAGATATGAAAGAGCTTAACTCTAAACTTGAAGCGGCAAATACGGAAATGAAAAGAGAGCTAAAAGTGGCTTCACAAATTCAACAGGCAATAGTTCCAAAAATAATGCCTGATGAAGAAGCTCTGGACATCGGTTATTTCTGGGTGCCTATGGTTGAGGTGTCCGGGGATTATTATGACATAATTGATATCGGCGATGGTAAATACGGTATTTTAATAGTAGACGTATCCGGACACGGCGTACCCTCTGGCCTTGTAACGACAATGTCAAAAATAGGTTTTAACAACCATTCAAAACCCGGTGTAAATACAGCGGATATTTGTGATATGGTTAACCGTGAAATATATTCCATTTTAGGCGACATAGGTTTTTACCTTACTGCTTTTTACGGTGTATTCGATGTTAATACTTATGAATTAATGTTTACCAATGCAGGGCATGAACCCTCTTATTGGATTAAAAAAGGAAGCAAATCCGTTGATGATATAATATTACTTGAATCCCCCGGATTTTTTATCGGTTCTTTTGACGGCGCTGAATACGGTTATAATACGGTAACTGTTGCTCCCGGTGATAAAGTCATTTTCTTTACTGACGGTATTCCCGAAGCGCGTAACCCTGAAGGCGGTTTTTACGAAGAAGAGCGTTTAAAAGAGTTATTAATTGACCATCAGGATATGGGAGCACAGGAACTTGCTGATTATTTATATGACGATGTTGTTAAATTTTCAGATGGGCGTCCTGCAAACGATGACAGAACAACGCTGATAATTAATATCGGTGGCAGCGGTCCAAAGAAAAAAGCGGAACATTCCGAAAAAGGCATAACCGAGAAAGACAAACTTATGAATGATTTCGTCAGTCATTATAACGAAGGAGCGCGCCTAGCAAAAGAATTGAAATATGATCAGGCTATTAAAGCTTTTGAAAATGCATTGAAAATCAGCCCGCACAATGCTCAGGTGTATTTGAATTTAGGCCATATTTACCGTAAACAGAAAAAATATGATAAAGCTTTGGAAAATTATTTAAAGACTATAGATATAAAAGAAAATTATTCCGAAGCGCATAATGCATTGGGCATTGTTTATTATTATAAAAAAGATTTGCAAAACGCTAAAAAACACTTTGAACGGGCTCTTGAACTTAAACCCGATTTACACAGCGCAAAAGTTAATGTAGAAAAAATTAACAAATTGCTTGAAAGATAATCCGTTTTAATGTTTTAACCCTTAATTTCTTTTTCTTTTCCTTTTTCCCGTTTTTAGTATTATCTTATTTTTCAGGGATTAGTATGCTCAAACTGGAAAATATATCTAAAAGTTTTCTTTATCATTTTCAACGGACAGTTGTGCTTGAAAATATTAACTTGGAGATAAATAAAAACGATTTTACCGCTATTCTAGGTAAATCAGGTTCAGGAAAAACAACTTTATTAAACATTATTACCGGTTTAACAAAGCCAACTTCAGGGAAAATCTATTTTAACGCTAAAAAACTTCCTAAGTTTGATTTTTTTAAGAGCAGATTTAGAAGGAAAAATATAGGTTTCGTTTTTCAGAATTTCAATCTAATTGATTATTTAAATGTGTTGGATAATGTACTGCTCCCTTTTAAATTCTCCCCGTTTTCCCCGGTATTGCAAAAAAAATACGGAATGGACATCTTAAAAAAAGTGGGTTTGCAGGGTAAAGAACATCATTTCCCGGCTATGCTATCCGGCGGACAGTTGCAAAGATGCGCTATTGCAAGGGCTTTAATAAATAAACCTAAAATAATAATTGCTGATGAACCCACAGGGAATCTCGATGCAGAAACTGCGCAAGAAATTAATAATATTTTTATTAAACTTAATAAAAATGACGCAATAACGTTTTTAGTCGTAACCCATGATAAGAATATCGTTAAACACGCGCATAAAGTTTATGAATTGGAAAACGGCATCTTAAAAAAGTATAACGAAAATAAATCTCTTTCACAGGAAAGTGTTTAAATGAAAATTGATATGCAAATTGTTATACAGAAAATAGCGCGTTATTTGAAAATTACCTTTAATTTTTTAATTAATCCTATTCGCATTTTTTTGTTAAATATGAAGAGAAACGCGTTACGGGGATTATTAATCGGTACGGGAATTATAATCGGTGTTTTTTCAGTAATCATTGCAACGGTTTTCGGTACTGGCATTCAAAAAATGGCTAAACAAAACGTTTATTCTAAAATACCGGCAACGAGGATAAAAATTCGAGGTAGAATTTTTTCAAACCCTTTGAATAAATTTGCAGGACGAAAAGTACACAAACAAAAAAATATAACATGGGGTTTTATTAAAAAGCACGTTCTTTCTATAAAAGGCGTAAAACGCGTTATCCCTATTCAAAAAGTAACATACCCCATTTCTGCTGAGTTTCCTATTTTAAGTTTTTCCATGAAAATGGACGTTATTGCAAACGGTTTACCTAACCGCCTCGCTTATAAATACATTTTCCCTGAATACAGAAAACGTTTTAATTGGCGGTTTGCAACAAAGGACAAGGTCGTGCCCGTTTTAGTTAGTAAATTTATAATCAACGCGTTTAAACAAATGAGTGTTTCCGCAGACGCGCCTGTTTCAATAGATGAAAACTTTTTTAAGCCCACAGCTGCTAACGGATACAGAGGGTTTAGGTTTAAGCTATTTCTCGGTAAATCTACATTCGGGGCATCTTTGGAGAACTATGAAGAAAGGGAAGCCGTAGTGGTTGGTTTTACCGACCCCGATATAACGAGCGGGATTTCTCTGCCTTCACGGTTAGTAAGAAGAACAAAATTAAAATTTCAGGGCAGGCAGGTAGGATATACTTTTGAATCAGCGTTTATTTTTATTGAAAAAGCAACGTTTTTTGAATCCGTTGTAAAAGCGCTTA
The DNA here is from genome assembly GCA_964449345.1 of uncultured Spirochaetia bacterium. Classification (GTDB taxonomy): domain Bacteria; phylum Spirochaetota; class CALGPD01; order CALGPD01; family CALGPD01; genus CALGPD01. The sequence continues at coordinate 20,837 of CAYUYT010000032.1, read as the reverse complement.
GGAAACTTAAAAAAAAATATCCTGCTAATTTTGATTTGGTGCTTGATCGTGAAGTAAAACAATTTAGAAACGTTTCTAAAATGATTAACAGGGCGGCAAAGAGTTTTAAAATACCGGTTATGGGTTTTTCCTTGATTGTGCTTTTCTTATCCTGTCTAATAATCTTTTTTGCTTTTTTATATCTAATCAAGCGCCGGGAAAAGGAAATAGGTTTGTACCGCTTTTTTGGTTCATCAAGAATTAAAGTTATTTTTTTAATTGTATCCGAAGCAATTGTAATTTCTGCAATCTGTGCTGCCATAGGATATTACGTTGCTTATGATTTTATTACACAATATGTACCGGAAAACTATGCGTCTTTTATTAAATTATTGCCCGCAGGGTTTAAAAACGTGTTATCCGCTTTTAATATGGATACTAAAAAATCCTTTATGAATATTTTTTCATTTAACAAAGAAACGGCTTTTATGATATGCGTTTACGCTGTAATTGCAAGTGCATTTTCCGCCTTGATTCCCGCACTAATTGGCGCTTACCGCGCAATATTACGAAGCGTAAATAAATAGGCTGCGCATAAAATAAAAAGTTTATGATTTTAACAAAATTTTAATATATTTTATTCGTATTCCGGTTAGCTATTTGCCATGCAATAAGCTTTCCTAAAAATGATAAATAATGCTGATACGGAGGGAAAATGTCTGAACTAAAAGTTGGAGTAATCGGCAGCGGACATATGGGACGCTATCATATAAACGTTTTGTCCCTAATTGACAACGTTGAGTTAACTGCAATTAGCGATTCTGATGAATCTAAAATTTCCTTGGCTGAGAAATATTCTACGGCTTTTTATAAAGATTATGATGATTTATTAAAACGCGTTGATGCCGTTGTGATTGCAACGCCTACAAGCACACATTTCGAAATTGCTACAAAGGCAATGGAATATGGCAAGCACGTTTTAATTGAAAAACCATTAACGGATTCGGTGGAAAACGCAGAAAAACTCATTGAACTCGCTGAAAAAAAAGGACTGATTTTACAGGTCGGGCACATTGAACGGTTTAACGGAGCTGTAACCGAACTACGTACAAAAATTATTAAAAATCCTTATCTAATTGAAGCGAGGAGGTTGTCTCCTAAAAATGACAGAATAAAAGATGTAGGCGTAGTTCTTGATTTAATGATACACGATATAGACATTGTACTTAGTCTGGTTAACGGCTGTACAGTAAGTAATATTGCAGCTTTCGGTAATAAAGTTTATTCAAACAGGGAAGACGTTGCCGCTGCAATTATTGAGTTTGATAACGGCTGCATTGCGGATGTTAAAGCAAGCCGGGTAACGGACGAAAAAATCCGCACACTTGCGGTAAGTCAGGCCGGCGCTTATGTTTTTCTTGATTATTCCACACAGGATATTCAAATTCACCGTCAGCCGTCCCTTGAATATTTTATAAATAAAGTGGAAATCCGTTATTCACAGGAAAGCTTAATTGAAAGGGTATTTATTCATAAAGATAACCCGCTTAAACTTGAACTTGAACACTGGATTGATTGTATTTTAAATAAAAGCACGCCTTTTATTAACGGAGAAATGGACGTGTTAACGTTAAAAGTAGCAATGGAAATTTATTCGAAACTGAAAAAATAATGAAAAGGTTTATTCTTCTGTATATATTGCCTCCGATAATAGCGTTATTAATAAAATGCGTTTATTTGTTTTCAAAAAAAAATTTATCAGGGCATAAAGATTTTATCAAAACCTGCGGGTCCGGTGCTGTTATTGTTGCTGTTTTTCACGGTGATTTAATTCCTGTAATCGGATTTTTTAACAGGCACATTGTGAAAAATGTAAAGGTTGACGTTCTTGTTAGCCCCACAAATGACGGAAAAATGCTAGGCCGCGTTATTAAACTGTTAGGCGGTAATTATAAAACCGGGGATCATAGAAAAAAACCCGTTGCCGGTTTAATAAAAATGATTAAAACGGTAAGGGATGAAAAGGGTCTTCCCGTTTTTGCTGTGGACGGACCTCTTGGACCTGTTTTTACCGTCAGGGCAGGAGCTATGCAATGCGCTAATAAATGCAATGCCCCTGTGGTTGCAATTACGGCAAGCGCAAAAAAAGCTATCCGGCCAAAAAGCTCATGGGATAAACTTTTTATTCCTCTGCCTCTTACAAAAACTTATATTAACTTTTCTGAAAAAATTATGCCTAGCGGCGATGTTGAAAAAGATACTGAAAAACTTAAAAAAGTTATGCTGGAATTAAAGCAGAAGTGCAACGAAAAAGCAGGATTGGTTTAACACCGCTGTAATTTCATTAAAAGGAATTGGAATTAAAAAATATTAAAAAAATATTCCAATACATTGATAAAACGCGTTTATTTGTATTATTATTGATTGTGTATAGAGCGAGCGCTCGATTTAATGAGGTGTATATGTTTGAAAATTTTGAAAAGTTAACTGGGAAAAAAAAGTTATCAAAAGCGGAACAAACAAAGCGGAAAATTATTATGGCAACAATTAAAACCGTTGGGGAGAAGGGGTACGTCAACGCATCAACCAGGGATATTATTAAAGAAGCGGATATTTCAATGGGAACGCTTTATCATCATTACAAAAACAAACCGGAGATTATTCTATCAATATTCGATACAATTTTATCCTTGATGATGGAAGCAGATATTGTTCTTACTCAAAAAAACTATTCCCCTGATAAGCTCCTTTATGAAAAAGCCAACCTCATGATTGATAATTTTATAAAACACCCGGGTTTTTTTAGAATATTTTCAATTGAAATCAATAATTATATTTTAAATGAAAAAGATGAATATGCAAAAAAGCTTATTAATAAATTTCGTGAAGTTGCAAAATATATTTCCTCTATGCTTGAAAAGGGACGAGAGCAGGGATACTTTAATTTTCGCGGGGAATGCACCGTCATGGTCAGGATATTAATGGGAACGGTAACGGGTTTTTTGAACTTCTATTTAATACATTTGGGACCCGATTCAATTACAAAGCAAAGAAGAGACATACTTTTTCAGTTTATTTTTAACGGATTAAATTACAAAGGAGAACTTTTAAATGAAAAGTAAAAACGGGCATATCAATAACTTTGTTGATACAATTATGAAGATTACAAAAAAATCATGGTTGATTATTGCTTTAATCGCAGTAATTACCGTAATAATGATTTATTTTATTAGAACTAAAATTAAGGTTGATAATGATTTATCTAGCTATATGAGCGAAAGTAACCCCGTTAGAATTACTTACGAGAAATATGAAAATATTTTCGGCTCATCAAGCGGAGTTATTATTGCATTAAAAGGGAAAAGTGCATTCTCAAAAAAAGTTGTTAAAGCCGTTTATTCCTTAACTAAAAAGCTTGATAACGTTAATAACGCTATATTAAAAAATTTATTGAATAAAACGGTAAAACTTAACAAAAAAAATAAATCCGTTTTGTATAACTTTTTACTAATGGAAATGGGGCGTGATGATTTTAACCTAAAAAAGCTACAAAAGACTTTAACGGATGAAAAAGTTCTAGCGCGTAAGCTCGGTGTCAATTTATCCGCACCCGTGTCCGGACAAGCTGACCCTGATGATGTTGATACTGATGACACGGATATTATAAATAATCCCGTTGTACCTAAGAGTAAAAAGCCGAATATTGACCCTGACGATGAAGAAGCAGAAAGAAGGATAGTAGATATTTCAACCGTTAAACACATCGTTAAGTATTTTAAAAATAATACGGGCGAAATAAATAGTCTTTATTCTGCATTTACAATTCCGGTAGATAAAAACAACGAGTATAAAAGCAAGTGGATTGATGATATTATGTCTTATACGGAAATTGATTATGCTACGGGAGATTTTGTAGATAAAACGCGTTTTTATAAATTTTTCAAAAACGTTCCTGAAAGTGAAATTGACTTATTTCTTGCATACGTTCTTGAGTTTTACGTTATGAATAAATCTAAACTGAAAAAACTCGTATCGGATATTGATAGTTTTTCAAAAAAAACAGGGATTAAGAAAACTAATGCGCAAAAAATTGCAAAAAATTTTCCCTATGAAAAATTCATGAAAACTGCAAATGACCCTATGAATTTGCAAATTAAATCAGACGACCTTATTCAAATAAAATCAAACGGAAAAGTTACTAATTCAATGCTTGTTTTGCTGAAAAACCGTCTTTTGAACTGGGATTTTCAAAAGGGACTTATGTATTCAAGAGATAAAAAAAGCACTCTTGTAATTGTCAAATT
>CAYUYT010000032.1:6159-16544 GCA_964449345.1 uncultured Spirochaetia bacterium | reverse complement strand
TCCTAACATAAAAAACGAAGAGATTGACAGGGTTTTTAAGTACATCCATAAGCACATCAAAATCGTTTTAGAAAATAACCATGTCGAAAAATATATGGCGGGCGAACCCGTTTTGTTAAACTACATGGGGCACGGAATAAGAAAAGACATGGGAAAGCTTATTCCCTTTGTTTTATTGATTGTTATTGTATCCTTATATATTTCCTTCCGCAAAGTTAAAGGCGTTGTTTTACCATTGCTTACAGTTATAATCGTTGTTATATGGACCCTGGGTTTAATGGCAATCACGGGCGTACCGCTAAGTATTATTTCAAATATTCTTCCCGTTGTGTTAATGGCAGTAGGTACGTCTTACGGTATTCATATAATAACGCATTTTTATACGGATGTTTATCACGGCTTAGATAAACACGCTGCTATTAGGCAAACTATAAGTAAAATCGGTCTTGCCGTTATTTTAGCCGCATTAACCACTATGGCGGGATTTTCATCAAACATTTTTAACGAAATACGCCCTTTAAAGGACTTTGGTATTTTTTCAACAATCGGTGTTTTTTTAGCTTTCGTACTTTCAGTAATTTTTATATCATCCATGCTTAGAATGGGTAAAGCCCGTGCAAGGTCAAAAAGCAAACAATCTCGAAAAGTGCGAACTAGCGAATCTGCCACAGGTTCGAGAAAAGTTGATGCATTATTGGAAAGTATTGGGCGTTCAACGTATAAAAACCGTGTTATTTATACAGCAATATTTTTCCTTGTTGCCGGATTGGCGATATGGGGAGCTAGCAAAATTGTTGCGGATATGGATAACCTGCGTTATATTGATGAGGACACGGAAATAAGAAGAGCGGATAAGTATTTAAATAAAAATTTCGGAGGCACAACAACGCTTTCAGTAGTAATTAAAGTAAAAAAAGAATATATCAACCGGAAGAAAAAAGTTTATGAAAAACTGCGCAAAGAGTATTTAAAAAGTATTGATTCCGGCGGCGCAAACCATGAACTGACGAAAAAATACAGGCAGGCGGAAAAAGACTACAATGAAGCTAAAGCTGCGACTTTAAAACCGGCGCTATTGAAAACTATTGATAACTTTAAAAAAAGCATTACCTCCAAAGAAAGTTACGGCTACCGCCATGTGGGAAAAGTTCTGTCCATTGTAGATACGCTAAAAAGAGTTAATCAGGTATTTCATTTCGGTAACCCGGAAAAATATGAGATACCCAATACCATTGAGCTTGCAAATTCCTATGTAACGAGTTTCCGGTCTGACGATACAAAAAATTATTTAACCAAGGACAGGCAGAAGACCCGGGTTTTAATTCAGGTTGAAGAATCAAGCTCAACTTTTGCTAAAAAATTTCTCAATATATGCAGACAATACTTATCAAAAAATATTAATCGGGATATTTACGAAGTAGAATACACGGGATTTACTGCAATTAAAGTCGAGCTTAATTCAATCGTTATTAAAGGACAGGCAATAAGTATTGTTCTTTCATTGATTTTGGTTTTTATTATAATTTCACTTTCTTATAAAAAGGTATTCGCGGCAATAATTGCCGTACTGCCGCTGGGGATGACGGTTTTATTTAATTTCGGCGTTATGGGGTTTTTCGGAATTAAACTCGATGCTCCTACATCGGTAGTGGGTTCATTAGCAATAGGAATAGGTATTGACGATACCATACATTATATTCACACGTATTTAAGCGAACTTAAAAAAACGGATAATCTTCTTGACGTTACGGTAAACGCAACGCGCAGGTCAGGGCGGGCAATTGTTTTTACAACGCTTTCCATTACATTAGGTTTTTCAGTTTTGCTTTTTTCAATATTTAAGCCAATGTTCAATCTCGGCTTGCTCGTTTTTATTACTATGTGGGTTGCTACGTTTTGTTCTCTAACCATAATACCAGCGTTTTTGAACATTATCTATACTTATAAAAATAGAAAAGTAAAGCAGGCATAAGTTTTGTAACTCTCAAAGCAAAGGTGTATTGTTTTATTTTATAATTGTCCCTCTGTTTGAAATTATAATGACGCTTTTGCTTTGTTTATTTACTCGTTTTGCTTTATTATATTTTTTATAATAATTGATTAAATATTAACTTTATATTACATTAGAATTGTTATATAATGTCAGGGGCGAGGCATATTATTAAAAAGGTTCCTGATATGGCAAATTCTTTAACACAAAAGCGAGTAGATGTTTCTGAATTTTTATACTATGAAAACGTTATTACGCATTTTCAACCCATTGTTTCTATACGTAGGAAAGTGGCAGTAGGTCTTGAGGCCTTAAGCCGTGGTGTACACCGTCAAACCGGTGAATTAATCCCCCCCGGTATTTTGTTTAAATCAGCCGAAGAACAAGGTTTACTGCTTGACCTTGACCGTTTATGCAGAAAAAAAGCCATCGAACATTTCAAAACAATTCATGAATTAAATAAAGGGTATCTTCTTTTCATAAATTTGAGTACTTCTTTAGTTGATCAGGGCGTTGTAGGGTCGAACAAGTTAAAAGAACTCGTTGAACTTAATTCAATTAATCCGCGTAATATTGTAATTGAAATTTTAGAATCAAAAGCAGAAAATTTAAGCGACCTACAGCTTTTTACCCGTAACTACAAGGATTACGGTTTCTTAATTGCAATTGATGATATCGGTTCGGGGGATTCTAATTTATCCCGTATTCATCTTTTACAGCCGGATATTTTAAAAGTGGATATGTCCATAATTCGCGATCTAGACAAGGAATATTATAAGCAGGAAATATTTAGAAGTATAAACGGGTTATCAAAAAATATTGGCGCTTTGGTCGTTGCAGAAGGAATTGAAACCGAGGAGGAAGCGTTAAAAGCTTTTGAACTGGGCGCTGATATGCTACAGGGGTATTATTTTTCTAAACCCGAGCATAATTTAAGTTATGAACTTTTAAACAAACTGGACAAAACGATTTGTCATGCATCTTCAAAATATAGAAACCATATTTTGAATAAAGCAGAATTATTAAAAAACAGATATATGCTTTGTGATGAAATTATCGGGCAGGTTGTTAATTATTTGGAAAGTTTAAGCGTTGGGAATTATGAAAACGCATTAAATAAGTTTATTGAAAAATTCGCTCCGGTTGAATGTTTTTATATCCTTGACGAAAACGGCATTCAGTTAACTGAAACGGTTTATGACCGAAATAAAATACAAAAGGATAGACGTATAATTTTTCAACCCGCTCCAAAACATACCGACCATTCTTTAAAAGAATACTTTCTATTCGTCAAAGCGGGTATGGATAAATATTTATCCGAGAATTATATTTCCCTTGCATCAGGCAACTTGTGCATTACTATTTCAAAAAGATTTCAAGGCGCTGATAGCAAGGAGTACGTTCTGTGTTTTGATTTGAATACAGGGTAGTTCGGTTCATTTGTAAATAATTTTAATTCCATTATAAAGATGTTTCCTTAATTGTTCCTGTATAAAACCAAGGGTACCTATACCTGCGCTAGGGCAGGTGCTGCATGTACCTAAATATTTAACTAATACTTCTAATTCATCTCTATTTTGCTTTATGTCTATTACCTCAACACCGCCTCCGTCTTGCTTCAAATTAGGCCTAACGTATTTATCTAATATTTCTTCGATTGCGCTGTGTTTTTGAAACAAAGAAAATTCGTCAAATTCTTTTTCCTCAAATTTTTTACCCCTAACCTCTTCTTTATCCATTTCGGATAATGTTTCATTTAATATATCTTTCAGGTAATATTTCCTTTGTTCATGGCCTCCGGGCTTGATACAGGATTTGCAAAAAGCTCCGGCCTTAGTATATTGCGTGATTTCTTCAACAGTAGTTAAATTATTTAAACGGATTACTTCCTTAATTGTGCCAAGCGTAACGCGGGCGCATTCACATACAACGTCTTCCTGTTCCAATTCAGAAAGTTCCAGGCCTTTATACATACTTACTGCCTTTTTAATGACATCGTAAGCCATAACACTGCAATGCATTTTTTGAGGCGGTATGGCGGTTTTGTCTTCTTCATCCCTTAACGCTTTTTCAACGTCAATGTTGGTTATTTGAAGGGCCTCGTCCACAGTTTTGCCAATGCACATCTCTGCCATTACATCACTCGATGCAATTGCAGTACCGCAACCGAATGTTTTAAACCTTGCATCGAGTATTTTATGCGTTTGTTCGTCAACTATAATGCTTAAACGGATTGCATCTCCGCAAACTTCAGCACCGTAATCCGCAACAACGAGACGGCCTCCCAATTTTTCTGCGTCCTCTTGTGTTAATTCACCGAAGTAAAGCGGGTTGACTATTCTGTCATTAACTTTATTAGAATACTGCTCCCAGAGAGAGCCGCCGATTAAATCGTTTTTACCCATATTAGTTTCCTTATTTAAATAAAATAATTTTTTTTCAATTTTGCGTGGAAATTTTCCTTAACCGCTTTATTGATTTTTTAATAACTTCAATAGTGTAATTAATTTCTTCAGGAGTAGTAAAACGCGACAAACTTAGACGTATACCCGTATGAGCGAGTTCGTTTCCCATACCCATCGCTAAAAAAGTAGGATTAGCTTCAAGGGATTCGGATGCACACGCGCTCCCTGTAGAAACGGCAATGTTATTTCTGTTTAAATCCCAGATTAACGCTTCGCCCTCAACCCCCTTAACGCTAGCTAGAATAGTATTCGGTGTACGTAATTCCCGCTCACCTACAATTAAAACCCCGTCAATTTCTAAAAGTGCGTCTTCTAATTTATTCCGTAAAGACCTGACTTTTGTATCTTCATAATCAAGGTTATTTACAGCGAGTTTTATTGCAAGCCCCATACCTACAAAGTAAGGAACATTAACTGTGCCTGCGCGTTTTCCGCCCATTTGTTCGCCTCCGTGAAGTAAAGGAGGCAAGGTAATACCATTGCGCATAAATAAACCGCCAACGCCTTTTGGCGCGTGAAATTTATGACCGCTGAAAGTTAAAAAGTCAACGGGCGTTTGCTGTACATCCACAGAAATTTTCCCGATTGCCTGCGCTGCATCAGTGTGAAAAAGCACACCGTTTTCTTTACAATACGTTGCTAACTCCTTAATAGGAAATATTAACCCTGTTTCATTATTCGCCCACATTATACTCACCAATGCGGTTTTATCCGGGTTTAGATGTTCCTTTAAAATATCCAAATCAACAATGCCTTTTTCATTTACCGGTAAATATTTTACTTTTACCCCGAGTGTTTCCAGAAATTTACACGTTTCCGTTATGCAGGGATGTTCAACCTGCGTTGTAATGATTTCCGTTTTAGAACCGTTTAAGATGTATTTGTAGTAAACGCCTTTTAATACCGTATTATTCCCTTCCGTTGCGCATGAGTTAATAATTATGTCGTCATTATCTCCGGCATTAATACCTTCATATAGCCGGTTTAAAGCTATTTTCAGGTAAGCATGAACTTCCGTGCCCAAGTTATGTAGTGAGTTCGGGTTTCCGTACATACGGGTAAAAAAAGGTGTCATGGCATCCGCAACTATAGGATCAACTATTGTCGTTGCATTGTTATCTAAATATACACGTTCGATATTAATTCTCCCGAAGTTTTAATAATTATAAACAAGTTATATTTAAATATTTAACCCCAAATGTTAAAAATGTAAAGTCTTGTTTTAAAAATTTATCAAGATTTTTCTTTTTCTACGGTATATAAAAATATTAATTATGCTTTTTCTTTTGCGTATAACGCCGCGCCTATTACACCGGAAAAATCACCTAGTTTTGCAATTTTGATTTTGCAGTCTTTAAATAAAGGGGATAACGCAAAATTAAAAGCATGTTCCGTTATTGAAGGCAGCAATTCATGTCCCAAAGCTTCCATTAAACCGCCGCCCAAAACAATAGTATCAGGATTAAATACATTAATATAATTTGAGCAACCTATGCCTAGATAATAGCATTCTTGTTCCAGCGTTTCTAAAGTTACAGGGTCATTTTGTTGATACGCTTTTTTTATAACTTTGCTTTTAACGTGTTTGGTGAAATTTTCACATAGTTTAGTAACAACGCTTTTTTCGCCGTTTTTTATTTTCTCAACAATATTCGCAGAAAGCGCGCTTCTCGATGCTAATACTTCAAAACACCCGTTATTTCCGCAACTGCATTGTTTTTTGCTGTTTATGTCAATAACAACGTGCCCAAGTTCACCGGCGAAACCTGCCGCGCCTGTGTATAATTCGTTGTTTACAACTATTGCACCGCCGATGCCAGTTCCGATAAAAAGCGCAATACCGTTTTTTGATTTCTTGCCTGCGCCTTTCCAAAACTCACCTAATGCTCCCATATTTACATCATTATTTATAAATGTTTTTATGCTGAATTCATTTTCAATTTTCTGCTTTAAATTTACGTCTTGCCATCCCTCAAGGTTTTGCGCTTTAATAACAACGCCTTTATTAATATCAATTTGCCCTGGTGCGCCGATTCCGATTGCTTTTACACTTTTCTCTTTAATCCCCGCGTTTTTAATTGCTTTTTTCACTGATTTTTTAATTCTTTTAATTACCGCATCAGGGCCTTCGGAAGCATCAGTAGGTATTTTGTAATGGCTTTTTAGCTTGCCGTTTTTATTTACAGCGCCTGATAAAATTTTGGTGCCGCCTAAATCTATTCCGATGTAGTATTTTTTCAACTTTTTCTCCTGTTTGTCTACTAACAACGGATAATTAACTACCGCGTTGTTATAGATTTGTAACGTTTTTATAAAAATAAAAATATTTGTATCTAAGGAAAAATATTAATGCATTAAATTTATATAAATTAGTTTTGATTTTATAAAACGGAGAAAGTAAAAATGAAAACCAGAAAATATTTTTTATTAATAACAACGGTTTGGATTTTTTTTCTACCCGGCAAAAATCATGCCTGTACTTTATGGGCCGCCGGCAAAAATGCAGTAAAAAATAAAAGTACTTTAATAGTAAAAGTTCGTGATTATTTACCGGACAATTATCAGATTATTAAAGTTTCGCGTTCTAAGCGCGGTTTTCCCTTCGTAGGTTTATACAGCAGGGGAGGTATAGCGCCCGGTCTTAAAGCCGGTGTAAATAAGTACGGTCTCGTTGTTGTAAGCGCAACGGCAAGCAGTATCCCGCGTAAAACGCGTCTTAAATTTAAACGTACGCGTAAAGTTACAAGTAAGCTTTTAAGGCGTTGCAAAACCGTGGGTCAGGCTTTAAGTTTGGCTATGAAATTTCGTGGCGCACGTTTTCTAATGTTAGCTGATTCTAAGCACATTGCTTATGTGGAAATGCCCCTAAAAGGGAAAAATAAGTTTGTATTAAAAAGAAACGGTTATCTTTATCATACTAATCATTATGTTCTAAAAGATTTTTATAAATGGAATTATAAATACGGCAAAAGCAGTAATGCGCGTTATACAAGGATAAAGCATTTACTTGAGCAAAGTAAAAATAAATTTACCGCTAAAGATTTTTTAAACATGGCAAATGATAGGAGTGCAGGTCCTGATAATAGTATTTTCAGAGCAGGCAGCCGTCCTAAAAAAACGCGTACCCTTAGCGTTTGGATAGTTGAAATTTTACCGGATAGAAATTTTAATATATACCTTAAAATGATTAACCCGGGAGATAAACCGCGCTATTATTTTTTGGATAAAAAACTTTTTTTTAAATAACCGCGATTTTTTAATTATTTATATTGTTGTCTTTCTATGTATTTATTCCGTATTTTACGTTTTAGCTATCTGTAATTAAAACATTACTTTATGTATCCTATTTTTACGTTAAAAAAATAATTTTTTCTTGCAATTAAAAATCAAATCACTTAATATAATTATAATAGGTAGTTTGCTTAGTTTTGTAAGTTTGCCTATTCAAAGTTTTTAAAATGGAGTTTAACATGTCACTATTAATGATTAACATTCCCGGCGATAAAAGAGATTATATTATAAATAAATTCATCTCAAAGCGCATTCCGGTATTTAGCGCTGACCGACCTAATGATATACAGCTCGTTTTAATGAAATCCGATATAACGCATATTTTTATCGGGCTTTCTTCCTCTACGGTTAATTGGTTTGACTTTTTAAAAGAATTAAGGCAAAGCGAGGACGGACAAGAATATAAAATTATTGTCAGTTCGGACAGGCAGGACAAGGATTATGTTAAGGAATTACTAATGCTAGGTATAGTTGGTTTTATTCCTGCTAACCTTGATGAAGAAAAAGCGTATATAAAACTTGAAAAAGTTTTTACTGCTTCGGAAAACGTAAATAAAAACCGGAAACATTTCAGGGTAAGTGTACCGGAAGACAACGTGATCTCAGTTAATTTCCGCCTTCCTAACTCGGATAAGTTTGTAACCGGGCGGCTTACTGATTTAAGCATCGTTGCCCTTGCTTTTCGTCTGGATATTCCAACAGACAGCGCTAATTTGGAAACAGGGCGTTCACTTGACAAAGTTCAATTAAAAGTAAATAACAAGCTTGCTTTGGTTAATTTAAAAATTCTAAAAACCGGCCCCGTTACCGTAGGACATATTACGGATGCATCGGAAAACACTATGAATATTCTTTCACAGTTTATTTACCATGAGATGATAAAGAAATTTAATCCCGGCCCGCAAATGGCTAAGGTTAAAGCGTAATTTGCTTTTAATACTATAGTTTACCGTAGTATAATACATTGCAGGTAAACCGCGTTAATCAAAATATAAAACGTGGTGCATAAAATTTTCTACATTGAAATTTTCATAAAGCTTAATAATTAAATCCTGCCCGAAAAAATTAAAGTAATAAAGAGGAGTGAAAACGCGTTCCTGTAATGTTTTGTTAGGCAATAACGCGTTGTATAACTTTTCTAAATGCCCCCTCTCAATGCCCTGCATCTTTTCGTAGGCTTTAATGTACTTTTCCTCTATTTTATTTAACTCGTATTCAATTTTACGCAAGGGTGAGTTTATACTTTGTAACGGCTCGCTGCCTTTTTCTTTTACGTAATCCGTTAAGCTATCAAGCCCGTTGTAAATATTTTTGGTATATGCCTGAATGGTATTTTTTTCCTTTTCCGTATTTTTGTCATCAGGAATTTCTATTTTACGGTTTAGAGTATTTAGAACGCAAAAGCCGTATTTATCAAGAAGGCGTTTTTCCCGTCCCGTAATTATAGTTGCGCTCACACGGGGAAAAATTGCCGGCATATCAACGTTTAATTGCTCATAAACACTTTTTAACTGAGAAAAGTAAGCGATTTCTCCGGGTCCTGCAACGTATGCGCAGGTAGGGAAAAGGTAATCCTGTACAGCCGGGCGTACACTTACTCCGGGAGAAAATTTATCAGCGTTGTTTGAAACAAAATCCGCAAAATCTGCTGCCGGATACTTTTTGCCGTTGTATAAATATTTTCCGCTTTGAATTGAAATCTTTTCCCGTTTACCGTTTATATGCGCAAAAAGGTTTGACGCGTTGTGTTTATGTATCAAATTTGCGTTGTCCTTGCCTTTTTCGTTGACAATTTCGTTAATTTTTGTGTCTTTAAAAACAACGCGTTTATAAATATCCGCACAAAAATTCCTTAGCAATTTTGGCTCTAATACAACGAGCCCGTATCCCTTAAAAAGTGTTTTGTAAAAATAAGTAACGTTTGCTCCTATATTTTCCGTGTGTTTTTCAAAAAGGGATTTAACAAAAGGGGTAAATTCGGTTTCCCTTAGTTTGCTAAAAAGCTCCTGGTTAGTTTTAGCAAAATCTTGCGTGGAATCAAAACCGTAAATAGGCGCGCCTGTGTGTTTAATATCAAAACGGAAAGTGTCAAGCCCGTATTTTTTATCCGGGAACTCTGCTTTGTTTATTTCATCGATGTCATGGTCATCCGAACCGTTCCAAAAAACAGGAATGTAATCTGCGCCTGTTTTTTTGTGTAAAATCTCGCACAGTTTAATAGCCGTAATTATTTTGTAAAGCGTGTACATTGGCCCTGCGTAAATGTGAGGCTGTTGTCCCGTTATAACGGCGAATGAGCCCTTTTTTGTAAGTTTTTCGACGTTTTTATCAACGCTATGGTCTTTTAAAATGGCATCGTTGTATTGCTTCAAAACTTTTGCCAAATCATTACTGATTTTTTTATCCGGCTTGATGTTAGAAATTGCCTTTGAGGAAAAATCGCAGGAATATTTGTCAATGTTGTTTTTGTCGATATAGTTCAAAAATAACGCGTTGCTTTTAAACGCGTTGATTTTGTTAAAGTGTATAAATTCGCTTTGCATAATCCTCTCTTTTTGTATTAATATAAATTAAAAAAATATTAGTGTATAGTAGCGATTAAATAAATTTGCAGTATTCGCATAATTTATACCGATTAT
>CAYUYT010000032.1:0-6149 GCA_964449345.1 uncultured Spirochaetia bacterium | reverse complement strand
GAAGACAACTTTTCAAATGATCCTGGACCATCCCATAGCGGGAATAGATTTAGGCCAGTCAAATATTAATCCCACAACGGGAATAAGCGTAATGGATTTAAATGGAAAACTTCTGCATACTCACATTACCCATTCCCTTGAAGATGTAATTAAAATCCTAAACGGTTATGATTGCGCATCGGTTTATATTGACGCTCCAATTTTCTTAAGGTTTGATGAAAAAGAAGGCGTATATTTAAATAGGCAGGCAGAAAGCGTTTTGATTAAGCGAAAAAATAAATATTGCATAAATAAAAGGTTTTCGCCTATGCCTGCTAATATGCTTGCTGTTTTAGCGCAAAGAGCAATAATCTTAAAGGAGCGGGTTTTAGGCGAGACTTCCGTAAAACGCGTTTTTGAGGTACATCCTAGAACTTCTTGCGAATATATGGGCATTGAACATTATAAAACGGATTTGAAAAAATTTATTTTCAGGTTTCACGTTGTTTCGGGAATAGACACGAGGGAAATTGTAAACGAACACATTTTGGATTCTATAATTTGCGCTTTTACGGGGTATTTACGAGAAAATAACCGCTGTATTTTCATTGGCCATGAATTTGATGGTGTTATAACCGTTCCCGCTCCGGCAAATATAAGATGCGTTTTTTTTGATATGGACGGCACAATTACGTTTACAAAAAGTCCATGGCAACGTATTTTTGAGGATAACGGAATTTGGCACGGCAAAGGGGATGTTTTTTTGCAGGAATACCTTGATGGGCAATATGATTATGCGGAATTTTGCCGCCGGGACATTGCGTTATGGCAGGAAACGGGAATAAATACGGAGATGATAAACGCGTCGCTTAATGCAATTAAAATCAGCGAATATGCAGTAAAAACTATCAAGAAACTTGCCGGTAGCGGAATAAAGTGTGTTGTAATTTCAACGGGGTTTTATTCTACTGCAAAACGCATTGCTGATTTATGCGGATTAAAGTTTGAAAAGGGGTTGAAAAATTTATCAAGTGATTGTTTAAGCGTTTTTGCTAACCATGTGTTTGATAAGAACGGAAAGCTTTCATCGGAAATAGACGTTTATGCGGATGAAAGGCATAAGCAAAGCAAAGGCGAAATAGTTAAAAAATGTTTAAATAAATTAAAAATTAGCCCTGTTAGGTGTCTTTCAGTGGGAGATTCTTTGCATTCCGATAAAGCTTTATTTGAGATTACCGGTGATTTTGTTTACGTTAAAAAGGCGGATGATGTATTAAAACTCATTACTAAAGCAGATATAAGTTATAATGAATTTATTTAATTTTTTTCATCCATGTTAATTCAAATTCGTTGAAATAATTATCTTCTTCTATGTATCTGCTTTTCGTTTGTTTCACAACATGTCCGATGCTGTTATAGTGTTTAAGCATTCCCAGTAAAATACCTTTTGTAAATAATTCCGGTAATACTGAATTTTCTTCAATTTTAGCAAATCCGGTTTGCACAACGCTTGTTTTCCATATTCCGATATTATCCCCGCGTATAATTTGCAGGTAAAGTTTATGAATGTTAATTATCCCGTTGTTGGGCGAATCTTCGGAGTCAATTAATTTTTTATCTACGGAATATGAATACAAATCTTTTGCTAAATCAGTCCATAGGGTTTTACTTTTTAATTTTTGAATTTGATCAAGAAATTTTTGAAATAAAGTATAATCATACCACTCATCATCGTTATAATTACCCTGTTCGCCAATGTTAATATTTTGTTCTTTTGCTTTGATTTTTAAATAATTTAAAACTGCTCCTAATATTTCTGCCACAATAAACTCCGGTTATTTTTTATTTAATAATATTAATAATTCTCAATTTGTCTTTCAAGGTCTCTTTGTTTAATAGTTTGCCTTTTATCATAAAGTTTTTTACCCCGGCAAACGCCAATTTCGGTTTTAGCTTTTCCGTTTTTAAAGTATACACTTAAAGGAATAATTGTAAACCCTTTTTCGTTTACTTTTGATTCAAGTTTTTGAATTTCTTTTTTATGCAATAATAATTTTCTGTCTCTTGTTGGTTCGTGGTTTTCCCTGTTTCCGAATTTGTATTCCGGGATATTTAAACTACAAAGCCACGCTTCACCATTTTTCACTTTTACGTAACTGTCAAGAAAATGCACGCTCCCCTGACGAAGGGACTTAACTTCCGTACCCTGTAAAGACATTCCCGCTTCAAATGTTTCAATAACGTGATATTCAAACCGGGCTTTTTTATTTTTTGCAATAATTTTTTTCTTTTCCATTTTTTATATGATAAGCTTATTTTGGATTTAATTTCAAATAAAATAAAAAAAAATAACCCTTCAAAGTGTTTTGTAAGATTTTTTGAGCGTTAGTGTTATATTTCATTAAAAATTAGTTTTATAAATAATTTTTTTGTAATTATGATACGATTTTAATATTATTACTTTGTAATATACTTAATGTAGCTTGTATAATGAGACCATTTTTGGTAATACATTTATATGTAGCTTGAGGGACCTGTGCACATGATTAAAAAGAATTCCAAAGAAGTTTCTGAAAATATACCTAATAAAAATAACAAAAAGAGTAAATTGCGTGAAAATATAGAAGTCATATTTTCGGCAATAGGCATAGCGTTGCTTATTAGAATTTTTGTCATAGAAGCGTATTCAATACCGTCCGGCAGTATGATACCGAATTTACTTCACGGAGACAGATTAATCGTAAATAAGTTTACTTTCGGTGTGCGTATACCCATTCTAGGCTGGAAACTTCCGTCTTTTACAAAACCCACTAGGGGAGATATGGTTGTTTTTCAAACCCCCACTTATAAAAGCGTAGGTTCTTTCCGCCAACTCGTTAATTTGGTTACATTCGGCATATTCGGTCTTGATAATACTAGTAATAATCCGAGAATTTTTGTAAAAAGGGCAATCGGAGTGCCCGGTGATATTATAACTTTCGATATGGTTCGTAAATATGAGAAAAGGTTTTTTAGAAATAAAAATGTTTTTTATCATAAAATCGTTGTAAACGGGAACGAGTTTAAAAGAGAGTTTGTAATGCCCGCAATCCCCCAAAAAATATCCGCAGTAACTTTTGAAGATGAAATTTTAAAAAAGTTAATTAATTTGGATTTGAAAGAATTTCTTAAAATTATTTATAAATTGAACGATTCAAGGAATTTTTACGTTTTGAAAAAAGAATTAAATTCCCGGGAACGTAAAAAAGCGTATAGAGCTTTCGTAGAAGCGAATTATACCCTGCGTTATTACAGAGGCACAAGTCCGCTCGATGTTTATATCGAAAATAACGGTATTAAAAAGTATAAAGTTCAGTATTTTGCAAGGCAGTCTTTAATCAAAGGCACTTTTTATATCCCGCGGGAGAATGACGTTGTTACATTAAAATTATTGTCAAAAAAGAAAAACGAAAATTTTAGCACAGGAACGGATATTTATATTTCAGGGAAAATATTAATGACAATTAACGGCAAGCATACTTTTAAAATTTCGGGTGGTTTATTTGAAACGGTTTACAATAATATTTATCAAAACGTTTTCCCTAAAAACGTTATTAAAACGCTTTCCCGCAAACGCGTTGTAAATTATCGTTTTAAGAATAATTACTACTTTATGATGGGTGATAACAGAGATGATTCCAGCGATTCGAGAATTTGGGGGCTTTTAAACGAAGACAATATTATCGGCACGCCGGTATTGATATATTTCCCATTCAGCAGGTTTAGTATTGCGGATTAAACGCTTATAATGCTTTAAAAAAGTATTTTTTTTAGTATATTTATATCGAATACATAATTCAGGATTTTTAATGTTATCTCATGAATATTATAAAACAGGGCGAACAAAAAAAGAAAGTAGTGCCAAGGGTACTTTAAAAACTATTTTTGCCGCTATCGGAATTGCGCTTTTTATTAAAATCTTTTTGTTTGAAGCGTATAAAGTGCCAACGCGCAGCATGGAACCAACAATTCTGCCCGGCGACCATATAATCGTAAATAAATTTTATTACGGTATTAAACTCCCTGTACTCGGATGGAAATTACCCGGATTTTCAAAACCGGAAAAGGGTGATGTTGTAGTATTCCAGGCACCCACTTATAAAAGCGTAGGCGCATTTATGCAATTTATTGACTTAATTACTTTTGGGATTTTTTCTCTGGATAATACGGGAAATAATCCTAAAAATTACGTTAAACGCGCTGTCGGAATTCCAGGCGACGTTATTAAAATTTATACTGTGAAATCAGATAATGGAAAAAAATCCCGCTTGCTTTCCGTTAACGGGAAAAGATATACACGTAAATTTATAAAACGCCTTAATTATAAAACGAATATGGGAAATTCTTATGTTGAAAAATACATTGAACAAGGTCATAACAAAAAATACACTATCCAATTTATAGACCACGGACAAGCCATTAAAGGGACTTTTTACGTTCCCAAACAGGGCGACGTTATAACCTTAAAATATGACGGCTTTAAGAAAAAAAATAATTCCGATATACCTATTGAAACGGAACCGGGCACTGACGGCAAGCAGTATGCAAGGCCTTTTGACTTGCCTGATAAATTTGACCCGCAAAAAAAGTACATTGTTATGGGGGAAATAATTTTAAAAGTAAATAACGATAAAATTATTCACATTAACGGAGGTACTTTTGATACCATATACAATAACCCTGCTAACCCTGTTTTGCCTAAAAAAGCTGTCTACTTGATGCTTAAAGGCAAAGAAGTCAAATATCGTTTTAATGACAATTATTATTTTATGATGGGAGATAATCGTGATAGAAGCGAAGATTCACGCATCTGGGGATTATTAAACGAAGAGTTAATAATCGGTTCTCCCGCAATGATTTATTATCCTTTCTCAAGAATGGGGTCTATGGATTAATCTGATGAAATCCGACTACGGACTTTATATTCATCTGCCTTTTTGCAAAGCAAAGTGCTCTTACTGTGATTTTTATTCCATAACTAATTATGAAAGCATACTTAAACCGTATTTAAAAGCAATAAAACGGGAATCAGATTTTTTTGATAAAGCTACCCCTATTAAAACTGTATTCATCGGCGGGGGCAACCCCGGAGCTCTGCCTATTAGCGAACTAAAACGCGTTTTTTGTCTTATACAAACTTTTAACATAGGTAACGCTGTGGAATTTTCAGTTGAAATTAACCCGGATGACCTTACCGAAGAATTTATGGATTTATGCCGGGCATATAATGTTACACGCATTAGTATGGGCGCGCAATCTTTTAACACAAAAATTTTAAACGTTTTGGGAAGGAAGTCAAACGCAAAAATAATTTATAACGCTTTGGATATAATAAAAAATTATGATGAAATTAACTTAAATATTGACTTGATATTTAATACACCTTTGCAGACTTTTGATGAGTTTAAAAAGGACATAGATGAGTTAATTGGATTTCATCCTCAAAGTTTATCTGCATATTCATTGATTTTAAGCGAGGGGACAAAATTAACTTCCATGGTTGAAAACGGATACTTGCCCTTGCCTGATGAAAACGTGTTCATGGATATGTATAAATATTTACATTTTAAAACTAATGAAACGGGATATAGTTTTTATGAAGTTTCAAATTTTGCTTTGCCGGATAAAGAATGTATTCACAACGAAAATTACTGGCAACTAGGCGAATACATCGGAATAGGCGCGTCAGCATCCGGTTATTTGCAAGGCGTAAGGTATAGTAATTATTCAGATACGGAAAAATACATTAAAAGCGTTTTTTCGGGAAATAGACCGTGTAGTTTTGATATACTTACACCGGAGAAAAAATACGTTGAATACGTTATGCTCGGCCTTAGAACCAGATACGGTATTAATATTGATAAGCTAAAGCGCCTTGCTTTTAACATCGGCGAAAAAGTCATGCAAAAGGCTTTGATTAAAATTGATGAGCTTATTAAAATGGGGTATTTACACAAAACGAATAAAGCCGTTGTGTGTACTTTATCTGGTTTTACTGTTTTAGATGAATTGATTTTATCGTTGTTATATCGCTAATTATTAAAATTCTGAAAATAAATAATTCATAATAGATTATAATATACTAATGTGATTTTAAAATCAAAGTATTGTATATTGTAATTGCTTCTCAA
>CAYUYT010000031.1:15280-24110 GCA_964449345.1 uncultured Spirochaetia bacterium | reverse complement strand
CAACCGACACTTTAAAGTTTCGGTTGCATAAAATTTAAAGTATTATTAGTATAAATTTCCATATTTTAACGCTAATTAGTATAATATTATAAATTCATGAACATCATTTATATAAAAAATTGTAAACATATTTATTCAAATTTGCCGGAAAAATATTGAAACATTAGAGGAACGTACTCCCGCCATAAATACCAGTTATGCCCGGCTCTTTCAGATGCTACGTATTTTACGTTAACTCCCAATGAACGCAGTTTAACGTAAAAATTTTTGCTTTGAATATAAGGCACTGCCCTATCTTTTTTACCGTGTATTAAAAGAACGGAAATACCGTATTTTTTTAATTTAAGGATGTTATCGTTGCTTGAAGGGTTATCAACTTTTTTCCACCTCTTCATTATTCTTTCTCCTCTTGACGGATGGCCTAAAATCGTAACAGACGGAGGGTCATGGCGCATTATATTTTTACGCTTTTTTTTACACCATTTATACAAAGCTACGCGGTCAAAATCTCCGGACATTGAAACGCATGCTTTAAAATATTTTGGGTAGGTCTGGCTAACGTAAACAGCGCCTCGCCCGCCTGTAGACAGCCCGAAGATGCCTGTACGTTGTCCGGTATTATCAACGAAGAAATGCGTCCTTAAAAAAGGCATTACAACGCTTCCTATCCATAATGTTCCCGGTATTTTGCCCCATTTATAACGCGCATTAGTTTCTTTGTAATATGCGGTTTCATAAGCCGTTGTATATACTTCAACAAGTGCAATAACGTAATTATACTTTTCAGCAAACCGCTCAATATTGGCACGCGTTCTCCACTCGTCTGCCTTAGCCCTCCACCCCGGCAGGCCTATTAAAAGGGGAAGGCGTTTATTATTTTTTAAATACCCTGCGGGCAGGTAAACGTTAATTTTTCCTTGTCCCTTAATTACTTTTTTTGTATTCGATGCTAGGTAAACTCCATGAATAGTAAAATGTCCTGTCCATCCGCCTCCTGCTGGTCTAGCTTTGTATGAATGAACATTTAAGTTTAAAATAAGCGTTGCAATAAAAATAAATAAAATATTCAAAAGAGATTTTTTCATTATTTTGCTCTGTTTATTCGGGAAGTTCAATAACAGGGTCATCTTCGTTTCTTTTATATAATAAAGCTGTTGCCCCGATAATTTTTAATATTATACAACCTGTTTCCTCTGATAATTTTTCAGCAATGATTTTAATAGGCATTGTGGTAGTTTTTTGTACTTTAATTTTTACTAGTTCGTGCTTTTCAAGCTCTTTCTTGGTTTTTTCTATAACACCTTTTGATAATTCTTCTTTGCCGATATTAATGCAGGGGCTGAGGGAA
The DNA here is from genome assembly GCA_964449345.1 of uncultured Spirochaetia bacterium. Lineage (GTDB taxonomy): Bacteria > Spirochaetota > CALGPD01 > CALGPD01 > CALGPD01 > CALGPD01. Next base: position 22,762 of record CAYUYT010000031.1, on the reverse strand, counting down.
TGCCCCATTGCTTTTAATTTTTTTTTATGCGTTGCCCGTAAATTCATTATTATTTTCTCCTTGCTGTTTTACCATAAAATTTAAAGCAGTTAAAATCAAATCTATCTACGCTTTAATTTATTAAGGGCTTTGCCTGTCATTGGCACAAATTTTACGCTAAGTAAAGTTTTTGACTTTATTCTCCCTGATTGGGTTTTTGTTATAATTTTTAATTGCTGGCGTTTATACGGATGCCCAACGGGAATTATCATTATTCCCCCGCGTTTAAGCTGTTTTAATAATGCCGGGGGAACGTGATTCGTTGCGCACGTTACCATAATTCTATCAAACGGTGCATATTCTTTCCAGCCGTGATAACCATCAGCGATTTTATTTGTAATATTATTAAGCCCCTGTTCTCTAAAAATTCTTTTTGCGTCTTTTCCTAAGGGAGCGACAATTTCAATAGTAAAAACGCGTTTAACTATTTTCGATAATACAGCGGCTTGATACCCTGAACCCGTACCTATTTCAAGCACTTTATGCTCCGGTTTTAGTTTTGAATAATGCGTCATAATTGCCATCATTCTAGGTGAAGAAATAGTCTGTCCGTATCCGATAGCTAAAGGATAGTCCGCATAAGCGTGAAACGAGTTTGAATTTTCGCCTTTTTGCCGGTGAAATGCAAATTTGGTTCTGTCCAAAACGGAAAAAGCTTTTAACATAGAAGATTTATTCAAACCGATACTTTTAAAAAGCTTTATCATTTTGTTCTTTTTTCTTATTAAATATGTATCAGAAGGCCTTTGCGTAAAAATATTGCCTTCTAAAGTAATGATTGAAATTAATATAAATATAATTAATTTTTTTTCCATGAATTTTTCCTATTTATCCGGTATATTTAATCAAAGAAATAGTAATTTATAAAATTTGTCAATAAGAGTTTAAAAAATACTAAAATTTCTTTTTAAGTTTTTCGTTTTTCCATAAACCGGATTATACAATTATGTTTTGATTCTTAGTAAAAACGTTTTTCGTAGGGAACGCAACTCTGCGCTCCCTAGCCGTATTTATCGTTATCATTTTTTCAAGAGATAGTTTAAAGCGAAATAGTATTAGTGTTTATTTACTATGAATGAATTTTGTTAAAAGTTAAATTTTATTATAATTTTTTTAAAAAATTATAATCCCTCTATGTCCCAAAGTAAATATTAATTTGTCCGTTACTGCGAATTTTAATTCGCTATTCTTATTAATTTAATAAAGAAAATTCTATATTTTTAAAATATTTGTATTAATTTATTTTAGAATAAATTAGAATTAAATAAAGCAAAAATATCAGGACTGAATTTATGCAGGCAAAAAGAGTTAAATTAAAACTAAAGAAAACTATTGACAATTCATACGATGTTGCAGTTGCCCCCTGGCTTATTGATAAAATTCCCGAAATTCTTGAAAATATGGGATATAAAACGAGTAAATACGTTATTATTACGGATAGCAATGTCAAAGATTTATATGCAATGGCTATTTTCAAACGTTTAAACACTGCCGGATTCAACGGTGATTTGTTTTCATTCAAAGCAGGCGAAAAATATAAAACGAGAAAGACCAAAGAAAAGCTTGAAAATAAAATGTTAAAAAAACAGTTTGGCAGAGATACATTTATTATCGCAGTGGGTGGCGGTGTGTGCGGAGATATTGCCGGCTTTATTGCCGCAACTTATATGCGCGGCATACCGTTTATTCAAGTACCTACCACCATATTGGCAATGGTGGATTCTTCCGTGGGCGGTAAAACCGGTGTTGATACAAAAACAGGCAAAAATTTAATAGGCGCTTTTCATCAACCACATGCTGTAATTATTGACCCTGAAATGTTACAAACACTTTCCCGGGAAGAACGGTTAAACGGCATTGCTGAAATGATTAAACACGCGTGTATAAAAAGTAAAGAGTTATTCGAAGATTTAAAAAAATATCGTCAAGACGTTTTAAACGTAAACAGTGCTGTAATCACGGGGATTATTGCAAAAAACGTGGAAATAAAAGCGCGTGTGGTTGAGCAGGACGAAAAAGAAAGCAATTTGCGCATGATTCTAAATTACGGCCATACCACAGGCCATGCAATTGAATTGTTGTCAAATTACAAATTAGGGCACGGAGAATGCGTTGCAATGGGAATTGCAGTTTCGTGCGAAATATCCGTTTTAAAAGGCATAATGCAAAAGCAAACAGCAGATAAAATAATTAATCTTATTTCGGAATACGGTTTACCTGTAAACGTGCCTGATTTTATAAATATAGATGAGTTCATGGATGTTATTAAACTTGATAAAAAAAGCCGATCAGGAAAAGCAAAATTCGTTTTAATAAAACACGTGGGTGAATTATATAGCGAAAACGGGAATTACGGCGTAGAAATTGAGGATGATATATTAACCAAAGCACTTGCTTCAAGGAAAAGATAATTTATTCCGTTACGCAATGATTTTTTAGCAAAATAACGAGTTTTTCAATGAAATTATCAGCTAAAGCATAGTGAATTTCATTAGCATTTCTCGTTCCTTTTATAATACCCTGACTTTTTAATACATGCAAATGCTGGGATACTGTAGCCTGCGGAAGGCCTAAACATTCCCACATATTTTTTACGTTACAACTTCCGTCATACAGTCCGGTTACAATTTTTAGGCGTATAGGGTGTCCTAACACTTTTAGTTTTTGAGCATATTCTTCGCAGTCTAATATCTGGAACTTATTCTCCGGCATCATAACCTCATTGATATTTTTTTACATATATTCATATATACTAATAATCAATTTAAAAAAATTCAATAAAAAACGAAAAAATTATTTATTTTTAATTTAGGAAAAAGGATTAACCCTGAATTTTTAAAAAAATTTTACGTTAGCCATGACGAATTGTTGTATAAAAAAAAATGAGTTGAAATAATAATCATTTTTTTTGCATATTATTTTAATACATAGTTTCCCCCATATAATCCCGCTACCGATTTATGAGAAAAAAAACCCGGACAAGTTGCCCGGGTTTTTTTTTATTTAAAACTTAAGTTTATCTGTGTACAATTATTGCTCCGCGTCCGTAGCGCGTTCTTTTTAAACGCACAAGATAGTTTTTAGCTTTGCTTCTCGATGTGAATGTACCTACGCGGATTTTGTAAAACCTTTTACCACGTGAACTTTTATGCATAAAAATATAAGCGGAGTGGTTTCCTTTTCTTAGTTTTCTTTTCACGTGCATTGCTGTTCCAAGCGAAAAATGCGTTGCTATTTGAATTGAATAAGGTTTTGAACGTGTCATATACTTATCACTGCCGTATGTATCCACACCGCGTTTAGTTTTTAAACTTTTAATGCTTTTTGATATTTTTTGCCTTGTTGTATCTTGTTTTTTTTGCATACGAACTTTACCGGTATCAGGGTCAAATACGGTTTCTTCTCCATTGCTGAATTTTACGTTGCTTTTCTTTGGTGAATTTTCTGTTTTTACTTGCTTTGTTTCTGCTTTTGCTTTTTCCGCGTTGGTCATATTTTCTTCGGTAATTGTAGCTTTAGCTTTTTCAGGCGCGTTTGTTTGTATATTTCTGCTGGTATCCTCTGTATTTACCGGAGTTTTAGCCCTTGCAATATGTGTATTTGCCGTTGACATAGCTGCGTCACTGCCAATCCAGTATCCTAATAAAAGAACGAAGGTCATTAATAAAAGAATTATTGAGAGTATCCAAAAAATTCTGCTTCCGTCCAAACTTAAGACATACATATTCTTTTGCCGTCCATCTTGTTGCATTTCATAGTTTGATTTTACGTTATTAGGCGCAGACTTAACGCTTTGGTCTTTTAATAACGGGTTGTTATCCATTGTTGCTCTCCTTAATATTGTTTAAAACGTTTGAAAGTTCATGTATAAATTCATGATAATTATCGTTATTCTTAATGTAGTAATCGGCATTCTTAAATTTTTCATTAAAAATCTTTTGTTTTTTTAGCCGTTTTAAAATATGCTTTTTTGTAAGCCCGTCTCTTTGTTTTCCCCGCTGGATTATAATATCATCCGGCGAAACTATTGCCAAAATAGCATTGCAAAGTGAGTCCAGCTTCATTTTAAATAAAATCGCTGCGTTTATTATTATGTATTGTGTTCCTTTTTGTTTTTCTTGTTTTAATATTTCTTTGGTGCGGTTAATCATGTATGGGTGTACAATATTTTCTAATCTTTCCAGTTCATTTTCATCATTAAAAACAACAGTTCCCAATTGTTTTCTGTCAATTTCTTTATTTTGATTAACGATTTGTTCCCCGAAAGTGTTAATGATTTTTGCTTTTTGCTTTTCTAATGCTTCATGGCCAAGTTTGTCAACGTCGATTTCAACAAAACCGTGTTCCTTAAAAAATTTTCCCGCAATTGATTTGCCCGAACAATATAAACCCGTTATTCCTAAAACAAACATATTTACGTTGTCGGCAATAATTTTAAACGCTAAATAAGGGGAGGAGGAAAAACGTTAGTAAAAGATTATTTTGTGGGGAATATATATGTTTTTTTGGATTTGATTTATAAATTGAATCGTTGATAAACAACTTATCAGTAAAATAATATTATTTAATTTTTTTATGTAGAAATATAGATAAGTAGTTTAGCCAGCCTAGTGTTGAAATTAAGAAATTTATTTCAAATTGGATTAATTCATTTTTATTGAGTCTGCATATTCCGGTCAAACTATGCCAGTGAGAAGCAGCCACTTCTTTGTGTACCGGTGTTTCGTTTCCCGGTTCTATTAATGCTTTATGAATTATAAAAAACCCCGGTTTTATTGGCAATGAAATTAAAATATGAGGATTCCTTGATTTTACCGTATTAAATGAACACGATGTGGATGACCGGGCAATTTATAGATTATTTAGTTAAAACTCTGCAATCATACAAATTGCTTTGAAATAAGTATATTCTATTATTTTTGATAATATGGTTTAAAAAAGTTTAAAATAAAAGCTTTTTACGTTAAATTTATACTACTTTTTAAAAGTGAGGTTGTTTAATGGATATATACGTTGCGAAAAATGCAGGGTTTTGTATGGGAGTAAGAAACGCAATGGAAAAAGTTTTAAAAAAGCTTGAAGATTTTCCTGATACGGATTTATATACTTACGGCCCATTAATCCATAATAATCAGGTTGTACAGCACCTTGAGCACCGCGGTGTATATTCAATCAACGATTTTAAAGGTAAAAAAGGAGCAACGGTTTTTATCCGTAGCCACGGTGTACCTCCTTCAACGTACACAGAAATGGAAGGACACGGTATAGAAATATGCGATGCAACTTGCGAAAAAGTTAAACGATTGCAAATTATTACCAACCGCCGGACAAAAGAGGGCTACGATATAATTATTATCGGTGATAAAAACCACGCTGAAATAATCGGTGTATTGGGTTTTGCAAATAATCACGGTTACGTTGTTAATTCTGAAGAGGATATTAAAAATTTGCCTCCATTAGGAAAAGTCGTTGTCGTTGCCCAAACAACGCAGAACGTAAAAAAGTTTAACCATTTACTCGAAATTTTAAAAGATCAATTTGACGTTGAAAAAGTTTATGATACAATTTGTGATGCAACGCATAAAGCGCAGAAAGAAGTTTTGGCATTAAGCGAAAAAGTGGATGCAATGATAGTAATTGGGGGCAAACACTCATCTAATACGAAGCGCCTTGCTGAGTTATCAAAAAGTAAGAATATACAGACTTTTCATATAGAAACTAAGGAAGAGCTACCTTTTGATGAGATAAAAAAGTATACTAAAATAGGCGTTACTGCCGGGGCTTCTACCCCTGACTGGTTAATTGAGGAAGTGGTTGACAGCATAAGAGAGCTTGAAGAGGACAGCAAAGTTTATCAGCACGGGCTTGAAGATGCATAAGTAAATTTGTTTGACTTAATATTAAAAAATTTCAAAGATTTACATTTTATATAAAAAATGATTGAAAGATTAATGCGTTTGGTTTAATTTACTTTATAGCAGAAAAAAACCAGTAAATATTTTTTGTCCTTTTGGAGGAATTGTGGATATTGATATAAAAGACGTTAACGGTTGGATAATAATAAAACCTTCGGGTAAGTTAAACGTTTTTTCTGCCCCGATTCTCGAAGATAAAGTTAAAGAACTTTTAGAGAAAAATGAATACAACGCGGGAATAGATTTTTCAGGTATAACTTATATTGATTCTTCAGGAATTAATACGCTTATAATTTTACACAAAGAAGCCGTATTTAACGGAGGCGATTTTTTTGTGTATAACGTTAATGATAATATTGAAAAAGTTTTTTCCCTTGCCGATATGCAACAATTTTTAACTATTTACAAATCACAAGATGAAATCCCAAAACGGAATTAAAATGTATTAAAATGGATAAAAAAAAATCAGCAAAATTGTTTTCCGTAATTTTTACTGCTTTGATTATCGCTTTATTAGTAACGTTAAAGTTTAAAAAAATTAAAAGAATTTATACGGATATGGGCTTGCGTTTTTCAGAAAATCAAAAACAAGAAATCAAACAAAAGTTAGCTAAACTTTTCTTTTTTAATATACATGGTAAAATTCCCGGTAAAGCCGCTAAAAAATTTATCCGCAAATATAAACCCGGCGGTATTATTATTATGTCATCAAACATAAAAGACATTACAACGTTAAAACAATTCATAAATCAAATTAGAAATATTTATTCGGACAAAAATGAGCAGGCATTACCTTTAACGCCTTTATTTGCAATTGACCAGGAAGGCGGAAGAGTCAGGCGCATTAAAAAAGGCATTATGCAATTTCCATCTGCAAAAGAAATGGCAAAAAAAGGCGCAGAATTTGTAAAAAACGCATCAATGCAGACAAACAACGCTTTATTTAAAACCGGGATTAACGTTAATTTTTCTCCGGTAGCCGATGTTTTAATAAATAAGAACAATAAAGTAATCGGGGATAGAGCATTTTCGGATAATGAAGACGTTGTTTCTAAAATGGTTGAAAGCTATTTAAAGGGCGCAAAAAAAACCGGTATAATTACCTGCGTAAAACATTTTCCCGGGCACGGCAACGTAAAAACGGATTCTCATAAATCTTTGCCCACGGATAATTCCGAAATAAACGAATTGAACATTAAGCCATTTAAAACTGCAATAAATAATGGCGTTCACATGATTATGATAGCTCATATACTTTACCCTAAAATTGACAGTGTGCCTGCAACGTTTTCAAAAAACTTGATTTCAGCATTACGCGTGAAATATAAATTCCACGGTGTTATCATTTCCGATGATTTGTCAATGGGCGCTATAAAAAAACGTTATAAAAAAAGCAAGGTCGTATTAAATGCACTTAAAGCCGGTGGAGATATGTTTATCCATACAGCAATAAAATATTCTGACCATATAAAATTATTAAATGAAACTACGGAATTACTCGTTAAAGATATAAAGGCCTTAGTTGCTT
>CAYUYT010000031.1:0-15270 GCA_964449345.1 uncultured Spirochaetia bacterium | reverse complement strand
TTGGAAAGGGCGTTAAAAAACGTAGAAAATCTAAAGTCCGAAGTTAGAAAAAATTTTTATTAAAAGGAGATTTTTTAAAGGATAAGTTTGTGATGAACGGAAAAGTTTCATTTGCTTGTGATTGCATGTGCGGCAAACTTGCAAAGCGTTTAAGGATGCTGGGGTTTGACGCTTTTTATGAAACTTATATCTTGGATGCGGACTTGGTTGATGTTTGTGAAGAACAAAACAGAATTTTACTTACAAAAGATACGGGGATCATTAAAAGACAGACAAATGCTGATATTTACATAGTTAACGGAAAAAATCCTGATGAAGAAATTGAAGAAATAATAGATGTTTTCGGTTTGAAGTCTAAAGCAGAACCGTACTCTCTTTGTATATCTTGCGGGGGAGAATTAGTTAAAACAAATCCTGAAGATGTCAAAGATAAGGTGCCTGAATACGTTTATGAAACGCAAAACGAATTTGCTGTTTGTACTTCCTGCGGAAAAATTTACTGGCCTGCTACACATAAAAGAAAAATGGATAAATACATCGAAAAGTGGCTTTCTTAAACGGTTTTTTTCCCGAATATATAGCCAACAATAAGACCGATAACAACGCCTAGTGCAATGTATTTAATTTTATAAGTCCACCAGTGTAAGCGCCAGAAAAAACCTGATAAAAATACCATTACAACAACGACAATTATTACAATAAACCACGTTTTCATTAAATATCAGTCCCTGCTGCCGGGTTTCTCCCCGCCGTGCCTTTTAGTTTATTGCGTTTATTCATCCAGATAGCGCCGATAATAAATCCTATAACAAGGCCGCCTCCGCCGAACAATAAAGCACGAATTGCCCATCCGAGAAAACGTATTCCTAACCAGATTGCTATTACTGCTATAACAACGCCGACTAGTATTGAAAGAGTTTTAGTTTTTGTTTCCATTAAAATATTATATGTGGGAATAAAATTTATGTCAAACAATTAGTGTAAAATGAGTGCAAATTTAAAAATTTGTAAAAAATTTCTTTTTTATTTTTATTGTAAATAATGCGTTTTATTTAAATTTCTGTGTATCATTAAATTTTCATCCTTTTTTTGAATTTATGCTCTTGAGTTTTTCGTGGCTCTTAAAAAAATAATTCTTTGTATAGAAAATTTAAAATACTATATTTAATAGTATGAAAATTAAAGGTTTTGAAGGAACATCTCTATTAGATTATCCTAAAAAGATTAGCGCAGTAATATTTTTAGCAGGATGTGATTTTCGTTGCCCGTATTGCCATAACCCTGATTTAATCGGCAGTGGCAGCCATATTCCCGATATTCCACTTGAATACGTTTTAGAAAAACTTAAACACAGAAAGCAGTTTATCGACGGCGTTGTTATTACAGGCGGCGAGCCAACTATACATAATAATTTACACGAAATAATCCAACCCTTAAAAAAACTCGGTTTTCCCGTTAAACTCGATACCAACGGATACAATCCTGAATTACTTCAAAGCTTATTTGAGAAAAAGTTAATTGATTACGTTGCTATGGATGTAAAATCCTCCCTTGAAAATTATTCAAAAGCAGTTGGCAAAGTGATTGACGTTAACAGAATTAAAGAATCAATTAAGTTAATAATTAAAAAAGCACCGGATTATGAATTTAGAACTACTGTTGTACCTTCATTAATTAACGAACAGGATATTGAAAGCATTGCCCAACTTTTAAAAGGGTCGAAAGTTTTTTATGTAAATCAATTCAGATCAATCGTAACTTATGACAGAGCATATGAAAACGAGAAATCTTACGACAAAGACGTTCTTTTCAAGTTTAAAGATATTCTTAATAAAACGATTGCTCACGTTGAAGTTAGAGGAATATAAGTTATATTTTTTCCGATATTTCACATTCAACGCGTTTGCTTTCTGTTTTGCGGCGGTAATAAAAAACAAGGAACATTGAGACGAATAAGAACAACATAGAGCCCACAATTCCCGCGTCTTCATTTTTTGATAAAAACATATATGTCAAAAAATAACCTAAGGAAGCGGCTATGATAGGGAATATATATACAGCAAAAGAAAATTTTAAAACAGTAGAGGGGGCAATGTTCACTTTTACCCTGTCTCCGACTTGTACGCCTATGTTATCTTTTGCAACAATTTCATATTTTGTTTTACCCGCTGTGCATAAACCGCAATCCTTACATTGTTCGGAGTGTTCAAGTTTAACGAGTACTCCGGCAGGCGTAATTTGAGTAATTATACCGGTATCCTGCATTTATTTCTTTTCCTTTAAGTTTTGATTTTCAATGTAATACCTAATCATTTTCTCTCTTTCAAAATCTTCATTGGAAAACTCCCCTCCGCAACGCCAGTTGTTAAATACTTTGTCAACGTGTTTTATTAATAGCGAATCCCGGCGTAAATGATTTCCTATTTTATACATCACAATAATTTCATCACCAATTTTAACTTGTTTGTCTTTAGTATCGAAAGAAAGACCGCCCGTTGAAATATTATTAAGAAAACATTCGTCAATACCGGACTCCCCGTCAACAATTTTGAAATAAGTTGCCTGAATAAAGTCAATGCGTTCAAACTTTCTTTTGTTTTTTCCGCTATTTTTATCTGCCATTTATTTATCCTTTTTGTCTATTTTTGTCCACAGATTATTTCGCTCTTTATCTAGAGACGGCTTGTGCCACGCCGGGTTTACAATATTTATTATTGCAGTCTGCATTTTTTTATCAAGAAAACGCACAATTCCTATTTCTTTTGCCGGCGCGGACTTCCAGTCATTTTCAAAACCTCTATGTGTACGGGAAAAATTAACGAATATTAATCCGTTGTCTTCTTTTAGTTCGTATTTGCCTTTGTACATAAGTTTGCCTTTGCCTTTGCCTTTGCCTTGCAATGTAATATTGAACGAATAATCTCCGTTTTCCTGAAATTCTAGCATTGCGGGTGTCCCTAATTTCCATTTTGAGTAAAATTCTGACGATTTTATCATTTTCCATTGGCCCACAATTTTGTCTTTTGCAGCCTCGAGTTTAACATCAACGCCCTGTTCAATTTTTATAGGTTTATCAATTTTTTTTGCTGAAGTTTTTTTGTCTGTGTTTTTTTCTTTTTTAACGTTTTTATCCGCACACTGAATTAAAGCCAAAGACAAAAACATTAAAATTGAAATAATTGTTTTATTCATAAAAGTACTCCGAAATTATTTAGTCAATCAATGCGTTTATATATTTGAGAGTCGTTTTTTCCGAAATTTTTTGCAAGGGGTAAAATACGCCTGTCGTATAAAACCATTCGGAACTTGCCGTTGTTTATAAATTCTATAATACCGTGAAACTCTCTTCCGTTATTTCTTTTTATTCTAATAATAACGGGTTTGTGTGATGTATCCAAATAATATCTTCCTGAAAATTTTGTTTGTATGCCTGCCGCGTTTAAAGAGCTTTCAAAACTTCCGTCTTTTTTAAAATAATACGTTGCCGGTAAAGACAGTCCTAATTGAATTATGGTATTTCCGAATTTAACGCCTTGCCATTTTCCTATGATTATGTTTTTTGCTCCGCGCGCATATTTATCCCCCGAAGAACATGAGAATACCGTAAGTACGGCTATGATTAAAAATATTGTATAAAAAATTTTTTTTTGCATAAAACTATAATCTATTTTTGCGGTGTAAACCGCGCAACGCGTTTAAAAACCTGTATCTCGTTTTCTTTAAATTCATAAACCCTTGACATTAAATTTGTATAATAAAAAACAATGTGCATTGTGTCCATATCCGCAAAACGTATGATTCCGTATAATTTTGCTTTTTTTGGTTTCTTCTGTTCAAAGTTAATCTCTACAGGGCGTTTGTCAAGGTCAATTTCATATTCTCCCCAGCGTTCGTTTCTGATTCCAAAACGCGTGTACATCCAATAATAATCTTCATTCTTTTTAAATATAAGGCGGGAAGGCAGGGAAAATTTAAATTGCTCCATAATTAAACCGAGCTTTACAGCTTCCCATTTACCAATAATAGCTTTTTTGTAATTAATTCCGTTAATTATAACGGGTTTTTCAGATTTACAGGAATATATAAAAATTATTCCGCATAATAAAAACAGATAAAAAATTTTTTTTAGCATAAATTACCTCATTCGTCTTTTTTTTCTTTTACCCTCACATAAGTTTGTAGATTAGAGGGTGTAAATTTTTTAGGTCTTTTGCGTACAAACGGGTTGTTTAAAACGAGCCGCATAGCGTCTTTATTTGCAAAATCTAATATACCTAAAATTCTCATTTTTCGTGGCGCTTTTTGATATAAATTAAGTAAGACAATTGTTTTTTTAAGTTTAATTTCATAAGTCCCAAGCAAATCTCTGCGAACATCGTTTTCGGTAAAAGTTTGTATATAAGTCCCGTTTTTATTAAACTCAAAACTTGCGGGTAGGGTAATGTGCATATTGTTAAAATTTTTACCTAAATGTACTGCTTTCCATTTACCAACAATAGTCTTTGGAAATTCCCGCTTAGATACTTTTGTATCAGAACCCGAGCAAGAAACAAATATAATTAAAATCAAGTATAAAAAAAACGTTTTACGCATCTTTCCTCCACGTAAATGAATTCTAAATTAGTACCTACAATAAAATATAATAACACAAAGGATAACAATGTAAATCAATAAACTAAAAATATTTTATTTGATTTTATTCAAAAAATTGAAAGGTAAGCGTGCTTAAAGTGAATTAAAAAACCCCGGATAAATGATAAGAAATCCCCCGGCTTTTTACCGCAAATGCGTAGGAAGAGACTCACCCTCTATCTCCCTCTTTGAGTAAAGAGGGAGGAATAGTAAAATTTCGGGCAGGGCTTTTCTCTTCTCTCCTCTTCATTGGGAGGGGGATTTATCTTTTTTCATCTGTTTTGTGTGTTCCGCGGTGAATTTTATATTTTAGAAAATTATTGTATTACTTGAAGAATTTAATATTGTATAACACTCGATTTGAGGAAATTTACAACGCGTTTATCTGCTTTCTTCGGCAAATTTTTGCAGCATTTCCCTAGCTTGATCATCAGGGTATTGTTGCACGGGGCTTTTAAATAAATACGCAGATGCCTCTAAAATCGGTCCTGATAATTTTTTATCAAGGGCTACTTTTGCTCCTCTGATTGCATCAGTGATTACGCCGGCAGAGTTAGGCGAGTCTTCTACTGATAGACGCAATTCCAGGTTCATGTCCACACCGCCATATTGCTGCCCCTCAAGACGAATATAGCAGACTTTATTATCTTTTAACCAGGGAATATAATCAGAAGGTCCTACGTAAATGTTTTCAGCTAAAAGTTCTTCAGCCATCTGACTTGTAACAGAGTTTGTTTTTGATATTTTTTTGGATTCAAGGCGGCTTCTGTCAAGCATATTTAAAAAGTCCATATTTCCGCCAATATTTATCTGATAAGTACGCATTATTTTTTGGCCTCTGTCCTCAAAAAGACGGGTGAGCAATCTATGAACAATTGTTGCGCCAACCTGACTTTTAATGTCGTCGCCTAAAATAGGCAAACCTGCTTGCTTGAACCTATCGCCCCAGAATTTAGAAACAAAAACGGGCATTGCGTTTACAAAAGCGCATCCAGCTTCGATTGAACATTCGGCATAAAACCTTGCCGCCTCTTCAGAACCAACGGGCAAATAATTAACCAGTACCTGGGTTTTTTTATCTTTTAGTATTTTTACGATACCTTGTTTTGCTTCCTCATAAGATTTGTATATATCTTCTAACGGGTCAAACCGCCAGTCAACCGGATAACTTGTAATGTGTTTTGCCACACCGTCAAGAGTGTATCCCATGTGAACTTTGCAATTCATATTAGGCACGTTCGGTTGAAAGATAGTAGTACAGTTCGGTTTTTTAAAGATAGCCTCGGAGATATCTTTTCCAACTTTCCTTTTATCAATATCAAAAGCACAAACAAAATTAATATCGCTTGGATAATAGCCACCAAAGTTTTTCGTTATTAATCCTGGTATGTCTGCATCTGAATCTTTATAATATTCAACACCTTGTACAAGAGAAGAACAGCAGTTACCCACTCCAACGATAGCCACACGAATTTCTGACATAAGTGTATTCCTCCGGTAAATTACAATAATTATTTGCCAATATTTAATTAAGACTGCTATTCTTTAGTTAAAAGAATAATGCAGTTAAGTTTAACGGTTTTATTATTAAAAGTCAAATTTTATTAAAAATCCCATAATAACTTTTAACCTATTAAAACATTAGAATAAATACCAATTTTCGTTACATATAAATATATCACGTTTTTATATATTTTCGGAAAAATAATATTTTTTTATTCAATTTATTGGTCAAAGTGCAAATAAGTTTACGCTTTTTTAATTTAATTTATTTTTAATAAAAAAAAATAGATTTTTTTTTTTAAGAATTATACAATAGTATTTAGCTTTAAGAGTTAAAAGAGGTTAATTATGTCATTAAAAACAGGAACTTTAATCGTATCACGCGGTAATTATGAAATTTCAAAGAAATCCGAAATTGAAGAGTATTATAAAGTCCTCATGCCTTTGTATGAAAAATACGGGTATAAACCCGCTATTAAAGGCATGAAAAGCGCTGATGTACACGGGTTTACAATCCAAATGTACGTTGGCATGGGTTTTTTTCCAGATATTGAAAAAGCATTAAAGTGCCATGAAGACAGCGAATATAAAAAAGCCCTTGCCCTAAGGGATAAATTTATGAGCGATTATCAGCTTTCTCTTTTTTCAACCCCTGATGTTGAAATATTCGGAGAAATTGAGCAAGCGTATAATACTGTGAACTCTGAATATGAAGAAGATATGAGTTTTATTATATATAGAAACAATATCAAAAAAGCGCATCTTAATGAAATAGCTGAATATGCAGATAAAATGAGCAAGGTTATGGGAAAATATCATGCCGAACCGTTTTATTACGGAAAAAAAGTTAAAGACATTGAAGGCAAATCCGTAGGCGATTATTTGGGTATAACGTTTTTTCCTTCGGCTATGAAAGCAAAAGAGTGTTTTTTAGATGACGAATATTATGAACTCTCCGAGCTAAGAGATAAATTTACAACGGATTTTAATACAACGATTTACGGACCTGTAATGCAATAACGAAAAAACCCACAGAATAAAAATTATCTGCGGGTATGTTTATTATAAGTGCGTTATTAAATATTAATTAACACACGGTAAGACCAAACGGCCGACAAAAAGAAGAACGTCCTCTTCTTTAATATCCATTTCCGGGGCTAAAGTTTTATGCATGGTGTTAAAAGCTGATTCTACCAAATCGCTTGAACGTGTTAAAGAAATGCCGTACATTTTGCTCGCTGTTTTGATTACCTTTTGTTTGAAATTCATGTGTCCTCCTAAAATAACCGCATCCTAACCTGCGTATATTTTATATTCGGAAAATTTGATTTTTATAATTAACGATTATTTTTAACCAAGATTTTTTTTAATTATTAATGCAAAATACATGGGTACGCTAAATTGGATTTATTTTAAATTTCATAAAAAATTAAAAATTGCTACAACAGTACTCACAAATTGGAAATGGGGGAAAATAATACTATAATATTGTGTTAGAGTTCATCTGGGGTTCATAAAAAAAAATTGCACTTTTTATTTGATTTTTAACACAGCTCATTCGCGCTAATTAAAAATAAAATTAACAATCTTAGAAATATTTTAGTTGAAATTCTTTTTTTTTTATGCTTTAATTGCACAAATATTTTATTATTAGGTGATAAAGTGCTACCCGAATTAAAAGTATTAAAAAAATTACACAATGAACTTACAAAAGAAGCGGAATTAAATTCTGTTTTAGAGCTTATAGTAAAAGAAACGATTAAATTGTTAAAAGCGGATAGGTGCACTCTCTATGTTTACGACCCCTTAAAAAAACAATTATGGAGTAAAGTTGTATCAAAACTTGAGGTAAATGAAATTCGTCTTAAACTCGGTGTAGGCATAGGCGGATGGGTAGCGGAAAACCGGAAAAGTTTAAACGTAAAAGATGCTTATGAAGATGAACGTTTTAATAAAAAAATAGACGAGCAGACCAACTATCGGACAAAATCCATACTTGCCATGCCCATGATTAACCCCACAGCCCAGCTAATCGGTGTTATGGAAGTAATGAACAAGCAGGGCGAGAGGGATTATTTTGACGAAACCGATGAATTTTTAATGTCTATACTTTCAAGCATAAGCGCGGTTGCAATTCAGCATGCGCAGCTTTATAAATCAAACTTTGAACTAAGAAAATATAACGAAGCAATAATTGAGAACGTGAACACGGGTATAATTGTGCTTGATCATGATTTTCACGTTGCTTTGGTAAACCCTGCTTTTGAACGGATTTTTGATATTAAAGAATCTCAAATTGAAGGGGAAAACCTTCAAGAAACAATCCAAATGTTTAATTTTTTTCAGCATCAATTTCATAAACTAAAAGAAAACCAAAGCACGTCTTTAATCGAAAAAGAAGTAGATTTTAATGGCGAATCTCGTTATTTTAATTTGTATTTCACACCCATAACTACACAGGAAAAATCAATTTCCATGGGGCATATTATTCTAATAAATGACGTTACGCAGGATGTATTAGAGCTTATTAAAAATAAGAAGCAAGAGCATTTGTCATTACTTGGAAAAATGCTTGCCACTATTGTCCATGACATTAGAAATCCTCTGACAACAATTAAAGGTTTTTCTGAAATTATCGATAGAAAAATTGATAACGAGGAGGTCAAAGAATATTCTGCAATCATATCAAAAGAAATCGATCGTATGGCAGGAATGGTTAGTGAAATTCTTGATTTTGCAAAAGGGGAAACTCGTTTAAAACTAATGGGAACAACGGCTAACAATGTGATTAAAGAAATCAGTGATAATCTTTTGCCTGAATTTCAGAAAAACAATATGACACTAAAATTCGTTAATGAAGAAGATTTTGAAATGATAATAGATCCGGGTAAAATATTTAGAGCAATCGTCAATATTGCAAAAAACGCTTTAGAAGCAATGGAACCCGGACAAGGCGCTTTAAAAATTGAGTTAAAAAAACAAAACGACAAAGTTATAATAAAATTAACGGACAATGGTCCGGGCATTCCGGGGCGTATGCTTAAAAAAGTTTTTCAACCTTTTTTTACGTGGGGCAAAAAATCAGGATCAGGATTAGGATTAGCTATAGTAAAAAAAATGGTAGCTGACCATGACGGCATTATTAAGATTTGGTCGGAAGAAAATATCGGTACGGTATTTACAATAATCATACCCGTTGAACAATCCTTCCCTGAATAAAACGCATTAACATTAATTTGCTCGAATATTTTCTGTACTATCTGTACTAATGGTAACGTTTTTTTAGTAATTTTTATAGCGCATACCCGAAATTGAGCCTTCAAGGTCATGAGTTTTATAAGCAAGGTCAACAGCATTAATGTTATTTTTTTTAAACGCTGCATTATGAATTGCCGGTGACATAGAATGCTCAACCGGATTTCCAATTAAAGCGTAAGTTGTCGTTTTTGCATCGGGCATTTTTATCTCCGTATTAGAATAAGTATAGCTGTTTTTCTTTCTTTTTTGCATTATTTGATAATGGTTTCAATTCATAGTTAGCAATCAAAGCTTCCAGCATAGTATTTCTATTTTTTTCTTTTCCGCCGATATGATAAAAATGTTCTTTTGTTACTAAATGACAGTTCTTCCATAATGTGTTTATATAATTATTTTTTCTGTATCTATTACTATGCCAAGTTGATAATAAGAACTTTGCCTCTGTTTCTATTAGAGCTTTGTTTAATTCTATTTCCCTATATTTATCCCATGTATCAAAATAATCCACGTGCCTGTCAATATAAGGAGGGTCGCAATATATAAAATCTGTATTTTTTGCTTGACTAATAGTTTTCCTGAAATCTTGAATTTTAAATTCCCAGTTACACATTTCTAATGCTTGTTCTATTTGTTTTACTTGATTAACAATTTTTGTGATATAGGATTTTGAAAACCTATTTGGTTTATGGCAAAAAGGCACATTAAATTTCATTTTTTTATTAAACCGAATCATCCCGTTGAAACAGGAACGATTTAAAAATAGAAAATCCAGGGAATCGTATTTTTCATTAAATCTTTTTCTAATACTATAATAATGATTTTGCCCTTTTTCAGATAGAAGCTCTCCTTCTTGTTCTAAAAATTCTCTTACGATATATGAAGTTATTTTTTTCTCTTTAATTGAATTATAAAAATTGATTAAATGCGGATTTTTATCGCACAATATTGCTTTTTTCGGTAAAACATTTAAAGCTACAACAGCAGAACCTGAAAATGGCTCTATCCATATATCATAATTTATCTTTTCGATATTATGCAATATCAAGGGGATCAATTTTGTTTTAATACCTTGAATTTTAATAGGGGGTGTTTTAATTTTCATTTTTTACCTCCCTTTTTCTTTTTTGCTTTTGGATTAATTTTGTTTACATCAATATTTTTATAATTTAAAAATTCTTCTAATGATGTAATTTTCTTCTCATTATTATTTTTATCTTTAACAATAATCTTTCCATAATTCATCCAATAATCATCAAAAATTTTTTCTCCTAAATTTTTAAATACACCGTTGCCGTTTAAAATATCCACAATTTTATTGATGCTTCCAATATTTGCAGTATTCCCACTCCCACTTTTATCACTTGCAATTGTCCATTTTTCGCAAGCAAAAAAAGTAAAATCCTTTATTACAGACTTAATTGATTCTAAATCTCGTAATTTGAAAATTTTTGTATCATCAATTTTTTCTATATCATTTCGTGAATATATAATTGCCAAGGCAATAATGTCCAAAATAATCATTGTAGGGAAATTGAATATTTTTTGTACTATTTCTATCAGTAAAATACTTTCCATGAGAACCTAAAGTAAAACCGTTACAAAAGTCAGGATAATCGGGAAGACGATAAGTTGTTTTTAAATCAACTGCAAATTTAATTTTTTCATTAATCTTAGAAACAAATGAAATATCCGGATACCAATTTTGATGTTCTGCAAAAATAAGACTGTAATTATTTTTCTTTGCAAACTCTAAAAATTTTGGAAAAATGTGAATTTCGAGAATTTTTGATAAAATTTTTGTATCTGTAGTTATTGTATAGATATTTTTAAAAACATCTATAAATCCTTTTATTGTCCAATTATTGTCTTCTGTTGATATATAATTAGAAAGCGTTTCAGCAAATTTTTTTAATTGAAACAAAAAATTATTTTTAATCGTTTTTATATCATCCATATTGCTACCTATGATAATAATATTGTTAACTTTTCAAATTATAAAGCATATTTAATTAAAAAATGTATTTATAATTTATTTTTAATTTTGAATTGTCTTAACTTTTCATTCTTCAGCAAGATTTCTATAAATATCTGCAATGAGTTTTAATAGATAAGTCCTTGTAACGGGTTTAGCCATAAAATATTCAGCTCCGCTTTGTCTTGCCCGCTCTTCGGTTTCGCTCATGACTGACGCAGAAACAGCGACCACGGGAATTTTTTCCGTTGCTTTGTTTTGTTTAATCATCTGCGTTCCTTTAAAACCGTCTGCCCCGGGCATTTTTAAGTCCATAAAAACTATATCAGGTTTATGCTCAAGGGTTTTTTCAAAGGCATGTTTACCGTTCTCTGCCTCATAAACCTTAATCCCGTAGGGTTGTAAAAAATTCTTTATAACTTCACGGTTATCATTTACATCGTCAGCAACGAGCACAGTAATGCCTTTAAAATCAAAATCTTTAATTTCTTCCTGAATAATTCTGTCTGCTTCCTTATCCTCAAAATCAATAATTGAAACGCTTACGTTTTTAAGCTTAACTTGAAAAATACTTCCTTTGCCTTCCTGGCTTTGAACACTTATTTCCCCGTCCATCATTTCAACAAGGCGTTTTGTAATTGCAAGTCCAAGCCCGGCGCCCTCATATTTTGCAGAATGAACAGTATCCGCCTGAATAAAAGCAATGAAAATTTTATCAAGGCGGTCTTTTGGAATGCCTATGCCTGTGTCTTCTACCGTAAATACTAAATCCATTTCCGCGTTGTCGGTATTTGATAGAATTGCATCAATTTTTAATTTTACATACCCTTTTTCGGTAAATTTAACCGAATTTCCCACAAGGTTAAACAAAACCTGTCGCATCCTTAACTCGTCAATTAAAACATTGTCAGGCAATTCTTCTGATACCTGCGTAAACAAATCAATCCCTTTTTCTTCAAGTTTCCATTTAAAAGTATTTTCCATTTCTTTTATTAAACTTTGTGGATCACATATAGAGTAATTAATATCAAACCTGCCGGCTTCGATTTTGGAAATATCCAGAATGTCATTTATTAATTTAAGTAAGGTCTTTCCGCTAGAAGAAATTATTGATAAAAAGTTTTGCTGGGTTTCATCAGTAATGCGTTTTTCTAGTATCTGTGTAAATCCCAAAATCGCGTTCATTGGTGTCCTTATTTCATGACTCATATTAGCAAGGAATTCAGTTTTTAATTTATTCGCTTTTTCAGCTTCGTCTTTTGCAAGGAGGATTTCCTTTTCCATTTCTTTTCTGTCCGTTATATCCCTTGTACTGCCTACAACGCGTAAAAGTTTTCCCTTTTCATCGTATATCCAGCTTGTGCTTACGTCTGCCCAAAAGTGTTCGCGGTTTTGCTTGATAAATTCTATTTCAAATTTTACAGGATTTTCTTTGCTCTGTTTATTTTGAATATTTTCAACAATAACTCTCATGGTTTTATAAAACGATTTTTCAGTCATAATATCGCGGAATTTCATTTTAATAATTTCATTTGCAGTATAACCATGTAAATCTTCTACGGACGAACTTATATAAGTAATATTAAACGCCTTATCCATTACCCATAAAACATCGTTAGTGTTTTCCGTTATAAACCTATATAATCCTTCACTCTCTTTTAATGCTTTTTGATATATAACCCTTTTCGTTATATCGTGAATAATCGAAAAATAGATTCTTTTTTCTTGCACAGTAATTGGCGTAGAATGTATTTCAACGTCTATCAATTCACGGTTTTTTAATTGATGCTTAAAAATAAATGATGTTCTGTTATCAGTAAAACCCTGTTCAAGTTCTGCTTTTATTTTATTAAGTGGTAAAACATTTATATCCGCAATATTTAAAGTTTTAAACTCTTCTTTAGTATATCCGTAAAAATTGCAAGCTGCCTGATTTGCTTCTAAAATTGCAAGTGTTTCAGGGTCAGCAAGATACATAATTGCAGTGTGTTTTTCAAACATATCCCGAAAACGTTTTTCGCTTTCCCTAAGCGCTTTTTCCGCGATTTTTAAACCCGTAATATCAGCAAAACCAATAACAAATGCATTTTCATTTTGATATAAAGTTGCCTCCACGCTTAAATATGCCCATCGTTCTTCGGTTTTATACGTTTTTAGCTCTATTTCTTTTTTCGTTACTTTACCTTTTTCTTTTAATTGCTTTAATATCTCTTGCCTGTCCTCATGGTTTGCGTAAAAAGTTTCAGGAGTCATTCCAATTGCCTGTTCACTTGTGCCTTGAAAAAATTCCTCGCACGCTTTATTTACTTTTATAATTTTACTGTCTTTTACCCGTGTAATTGCAAGGGGGAAGGGGGAAATATCAAAAACTCTGTTTAAATCCTCACGGTTTCTATTTAACTCTTTTTCTGCCTGCTTTCTTAATTCAATTTCTTTTTCAAGTTTTAATTTTTCATTTTCTAAAATTTTAGTTCTTTGCTTTTCAACGAACATTAACCTAATTTTATCAGTAAGCGCATATCCGAATATCAAAAACGCAAATGAATTCCCAAGTGGCATTCCGTAATAAAAAAGTAGATTATAGGGTAAAATATCCTGGGATAAAAGCACCCTGAAAATAGCGCCAATTAAACCGATTGAAAACGCAATGATATAGTAAATTAAAATTCTTTGCCTTGTTTTTAAGTAAACGTAGATACTAAAATAAGATATAATTACTAGAAGCAAACTAACGTTTAAAGCATACACATAGATAAAACGCACACTAATAAAGGGAATAAAAACGAATATTGCATATATTAAAGCTAGAGCGATACAGGTATAAATTACAGGCATAAATTTTTTAAAATAACTTTTCATTTTCATGATTTCAACGGAAAATAAAATGAAAAAAATAAGGGAAGTGCCGAGTAAAAAGAAAACTAATCTTGTTTTAAGAAATGTATTATCAGGATAAAAAAGTTTGCAAAGAATACCGAAAAACTCTAAATGATATAGTATCCAGAAAAAAACCATTAATGAAAAATATAAATAAGCATTGTCTTTTAAATTTATATAAGCAAAAGTGTAGTAAAAAAATAAAACAAATAACACTCCCAAAAGGATACCGTAAAAAAAGCGGTCTAAATTTTGATTTTTATAAAATTTAGGAACAGTATAAATACTTAATGGAATTGACATGGTAAAATCGGTATAAAGACGCAGGTAATACGTTTTGCTGTCATTTTTCTTTAAGTTTATTAAAAAACATACTTCGCTATGGTCAATTTTTTTTTCAGAACGCAGAACGTCTAGACCCGTTATTTTTACGTTTCCGTTATTTAAATATAACGCGGCTTTCACTATTCTATTATTTTTTATATTTAGGATCCACTGTTTTTGTCTGCCCGTTTGATTGAGCAAAGTGAATTTGAGCCATATTGCGCTATTAGTAATGCCGTAGGATAAAAATTTTTTATTAATTGTTTTAAATTTTCTATTATATTTTTCCGATTTGATTTCATCAATTGTTAGATTATTTTTTAAAATATTTAAAAATATTGCTTTATTTTTAACTAATAATGCCGTTACAACGGATCTAGCTAAACAGGTATTCCTAGAAGTGTTATTTTAGTTGGAGTTTGGGCTTAGTGTGACAGGACGTGTACTCGTTGTGACAGAATGAACATTTTTAAGAACAAAGACAGTATGAGCTAGCATCACCAAATTTGGTCACATGGACGGCCTTAATACCTGCTAACATTATGACCCGGTGTGACATCATTAACTGCTTCCGGTCGGCAGCAATCCGCCATTTGCTATTTAACAAGTTAAACCAGTAGATTTGACCGATGGTATAATCTCATGCTGAGTGCATTATAGCTTGCGTTAAACATTTGGCTATTTCTCAAAAAAATTGGGGCGAG
>CAYUYT010000030.1:0-25232 GCA_964449345.1 uncultured Spirochaetia bacterium | reverse complement strand
AGGATAAAATATTCCTTGCTCTAAACGGCCATAAACTAGGGCGTTTAAAAATACGTTATAATTACCCAATGCCCGGTTTTAGAAAGCTCCCGAGTAAAAAAGTTTATCCCGTACATTACAAAAAAGCATTGGAAAGGCGAAAAGTGTTTATTAAAAATCATTTGCGCGCTTATGAAAATTTTATTTTAAGAGCGCGTTTATATAAAACTGATGAAAAAGGCGTTGAAAGAGAATTTATAAAAAATATCAATTTGAATAAAACGAATTATCATAGTAACGGAGAGGCAGCTGCTGTCTTAGAAGAACCGGATAAAAATCTCGTTTATGAAAGTAAAACGTTTTTACAAAAAACAGGTAAATACTATTTAAAGATTCAAATAAACAATCAAGTTTACTGGACTGATTTTACTCTAAAAAGTATTAACGAAAATTCAAAAACTTTAATAATAGAAAACGATTTCACGAATAATCCACGCAGAAAAGTCTGGTTTAATTTCACTTTCATGGATGCTGAAACGGGCAATGAAATTAAAGGAACGGAAATAGAAATATCATGGGGCGGACGCTGGATAAAATGGCATGAGTTCATAAAAAACAAAAATTATACAGACAAAATGTTCAACGGCCTCCACTATTATTTCCGTTTTAAACACCCTGATTATAAAACGAAAAGTTACCGTAAAATTTATGTAGGGCTTGAACAGGTGGTTATAAATCTAAATTATAGGTTTACTCCAAATGAAAGCGCTCTTGCTATAAAAAAGTAAAAATAAATAAACTAAGGAGATAAAAATGAGTGTTAAAATCAAAATAATATTATCTGCATTAATCGGACTTTTGGCCGGAATAGTTGCTTGGCCTTTAATCGAAACGGTACTACATATACAAAATAATATGCCAACAATAATTGCAGCAAACGCTTTGTTCGGCGCTATAATCGGAATGACTTTAGGCATATTCATTGGAAGCGCAGACGGAATCATAACTAAATCTAGTGCGAAAATTAAAACAGGCGCTATATCCGGTTTACTATTCGGGCTTATAGGCGGTGCATTAGGTTCTGTTTTGGGATGGGCGATAATCCTGACTGCCGGGAATTATTTTTACGCTCCCGGACAAAATCCCGGTTTAATTTTCGCTCTCATTAAAGCCGTGGGCTGGGGGCTTCTCGGTGCTTCAGCAGGAATTGCGCAAGGTTTTTCCCTGCGTTCAAAAGGCAAAGCATTACAAGGCGCGGCAGGAGGATTTTTAGGAGGATTTTTGGGCGGAATCGCATTTGAATTAATAGTAAACAACGAAATTGCATCTGATTTTGCCCGTTTAATAGGTTTGGCTTTGTTAGGACTTTTTCTAGGCTTGTTTTTAACGCTAACGGAAAGAGTTTTTTCAAAAGCTATTTTGCGTCAGTTGAATGGTAAATTGAAGGGAAGGGAGTTTACGCTATCCTATGACAGAGTAAAAATAGGCAGAAGCGAAAAATCAGATGTGGGATTGTTCGGTTTTAAAAGCGTTGCTAACCGCCACGCTGAAATAAAGAAAAACGAAAACGCTTTTGTTATAGAAGACGCAGAATCCCCGTCAGGATTATTTATAAACGGCAAGAAGGTGAAAAAACACCTTTTGAATAGCGGAGATATTATTACTCTCGGCGATGCAAGAGTGGTATTTTTAGCAAAGTAAATTAAAAGAGGGTATTAGAATGAAAGTAAAAATTAAAAACAAAGTATTAATATTAGTATTGGTTCTAAGTGTTAGCGCAGGGTTTACCCGGCCTAGGATAAGTCAGGTTGACAATTCAGCTTTTGCGTTGAATAACGAAATAAGTATTTACGTTAACGCAGACAATAACAGAAAGCTTAACAAAAACAATTTTAAAGCTTATGAAAAAGTAATTAACAACGGGGAAACGCAATGGAATGAACGTCAAATAACGCGTTTTATGAAACCCGATGACATAGGTAAGGGAATTAATTTCGTTCTTCTCGTTGATGTTTCTGGCTCAATGGCAGGGCGTAAAATCAAATCTACCCGCGAGGCGATTATTAGCTTTATTCAAAGTGCAGGCAAAAATGATAATTTTAAAATCATAACTTTCGGTAAAACAGTTGAACAAACTAAAGGTTTTACAAAAGATAAAAACGCGCTAATAAATGCAACAATAAACATAAAATCCCCGGATAAAAACGCGCCCACACCGTTATATTTCGCCGCAGTTAAGGCGTTAAAAGGTTTTAATGAAGTAAAAGGGCGTAAAGTTGTAATACTTTTAAGTGACGGGGTAAACGATTTGCGCAAAGACGGTTATAACGACTTATCGCATTTTAATAAAATCCCTACAACAACGCTAAATGAAACGATAAAATCAACGAATAAAACAGGCATCCCGGTTTACTCAATCGGTTTTGAATGCAATACCCGTGAAATGAGCATAATTTCAGCAAAAAGCGGGGGGAAATACTATGCTTTTACTCGCGCAAGCGAACTTAAAAATATTTATAACGAAATACGGTATAATGTATTATCTGAATACAAACTAACGTATAAAACGGATATAGGCGGCCCTGATGTCAGGCAAGTGTATGTAATGGTTAATAACGGGAAAAGCAATGTTCGCGATTATTATGCAGGCTCTATTCTTGGAACGAAATATCCGCTAAACAGTTATCTAATTATTGCCTTAATGCTTGCCCTTGGAGTATTAATCCTGCTCTATTTTATACGGTTTAGCACAAAGAGAAAACTAAGTGAAATAACCGTGCTAAAGGGTAAATCATCAGCGCATAAAATTGCTTTAGATGAGAACCCCATTATAATAGGGCGTAATGAAAAAAGTAATATGGGTTTATTCGGGGACAAAAAAATTGCTAATTACCACGCTAAAATTATGAATAAAAGCGGAAAGTATTTTATAGAACGGCTTGATGAAAACTTTCCCGTTTTGGTTGATAAAAAGAAAACGCATAAATGTGTATTGCACGACGGAGATGTAATACAAATAGGTAGTTCCCTGTTAGTGTTCAACGAGAAAGACGAGGTTGCTTAAAATGGTAGTTGAAAAAAATCACATTCTAAACACACGTTATAAAATAATAGATGTAATCGGCAGAGGTGGACAGGGTGCTGTATATAAAGTAAGCGATTCCCATGTTTTTGATAAAATCCGCGCAGCAAAAGAAATCATTTCTGATTTATCATCGGATATGGATGCCCTCGTTTTATTCAAAAAAGAAGCCGTTTTTTTAAGCTCACTTGACCATCCGGGGTTGCCTAAAATAACGGATTTCTTCAAAGACAACGGAAAGTATTATATCATTATGGATTACATTGAAGGCAAAAACCTTGAAGAAATAATAACAAAATACCCTGATTTTTTTACTGAAACCCGCACTATTGAAATTGCCCTAATGCTCTGTGATATTTTGCGTTATACGCATACGCTTAAACCGAAACCTCTGATTTTCAGGGATTTAAAACCCGCAAACATTATTTTTCATAAAAACTCGGTGGTTTTGGTGGATTTTGGTACAGCGCGTTTCTCGGATGCTAAAAAAACCAAAGACACCTTTCATTTCGGTACAATCGGTTATGCTCCGCCCGAACAGTACGGCGGATTAACTGATGCGCGTTCGGATATTTATTCTTTCGGAGCAACGCTTTATCATCTATTGACTAAACATGACCCAAGGTTTGAAAACGGTTTCCCAAAAAACGGAATAAGCGTTAAGAAAATTAACCCTGCTTTGTCGGATGACATTGACCGTATTGTAAAAAAAATGACCCACTTTAACTTGGAAAAACGCTATCCGAGTATATCGGAAGTTCGAAAGGATTTGATTGCAAGTTCAAGTATAATAAAATGCCCTGGTTGCGGAAAAATCAACAGCGCAAATAAAGTTACTTGCGTTTCCTGCAAAATTAATCTGAATACGGGTACAGAAAATATTAACAAGGACGTTTACCTATTAGTAGGAATTAAAGGCAACGACAAAGTTTATGAGTTTAACAAAGATATGCTCACCATCGGGCGTAACGCGAACAACGACGTTATTTTAAACGTACCGAGTATTTCCCGTAACCACGCTGTTTTAACAAAAGATGCCGGCGGGTTTTTGCTTTCGGATTTAGGGAGCAAAGCCGGTACTTTTATAAAAACAAAAAATGTTTCAAAACGAATTAAAAAAAATTTAATTAAGCCCGGATGGCGTATCCGTTTCGGGCCTGACACCGAGTTCGTTTTTAAAAAGAAAGACAAACTCGCAAGTTAAAATTATTTAAACCATGGAGGTAAAAATGAAAAATGTAAGTTTAACAAGTAAATTGAACAAAGAAGTTGTTCATCCGTCAGCTAATGAGAATATGTTGTATCTGTTCGTTGAATTAAACCCTTTGATTAACACCTCGGTTATGAGGAGCGCCCCTGTTAACTTAGCTCTGGTAATTGATAAAAGCGGTTCAATGTATGATGACGGAAAATTAGATAACGTAATAGTTGCGATTAAGCACGTTATTGATAAACTGCACCCTGATGATAATTTATCCGTTGTTGCTTTTGGAAGCAAAGCAGAGATTATTTCAGAGAGTAGTGAACACTTGAATAAAGAACAGCTAAAAAAACACATTGATTTGCTGGATGATTTGGATTTAGGTTATGAAACGAGTTTAAAATCAGGGCTTGAGTTGTCGATTAATGAAATCGAAAAAACGTTTATACACGGAGGAATGAATAAAATAATCATTCTTACGGACGGTGAAGTTGATGACCCTGAAACCTGCAATAAAATCGTTGAAAAATATAAAGAAAAAGGCATATATTTTACTACAATCGGTGTAGGCGAAGAATTTAACGAGGATTTTCTCATTAACATTGCAAACATAAGCGGTGCGCGTTCACATTATATTGAAAACGCAGAACAAATCCAGGTTATTTTTAATCAGGAAATAGACAGCATTAATAAATCCGTTGTTCAGGGCTGTGAAATTAAAGTAGAAACATTTAAAGGGTGCAAAATCAGGCGTATGATTAAATCAGAGCCGGAAATTGCGGTTTTTAATAGTGAAGACACTATCCGTTTTGATACTTTACGTCAGGACGAACAGCAATCCGTTTTGCTTGAACTCATAGTTACACCGGATAAGCAAGGAAAATTTAAAATTGCTAACGTAAAGCTTTTTTCCGAAAGCAAGTTAATAGACGAAGAAAACGTTTATCTTACGGTTTCGCCTGATGAAATATTAACGCAAAAAATAAACCCTGTAGTTACAAAAGCAATAGATAAAGTTCATGCTCATGATATTCAGACCAAAGCGCTTGATAAAATTAAAAGCGGGGACACTCACATAGCAACGAAAATGCTTGATAACCTCAAGAATAATCAAAGCATTGATGATAAACTCGTTACTATTGCACTTGACCAGATAAAAGCAACGAGCCGTCTTGACCCTGTAATAACGAAAAAGCTCAGGTACGGTGGTATGAAATATTATAAATAGTACCTTCTGCAAAAAATAGGGGTATTAAGCCGTTGGCTAATATCCCTATTCTTTTTTTTAGCATACAATTTTTTCCGATTCCATTAAAATTTCTTTTAGTTTATTTTTCCCTCTGAAAAGCATATTGGCAATTATTCTTGTGGGAATATCCAAAAGATAGGAAATATCCTGATTTTTTAGAGAATTATACGTTTTTTGAAGTCGGTTTAAATTTTTTAAATGATCATTTTCTGCTTTTTGAAGTTTATTTTGAATTTCATAATCATAAATATGCTGTTCTGCTTTTTTATTTTTCTTTTCCTTTAGGAAAAATATTTTATCATAAGCTTTGCCGACATTTTCTTCCAATTTTTCGTTAATTTTATTTTTATCCAGTAGTTTTTCTTTAACTTCATGAAAGCGGTTTAATAAAATTGAAAGGGGCTGTTTAAACAAGTCCGCAGTTTCAAGTAAATCACGTTCATGGAAAAAATCAAAGTAATGCAACTTAATAATGATTTTTAGTTTCCCCGGCAGTTTGTCAATAGCGTGTTCTATTTTATAATCGGAAGCCGCATCCTGTGCATCTTCATGGATACACAAAACGTCAACAAGTTCTTCGTTAACATCTTCTGAAGTATGCCGGTTTAATATGCTTATTTCTCGCGTTTCTTCCCGCATTTGGATTTTATACCAGTTAAAATAATGCCTCCGTAATACTACGATAAACCATGTCATAAACTTGCAATCCATCTTTTTATAAGCGCCAAGTATTTTTTCCATTCTAATGAGAATGTATTCGAAAAAATCGCTGCATGAATCTTCATCCATTTTTCCAATCAATCGTGGGAAAGAATATATGGTTTTTGAAAGCATTTTCATAACTTCATATATGTCAACCTCATTCAATTGATAACCTTCAACTAATTTTTTAATTTTATCATCATCGATGTAATCTGGCTTTAGTAATTTCATTTTGCCTCCTATAAGTACTCAAGTGTTGCATATAAATAGAGCATTTTCTATGCCAGCTTTTTTACATATTAAAATAAATTTAGAATTTATCCCTAAATTGTTATTATGGAAACAATTACAATACGCTATAATAGTATAAGTATGTTTAGCATTAATTAACTTTTTGATTAGAATTCGGTCAAAAATTGTTCGGTTAATTTGCTTTTTATAAAAAAATAATGAAAACGTAAGTAGATACAATAATGTATAAAATTTTCTAGAATTTTACACAACTTTAATTAATATTTTATGTTGTATTGTGTTAAGACGGTCAAAATTTATCCGCTCTAATCGGTCAGAATTTGACCGATTAATGTAAAAAATATATACTAAAATTACTCGTTGTCTAATTTTGTACGCAATGTGGTGCGGGAAATTTCCAACAACTCCGCGGCTTTGGTTTTATTGTTACCTGTAAGTTTAAGAACGTGGCGGATGTATTCTGCGCCCATTTCTTCATAAGGTAAAATTTCATCAACTGAAGCGGGTAAAAAGTAATTATGTTTTTTTACATTGTCCTTTTTTTGGGGGTTTATGGCAAAATCATCCGCGCATAATTTTGAACCGTCGCAAAAAATCATAGCGTTTTCCATTACGTTTTTAAGCTCGCGGATGTTTCCCGGCCAATTATATGACTTTAATTTTTCAAGCCCGTCTTTCGTTATTCCAACGATATTTTTACTAAAAGTAATGTTAAATAAATCTTTAAAATAGTTTGCAAGAAGTGGAATGTCCTTTTTTCTCTCTCTTAGGGGCGATAAACGGTACTGCATAACTTTAAGGCGGTAATATAAATCTTTTCTAAATTTTTTCTCTTCAACGAGTTTTTCAAGGTTTGCGTTAGTTGCAACGATTAAACGAACATCGACCGGAGTTTCTTTAGTACTTCCAACGCGCCTTATTTTTTTATTGTCTAGAAAATATAAAAGTTTTTTTTGCAGTTCTGCTTGAATACTGTCTATTTCATCTAAAAATAGAGTTCCGCCAATTCCTATTTCAAAAAGACCTTTTTTGCGCGTTTTTGCATCAGTAAACGCACCTTTTTCATACCCGAAAAGTTCGGTTTCAAGCAAATTCGGCGAAATGTCTGCGCAGGATAAATGAACGAACTTTGACATTTCATCGTAAATTTTCCAGTGAATATATTTTGCAAGGTTGCTTTTGCCTGTGCCCGTTTCTCCGGTAAGCAAAATACATGAAAAAGGAATATTTCTTAAACGTTCCACATAATTATCTATATCGTATATTTCATCGGAATTTCCTATTAAAAACGGTTTGTTTAAATTGCCTCTTTCTGCCTCAAGTTTAAGTAATTGCTTGCTCAAAGCAATTTTTTCGACAGCATTGCTAACTACACTTTCGATTTCTTCTTTTTTAAACGGTTTTGTAATGTAATGATAAACACCGAGTTGGATAGCTTTGATTACCTGCGGAATTGAACGTGAAGCTGTGAGCATTATAACGAGTAAATCAGGAAAAATATCTTTTATTTCTTCGTAAAATTGTAAACCTTCCACATCAGGCAACATAAGGTCAAGAAGCATAACATTTATTACGTTATTTTCCAGTATTACTCTTGCTTGTTTTGCACAAGATGCGATTAAAATTTCTCTGTCTTGTTCGCTAATATACGCTTTAACAATTTTTGTAAATTCTTTTTCATCATCAACAATCAATATTTTCGTTTTCATTAACTTAGCCCTGTAATTTTAATTTTTTAAACTTTATTAATTATCATCAACATAAGCATGGGGTAAATAAAACGCAAAAACGCTGCCTTTTCCTTGCTGGCTTCTAACGTGAATTATACCGCCCATTAAATCCACAAGTTTTTTGCAAATATTTAATCCAATACCCATACTTCTTTTTATGTGCGATTTAATGTCTTCACGGAAATAGGGCTCAAATATTTTTTTGATATTTTCTTTTTTGATTCCCATTCCATAGTCAGCTACGGAAAAAAATATACCTTTCAATGTTTTTTTTACGCTGATTATTATTTCCGTTTTTTCTCCTTTAGAATATCTGATAGAATTTGATATAAAGTTTGATAAAATCTGTATAACGCGTTTCGGGTCAGCGTTGATTTTATCAACAAAAACGCGTTTTTTAATATTTATTTCTCTTCCGTCATTTCTTTGGGAAAATGAATTAACTACTTGGTTAATCAAACCTTTAACTGAAAAAGTCCGCGATTCAATATTTATTTTATCCGCTTCAATTTTTGAAATATCTATAATATCCTCAATAATTAATTCCAGAGTTTCCGCAGTTTTTAAAATAACTTTAAATTTATCCATTGCTTCTTCATTTACTGCTTTTTTATCTCCGCAAGCAGATAGTAAATAGTCTGCGCTCATGGTAATTAATCCGATTTTATTCATAAGTTCATGGGAAACATAAGCAATAAACTCATCTTTTAAACGGTTTGCACGTGCAAGGCGTTCATTTGCGATTCGAATTTCATTTTCCATTTGCTTTCGCGTTGTAATATCACGCGAAATGGCCTGCAACTGAATTAACTCGTTTTTTTCGTTGAAAATCGGTTTTGTGTCTGTGCTAAACCAGATATATTCACCGGATTTTTTTTGTATTCTGTATTCAAAGGATTCAATTATTTTTCCTTGTAATGCTAAATTATGTGATTTATTGCTTATTGACTCGATGTCATCAGGATGAAAGAAATCATAGGCATTCTTTTGGATAAGTTCGTTCTCTGAATAACCGAGAATGTTTTCTACGGCAGGGTTAACATAGATATACGTTCCGTCGGGTTTATGCAGAGATACCATATCTATCATATTATCAGCAAGCATACGGTATTTTTCTTCGCTTGTTTTTATTTTTCGTGCTGCTTGCTTGTGTTCAGTTATATCCCTGCTAATTGTAACGAAATAAGGGTATTCGCCTATATAATAAAGATACGTTGAAGCTTCAACGGGAAATTTATCTCCGTTTTTTGAAATAAATTCGGTTTCAATCTGAATATATCCTTGTGTATAAATTTCATCGGTTAATTTTTTTATTTTTTTTTCTGACATTGTTGAGATTTTTTTAATGTTCATACCAAACATTTCCCGTCTTGAATATTTCAGGCGTTCACACGCAAGCTTATTCGCATCAATAAAATTACCTCTTTTGTTTTGCACAAAAATCAAATCCCTTGCATTGTTGAAAAGCAGACGGTATTTTTTCTCGCTTTTCATTATTATTTTATTTAGAATTTTTCTCGATGTTATATCCCGTAACATACTTATAACGATTTTTTGACTGTTTTGCTGAAATAGATTTATATTAGCTTCAACGGAAAAAACATATCCTTTTGCCGTTCTAATTTCCGTTTCAAAAATTACGCGTTTTTCTTTTTTTATTCTTTTTTTTATATTCTGATATTTTTTTCCCGTTTCAACGAGCAAATCTTCGGGCTTTAAAGTTAACATTTTTTCGTATGAATACCCCAAACGATGGCAAGCAGTGTGATTAACGTCGATAAACGTTTTTCCGGGGTAATGAATTAAAACGAGGTCGCTGTTATTATCAAATAAAGCTTTCCACCTTTCTTTGCTTTTGATAAGTTCTTTCTCGGCTTTTTTAATGTCGGTAAAATCAGTAAATATACCGCAAACAGAGTATAACTTATTATTTTCATCAAATAATGGAAATTGGCGCAAATAAAAATGTTTTATCTCTTGTTGAGTTTTGTATTGAATATGCTTTTCAATTATTTTTTTATTGTTAAATATTTTTTCATCGGCTTTAGCAATTTTGTTTATTAATTCGTTGTTAACCGTGTTATGAATTATGGGAACTAGGTCTTTGTTTCTATTGATTTTGAAAAAATTTTTACTGAATTTATTTAAAATATAATAGCGCTTTTGTAAATCTTTTATAAAAATACCAACGGGTGCGTTGTTTATAATTGAGTTTAATAATTCTGCGTATTCCAAAACGGTTTTTTCCGATAGCTTTCTTTTCTCAATTTCTTTTTTAAGCTCCGCGTTCTTTGCTCTTAGTTCTTTTGTGCGGAATAAAACTTTCTCTTCAAGTTTATGCCTTGCTTTTTCTATAGCTAGTTCTTTATGTTTTAATTCAGTAATATCCCGTGCTGTAAATAACGTTCCTTTTACGTTGCCAAACTTATCTTTAACGGGAATAATAACTGCTTGAAAATATTTTTCGTGCATGGGTGAGTCTTGCTTTAAAAGTTTTAATAATATCTGCGGAGTAATTAAAATAGTAGCGGATTTACCTGAATTTCTCACTTCAACGTCAAAATCTCTGATGTACTGTGCAATGTGGTGCGGAAAAATATCAAAATCCGTTTTATTAATAACGTCATTCATTTGCATTCCTAAAAAATTAAGCAACGCAGGGTTTACGGCTTTATATTTGAAATTTTCATCTTTGAATACACTCATGTCCTTTGCCACAGAAAGCATTAGTTCGTAAATATTTTTTTGTTCATTTGCCATTAATACAGTGTTTTCTTTTTCCGTTATATCGGAAACAATACCGGCAATTTTTTGAGGTTTACCTTTATGGTCATAAGTTAAAATTTTACCTTTTACGTTGCACCAAAGCCATTTATTCTGTTTTGTTTTTATTCTTAGTTCGTCTTCAAAATAGGTGTTTTTTGTTTTGATACATTCGCAATAATTAATGTTAACGTAATCTTTTTCTTCGGGGTTAAATAATTTGAACCATATTTCATGGAGATGTGTATGCCCTGAAATATTATAGCCGAACAGAGTGTAAAATTTTTTTGAAAAAAATGCCTGTTTTGTTTTTAAATCAACTTTCCATAGCGCATCATCGGATAAATCAAAAACAAGTTTGAGTAAATCGTTTTTTCGGCTTAACTCGGTGTTTAACCAGCGGAATAAGCTTGTATCATTTTCATTATAAATTTTTTCTTTTTCTTTAATATTGCCTGTGATTATAATTGTTTCTTTATCTTTGCCAAAAATTTTATAAGCAGAAAAACTTATATTCATTTGAGGAGAACATAATGGTATGCATTGTAATGAAAAATTAACGGGAAAATCATTACCATGAAATTTTTTTCTTATATCGTTTAATTGTTCTTTTGTAATAAAAAAACAATTAGCAATAAAACCGTCAAAAAAATCAAGATTTAATAAATTAATATTTATAACATTTGCAAGCACATCAGCAATAGAATTATATGAAATAATGCGGCCTTGTAAATCAGTATTAAGAACTAAAGCTTCATCCTGTTTAAAAGCCACTTTAGTTTTAGGCATTGCGACTCCATTTCAACATTTACCTGTATAATCCCCGACCAATACCCAATAAAAATTTTATATTATTTGTATACGTATAGTTAAAGTTTTGAAAAGCTGATACAAACGTTAATAAAAGTTGTATGTTTGTGTATGTTTTCTATGTATATATTATTTATAAACAAAGTATGTGTCAAATTTATTACACAAAATTTTACGATTACCTAGCATAGTGCTAGCGAAAATTTAAGTAAAAAGATGGGGTTTGTTTAAAAAAATAAGAATATTTTTCTTGAAAAACTTAATATAAGGCTTCCTTCCATAATCCGTAGATTTTAAAATCACTTTATTATGTATAAACTTTGTTTAAAATATTAAAGTGCATAAAAATAAATATATGGCTCTTTTTTGTTTATAATTTTTCTTTCTTGGTATATTTTTAATACAACAAAAAGAATAAAACTTACCGGGGATATTGAATTGGATAAAAATATAATTGCAGAGATATTTGAAAAACAAAAACAATATTTTAAATCTGGAAAAACGCTTTCTTACGCTTTCCGCAAAAACTCGTTGCTTATGTTAAAAAAAATGATAAATGAAAACGCAGAAAAATTACAGTATGCTCTTTGTAAGGATTATAAAAAACCTCATACTGAAACGTATTTAACGGAAATTGCATGGGTTTTAAGCGAGATAGATTATACTTTAAAAAAGCTTAACAATTGGATGAAACGTAAAAAAATTAAAACATCCTTATTTCATTTTCCCGCATCGAGTTATATAATTCCGCAGCCATACGGTAACGCTTTAATTATTTCACCGTGGAATTATCCGATTCAACTGGCTTTATCGCCTTTAATCGGAGCAATTGCAGCTGGAAATTGCGTTGTTTTAAAACCTTCGGAGTTTGTGCCTAATACCTCTGCGTTATTTGTGGACTTATTCCGTGAATATTTTGATGAGCCATACATTACGGTTATAAACGGAGCGGTTTTTGAAACGCAAGTTTTACTTTCAATGGATTTTGATTACGTTTTTTTTACCGGAAGCCCGGCAGTAGGTAAAATTGTAATGGAAAAGTGTTCACAAAATCTCGTTCCTGTTACTCTTGAGTTAGGCGGGAAAAGCCCTTGCATTGTTTGCAAAGATATTAACGTAAAAGTAACGGCAAGGCGAATAGCGTGGGGCAAGTTTACAAATGCAGGGCAAACGTGTATTGCGCCTGATTATTTATTTGTGCATAAAAAAGTAAAAAACGAGCTTATTCGTGAAATTGAAAGCGCAGTTATTGATTTTTTCCCTCCTGATATTGAAGAAAGTGATGAATATTCCCGTATTGTTAATGAAAAACATTTTAACCGCATTGTTTCTTATATAAAAAATGCAGACGTAATATTTGGCGGGCAATATAATGCAAGTGATTACTTTATAGCTCCTACATTAATAAACCAGCCGGATAAAACGGATGATGTTATGTGCGATGAAATTTTTGGTCCTGTTTTACCCGTATTTGAATTCGAAGATATTGAAGAAGTGATGAACTATATAAATTCAGGCGCAAGCCCTCTTGCTCTTTACGTTTTTACTAAAGATAATAAAACTCAGGATAGAATTATCAGGGGAACACGTTCCGGGGGAATGAGTATAAACAGCACCATGTCTCATTTTTTGTCGCATAAATTACCGTTCGGCGGAGTGGGTCGCAGCGGTATTGGAATGTATCACGGTAAATATTCTTTTGACACGTTTTCTCATTTTAAAAGTGTGATGAAAAAATCTTTTAAATTCGATATGCGTATGAAATATCAGCCTTATAAAAAACGTTTTAATTTAATAAAAAAGATGGTTAAATGGATGTTTTAGCTGATTAAAATGATGAATTGTTTTTTTAAAAATTTAAAAATTACTGTTCGTTCTCGTTAAAATGTATTTACGAATGTTATCGCGTAATTCGGGGGCCATATCAACGAATTTTATATGAAGATTGTAATAATCTCTTTTTTTACTAATTCCTACTACTTGCCCGAAAACGCCGTGATAATCTATTACCAGAGTAAAATCCAATTTAATCAGCGTGTCTACGGGTAGCTGGTCTTTACTTTCAAGGCAAATTCCCCCTTGACTAATATCAACGGCATTTGTCATGATAGTTTCCTGTTTTGCAACCGGCGCTGCGGTTTTCCTCGTTGCTGCGTTAGGGTAGATAAGCACGGGCATTGACACGTTTAAACGTTCATAACGCCTTTTTTGCGTTCTGTATAATTTATCGCTGTGTTTTAAAACTACAACATGAGCATGTCCTTTTTGGGAAGTCCTGCGTGATATTTTTAGCACCCGCGATGAAAAAAAATAGTTTGCATCGCTTTCACGGTTAAAAGTTACTTCAATTTTACTGCCTGTATCAACATTGTCTAAAATTTCAGGCACATTGTAAAAAATTGCCGCAAGATAAAAATCATCTAAATAAATAATACTTCCCAAAACGGGTTTTTTAGATTTAAATCCTCTTTGAAAAATGAATATACGTTGGCCTATTCTTAAATCTTTGCTTGAGTTTAATAATTGTCCTTTGCCCGGTTTATGATAATTAGTCTGCTGAAGAATGTGTTTGACCATATCTTTAATTTTATTTACTTCGGGTGAGTTTTTATCATACAATCTTTCGTATTTCAATAATTCTTTATCAAAATATGCTTCAAGCCGGCTTTTATTTTGGAAAGTATTTAAAAGGTTTTTCACTTTATACGCACGTACAATGTGTTTAAGCAAGTTTATTTCCCTGTTGCTTAGATTGTGTTCTCTGCATAAATCTTCAAAACGTTTGAATGCGGATTCTTCAATTTTTTTGTCTTGTTTTTTGCGCATGATATAGGAAACAATTAGAGCAATAATTCCTATGATGCCCACTATAATTGAACCGAGAATTAGGTAGAAATAACCGTAATTTGGGTCCAAAAAACCTCTTCTAACCTCGTCAAAAGCATCCTGGCTTAAAATTAAAATTTTAATAAAATTTATCATCATAACCTTAAAATATTTTATATCAAAATTGATAAAAATTGCAATATAAAAACGTTTATTACTTTAAATATCGGCTTTATAATAGGAATAACGAAAAAATATTTACGTTTTAATTATGTTATTGTTTTAGCAGTTTAACAAACTGACGAAAATATATAATATATAGGTATGGAGAAAAAAAATGAAAATAAAAATATTCCTTGCTTTGATATTTACTATATTTGTGTCCGCTAACTGTAAAAAACCGGTAAAAAACGGTACGCCGCCAAAAGAAAAATTTTATCACTTCTCTTATACACCGGAAAAAAAAGTTAAAAACGTATATGTTGCAGGTGATTTTAATTCATGGAAAACAAATCATCAAGATTTCAAAATGAAAAAACAAAATGACAAATTTGTTTTAAAAATTAATCAAAAAAAATTATCCAAAGGCAAAAATTTATACGTTTTCGTGGTTGACGGGGAGTACGTTATTGACCCTAAAGCAAAAGAAACTGAAAATAGGGGAATCGGCGGGAAAGTCGGTGTTTTTTATCTCAATCACACATCATCAAAGTAATCAAAAATTTTCTTAATAACGTTTTTCTTGATTTCAGGCTTTTCACCACCTGCCATTTCTGACATTTCCTCAAGCTGCAACATTTCATCAAGACGTGAATCCGCAACATCGCTTAAAGCAACGAGTAAATCCGGGTGTTTTTTTACAAGTTCTTTAAAAGCCACCCGCTCTTCAAATAATAATTCGCAATCCGTTAACGCTTTAACATCAGCTTTGGTCTTTGCTCCGGTTAGAAGTGAAAGTTCGCCGAAAAAATCACCTTGTTGTAATTTTTTTACGTGCCGTTTATTGCCGTATTTGTCCCTTGTAATTACATCGAGTTCCCCATTTTCGATTATAAATAAGCCGGGTCCTACTTCATCATAACGTACAATTATTTCATCTTTGCCGAACCGCTGCCGTTTAAAATCCGCAATCACTTCTTTAAGTAAATCATCACCAAGATTTTCAAAAATCGGGCAGCTTTTAAGTAAATCATAATCCGGTTTTCGCTCTTTTTCGATTTTCGTTTTTCTGAATTCCACAGTCCTGATAGGAAAGGGTATAACGAGGTCTTTTCGTTTAAATGTGTACCATATTTTCGATAAAACCTGGTCCTGAATATCAATATTATCCGGGTAGTTGGAAATCCAATAGCGTATTTCATAATCCATTGAAGAATCATTGTAATTCATTAACGAGACTTTGGGTGTGGGGTTTGATATAATTCCCTCCGTGTTAAGAAGAATTTTTTCAATTGTTTCTTTTACGAGGTTAGGAGCATGGTCATAAGAAATGCCCACTGTAAGTAAAATTCCGTGTTGCTGTCTCGGTTTATAAAAGTTGAAAAATTCGCTGTTTGAAATTTCCGTATTTGGAATAATGTATAAATCTCGTGATAATGTAAGTAAACGCGTTGTACGCCATGATGTTTGAATAACTTCGCCTATTATTTCGTTTTTTACTTTAATCCAGTCTCCGATTCGAAAAGGTTTTTCAACGCTAATTGAAATACCTGCAATAAGGTTGTTGAAAGTGTCGCGTAGCGCAAAACCTGCGCCCACGGCAATACCGCCTGATGTAAGCGCTATGCCCGTTATGGATACGTCAAGAGCACGCAGCAGAACAACAAGCAAGATGAAAAACATTAAAACTTTTATTATATCGCGGATAATTTTCGGAATGTATTTATTTTTCTTTTTAATTAAATAATATTCTACAATTAAATATTCAGATATTTTAAAAACGTAATAAATCATAAATATCCAAAGAAAAATAACGCCGAAATTATTTAAAACAGAAATATTTGATAACTTAAAAGAAACCATTAAGGAAATTAGAACAGCAATTCTATTAAGTTCTTTTTTAACTTTTGAAAGCTGTATTTTTCGACTTAAAAACTTTAACAAAATTTTTAAGCCAATAAAAATTACTATACCGGATCCGATAGTTAAAACTAAGGTTAAAAAACCCGCTGCTGTTAAATACGTTACTATTTCCCTGTAAATTGCCGTTATCCAGTTTATTGTTTTATGTAAAATTGTTTCCTCAGATTCGTCAGCGTGCTTTTTTAAAACCGTATAAACGCGTTTGTTTCCGCTTTCAGCAGCAATTTCAACAGCATTTAACTTATCTGATTTTATGGTTACATCCGAACCTTTTAAAAG
This sequence comes from uncultured Spirochaetia bacterium, assembly GCA_964449345.1. Classification (GTDB taxonomy): domain Bacteria; phylum Spirochaetota; class CALGPD01; order CALGPD01; family CALGPD01; genus CALGPD01. The sequence goes on along the minus strand of CAYUYT010000030.1, from coordinate 8,277 downwards.
CAGATGCTTTACAACGTTCAGTCGACCGGCTAAAGTTGCCTGCATTAAAGCAGTCCAGCCATAATTATTTTTAATGTCGATTTTAGCTCCGTGAATCAATATCAATTTAACTGCTTCCGTGTTCCCCATTTTTGAAGCAAGCATAAGTGCAGTCTCGCCATTTTTGTTTTTTTCATCTATCCCTGATTTATATTTTAAAATATGCCGTAAAATATCAGGGTTACCCGTTATTGATGCGAACATTAATGGAGTCCAACCGGAAATATCCTTGATAGTGCCTGATTTTTCGTTCGTTATGAGTTTTTTTACGGTTGATACGTTATCATTAAGTATTGCTTTAATTAATTCGGCGTTTTCATAATTTTCCATTTTGTTTAAAATAAATTTGGCTATTTCAAAGTTTCCTGAAATAACGCCGGCGATAAACGCGTTTCTTCCTGCATTGTTAAGTAAGTTTAACTTTGCCTTCTTTTCAACAAGTTCTTTTATAACAAAATAATGTCCGTTTCCCGCAGCTAAAATTAATGGTGTATCGTTATGAGAATTTCTCACGTTTACATCTGCACCTATTTCAATTAAGTACCTGACAATTTCAAGGCGTCCGAAACACGAGGAAAACATTAATAAAGTCCAGCCGCGTTCGTCTTTTTCGTTCACGTTCCTCGTATTAACTCTGTTCTTTATAGTCTCTATATCTCCTGATACTACCGCGTTTAGAACATGTGAATTTAAAGAAGGACTTCTTTTTTTAGATAAATATGCGCCGCGAGTGATTAATAACTTAAAGATTTCATCGAAACCGGACGCTGCCGCCCATGTCAACGCGTTATATCCCTGAATATTCTGGTCCTGGGCCGTTAGTTTTGCTCCGGCGGCGACAAGGTTTTTAACCGCTTTTAAATTACCTGCGCGAACAGCAACGATTAATTTTTGGTCCGTATTCTGTTGCGCGCTTATACTAAATGTTGTTAAAAAAAATATTAAAATTAAATACGCTTTTTTCATTATTATCCCCGCGTTTTTTTACGCTTTCTTATTATATAATTTCGACATTAAATATTAATTTGCCGTATTTTTTATTTAAAGATTTATGCGTTTGTGTAATAAATAAAATACTTTGTTTAATCCTGTTTTATGTGTAACTTATAATTAACGTTTTTTTAAAATAAACCGAAAATTTAAATATCACATCTATTAAGGAGGGGGACGTGAAAATTCAATGCAAATTAAAAGGTATAATTGACGCGGAACAATGTTTTTTTTGTTTTATGAAAGACCAAAAAGGTTTTTCTAGCCGCGTACAATGCAAAAAGAAGAACGCCAAAAATATAAAATAACCGTTTATTTTATTTAAAATTAAGTACGTTGTAAATAGTAATTGGTTTTTCTTTATTTTTAAGCTTAACTTTTCCAAGCGGTTCGGTTTGAATGATATCTTCAATAACTTCGTTAATTGTATCTGAAATAATAATTTGTCCGTCTTTTGCCGCTCCCTGAAATCTCGCGGCAGTATTTACTACGTCGCCAATTACGGTAAAATCGAGACGTTCGATTGTTTCCGAACCGATATTGCCGGAAATCATATTGCCTTTGTTAAGCCCGATTGAAACATTAGGCGAAAATGTTTTACCTGCAACGCGTGTATCCATCATATCGTTAATTCTATTTCTAATTGCAATGCACCCTTCAACAGCGCGTTCAATTTGAAAATCACCTTTAAAAACAGCCATTATAGCATCGCCCATAAATTTATCAACGTGCCCGTTCCGTGAAATTAATTCCTGCACAATAACGTCAAAGTATTCGTTTAACATTTGAACAACTAAATCCGGCGGGTTGTTTTCGCTTATTGCCGTAAAACCGCAAACATCAATAAAACACACCGTCCCGTCAATAACTTCGCTTTTCAGCATACTCGTTTCAATGTCCTCTTCATTCATCATAAAATCAAGCACGCTTTGGTCAACGTATTTTTTTAAGATTGAAATTTGCTTTTCTATCATTTTTTGAGCTTTGACAAATTCTTCTTCTGCATTTTTGCGTTCTGTTATATCTAGTATAATACCTTGAAGAGAGTTAACGTTGTTTTCATTCTTTTGCTGCCAAACAGTGCTTTCCACCCAGCGAATATTGCCTAGTTTTGTTTGAATTCTGTATTGAAGCGTTCCTTCAAGACTAATTTGAAGCTTTTCGTTTATTTCCTGTGCGTCATCTGGATGAATGAAATCCCCTGTTTTAATGCGTTTGTTATAAAAATCTTCCGGTTTGTAACCGAATTGCGATATATTTTCGGATATATATTCAAAAGCCGTGTCTCCGTTTGAGGATGTCATTTTGTAGGCAATTACAGGGCTTTTTTCAATAATAGTATTTAATTCCTGCATTTTTTGAATTGAATTTGCAAGTAATGTCTGGTCAACGAGAGCGATTATTGTGCCCTGAATGTTTCCTTTGAAATCAACAAGAGGAGTAAATTTTAAATCAAGAACGCTTTTTTCGTTTTTATTCTTCGTTTTATAAACAACGTTTTTCAACTCCCTCTGCTTTTGTTGTTTCATTGTTTCTGAAATAACTTTGCTTATGCCGGATTGCCTTAGTGTTTCATTTTCAATTAAATTCGTGCCTACGGAAGATACTCCCGGCTTAAAATTGAGAATACGCCTTGCCCTTGAGTTTTCCACAACGGATTCCCCTTTGACATTCGTTACAATAATGCCAATGGGTAGGGAATTTAGAATAAGTTCTATGTTTCGTAATTGCTCTGTTTGAATTTCATGTTGTTTTTTTAATTCTTCTGCGTTTTTCTCTTCTGTTTTATCATAAACTATTATAACAAAGCCCTCTAGCTCAAGCATGATGTTAAAGCGTATGGAAGCATTAATATTCATTGGAAAAGTTGAACCGTCTTTGCGCACACCTGTTAAATCCATATCAAAAAAACCGTCTTCGGAAGCATGTTCAAGGTAAAAATCAAATCCCTGATGATTTAAATCTTCAGGTTTATTTAAGATAGTAATTTTTTTGTTTTCTATTTCCGGTTTGGAATACTGAAACATTATTTCAGCGCCGTTACTGAATAATTCAACTTCACCCTTTTCGTTAGTAACAATTAAGCCGTATTTAACCGTGCTGTTAATTATGTTGTCAAGCATCATCCATGCTTTTGCTGTTGAGTCGGCAAGTTCGGTTTTTTCATCTATGTTTTGTTTAACCTTTTGTATCATCTTATTTATGGTCTGGGATAAATTTTCGAGTTCTTTTAATTTATATTCGGGCGGGTTAAAATCAAGCTTGTTCATATTTATTTCAGATGCAAGGCTTGCTAATGTATTTATTTGATTAGATATATTTTTTGAGAAAAAATACAAAATAATAAAAATTATAACTGAAATCAACAAAACGCTTACCGCATAAATTAATCCTGCTTTACGTTTATTGCTAATAATGGTTTTGCTGAATTGCTTTACTGGTTCTAAAAAATTTTCAAGACCTTTAGTTGCAAGCACATACCAATTTTTGTTCTCGATTTTTTTTATTGCCATAAATTTTTTTATTTTTGCTTTGTTATTTTTTATAAATGTATAGTAACCGTAACTGCTCCTGTTTCGTATTCCGCGTTTAACTATATTCCACATTTCCGGATGTTCTCTTGCAAATATTTTCAAACTTTTTCCAATGACGTTCGGGTTAGGATGAAAAATAGCAACCCCGTTATTATCCGTTACTGCTACATATCCTCCGATGCCGAATCCTGCCGTGGCTATTTTATGAAGGTATTTATCATTTATCAGTTCTTCCTTAGTTTTTTCTCTGTTCATTTGAAGATAAGTGCTAATATGACTGGCTGTATCTTTGGCTTTTTCAATTAATAAACGTTCACCGAATTTAATCATGTGTGTTTTTCCGAATTCAGTTGCGGTTTCAGAAAAGTGGTTTAGAAAAATAATGAATCCCGTAGTCGTTAAAAGTGCAACGGAAATAACGATTACTAAAAGAAATATTAATATGCGTTGCATTAAACTGCGCATTCATAACTCCCGGATAAATTCGGTCTATTAATTAATTTATAATAAAATATGCAATAAAACAATAATTAAGCAAATTAAGTAAATACACAAAACGTAAAATTAATACACATTACTAAAAATAAATTTTGCCTAAAAATTAGTAATTTTGTTTTATTGAGAAAAAACTATTTCCCCATATTATAATTTCGGTTGTTATTAAATAATAAACTAAAATTTTAAAATTACAATGAAAAAAATAAGCAAAATTTACAATTTTGAATCGTCGTAAGGGTCATAATTATACGTTTGCTTGCTATTATCTTGGTATTCTTCTTCAATATTCGCCATGCGTTCCATTTCGGCTTTCCGTCTTCGTCTTTGTGCTATACGGGCAAGGTGTATTGAAAATTCATACAAAAGATAAGTTGGAACTCCTAAAAATAGCTGTGAAATAACATCAGGAGGCGTTACTATTGCTGCCACAATAAAAATAATAAGCAAAGCGTGTTTACGGTATTTTGCAAGTTGCTTTCCCGTTACTATGCCTATTCTAGCTAAAACCATTATAACGAGAGGTAGTTGAAAAATTATGCCTGTAAAAAAAACGAGTAAAGTAAGCAGAGAAAAATAATCTTTAATTCCCCACAGAGGTATTACTCCGTCTCCTTGCATAAAATTAACAAAAAATTCAAATGAAATTGGTGCTATAATTTTATAACAAAAATATGCCCCTGTAGCGAACAGTAGCAATATAAAAAAAACGGCAACGTAATAAAATTTTCGCTCTTTTTTATACAAAGCAGGAACTACAAAAGCGCTAATTTGATAAATAACAAAAGGCATCAACCCTATTAAACTTGTAAATAGTGCGATTTTAAAATATGTTGTTAATTTTTCATAGGGTTTGAAAAAATATAATTTTAAATTTAAGGCGTTTATGGGCTCTTTTAAAAAGGCAACTATATTTTTAATAAAAATTAAGGAAATTATACTTCCTAAAATAACGGCAATTATAATGTATAAAAGACGCCGTCTTAATTCTTCAAGATGCCCGATTACTGACATCTCTTGTATGTGGTCTTTATTGTGCTTTTTGCCCGCTGTCTTTTGCGTTTTTTTCTTCTTCATTTTTTAATTTATCATTTATTTCTTTATAAGGGTCATTTTTTTGTTCGTCTGCGTAGTCAATATCGTTTTCAATATCATTAATGCCTTTTTTAAATTCCTTTATGCCTTTACCAACCGATCTTCCGAGTTCCGGTAATTTTTTTGCACCGAAGACTAAAAGCGCTATAACGACAATGAGTACTATTTCCCATGGGCCAAGCCCGCCTAAAAAAGCTAACATATTTCCTCCGTATAAAACAACGCATTAAATTTGCATTGCTTTCATAATATAAAGTACTGCTTAACGCGTTGTCAAGAATAACTTAAAACTAAATATAAAAAGTGAAAATCTGATATTTAAAAAAACAGAATATTAATATTAGCAAAGACATTGATTGAAATTTTTATAAAAATAATTAAATATTAATTATTTAATAAAAGCGTACCTGCTTTCCGTTTAAAAAGAGCTTATTTAATGCGCATGTTCCCGAAGGCATAACCGATATTTGAGCATGTACTTTATTTAACGAACGTTCAATTTTTTTCCCTTCATATTGAGGCACATAATAAGTTTCAATACCGTATTTTATACTAATGTGAGTATTTGATAAACGGTATTTATTTCCCCCGCCTGCTACATTTATGTAATCGCTTTTTACGTTACCCTTAATAATAACGGGAAATTTTTCGTTTAATTTATCCGCGTCATCAGAAATCGCAACGCCTTTGTAAAAATTATTTTCCCATACTTTTTCAAGGGCTACATAAATTTTTTCTCCTTTATAATACGATTTTTTTCCGTAATTTGTAATATCTGCGGTTTTTAAATTTGATATTTCATAATTTAAATGGACGTAATCACCGCTGAATAAGCTACTCGGGTCAAAGGGTTCGCATTTAAGCAAAATTTTTTTACCTTTTTTTAAAATATACGTTCTGTTTAAAATCATGCCTGTTAAAAATAGAAACTGCAATATTACTACGGTTATAAAACCTTTTTTTTGCAATGAAGTCATTAAATCAACCGCCTTTTGTATTTGCTTTCATAGTTAATATCATTTTACGCCTACGCCATTCTATAAGAACACCGAATATGATACCGCAAATACCCGTTATTATAAAAAGCAATGAACCTGCTAGCAAATCCCAGATTATATCAACGTAACGCGTTATAACGTGAATTATAAAGCCGCCTATTGCAAAGTTCAAAAGCATTATTGAGTTTATTTTTGCGCTGTAATAAACCAATGCACCGGAAATAAATAGCAGTGTAAAATTGAATATTAAGGAATATTCCATCCAACTTATTTTAGGCGATGAAATGAAAAGCATAATCGTACTTATTATAAAAACAAACAGAGATAAAAAAATAATCCGCTTTTCTTTGCTTTTTACAATTAAAAAAGAATAAAACGCTATTGAAATAGAAAGAAAAAGAAAAACTAAAACCAAAACAACGGTTTGAGCATCAAAAATTACGCTTTGTTTTGGAATTTTAAAAGATAATGCATAAAAAGTAATAAAAACGGAAAAAGCATAAATAGCGTTTATGCCGTTTTTGTCGTATTTTACGTTGTTTTTATTTGCAATAAATGATATTGTCTGGTGCGCTAGAAATAGCACAGTAGCAAAAATCAAGAAACCTGTTGAATAGGCTATAAAGTATTTTGATTCAACGATTCCCCATGATATAAAACCGATTCCTTTAACAGCGAAAAAGAGTATTGCAAAAATGAAACTTATTATTTGCTCGATTTTTCTTTGGGTATGCCGAACCTTGTAAAAATACAGTATTCCAAAAAATAAACCTAAAATTCCCAGATGATACGCAACCATTGCTACTGTTTTTATTCCCAAAGGCAAGGCAAAGATTATACCGGAAAATATTAAAACCAAAATTGGGAAAAGTATTTTTTCTTTTCTAAGGTATAAAATAAAACTGAGCGTACCGGAAAGTAAAAATAAAATTATAAACTCAACGGATTGGAATAAAGTCTGATTTGAGAAAATGAAATACTTGTCTGCGTATTCAAAAGGCCATGAAAGAGTTAAAAATGGCGCTAAAATCATAAGCCAACCAATAACACTGCCGAAACCGGAAAGCGGCTTGAAAAAATCCGATTTTTCGCAGAAACGGCTTAAAACAACGAAAAATACCCCTAACGGAATATGCGATAAAATTAGAATTATAATTCTGTAATATGGTTTTACACCGAGCAAATTGAAATAGTTAATCTGGTAAAACCATAAAAAAGCCAGAATTATTGTCAAAATAACACCTAGCAAATCTTTAGTTTTATAAAAAATAAAAAATAAAACCACAGGCGCTAAAATAAATATATAATTTACGTTGTTGTATTCGCTCATTTCCCATGTGTTCCATAAAAAAAACAACGCAAGTGAAATATAGTATCCGATTTTTTCTTTTGTTGTAATGGAAACGGCTAGCGCTCCTAATCCCCAGACTAAAACTCCGGTGGTAAATTTGTCGTTTAAATGAAAAATTTGTGCTGTGAGCATAATACTCGTGCCAAAAAATATTATACCGGCAACGAGTAAAATTTTGCCCATAAAAACGTAATTTTTTGTTTTCTTTATCGCGAGGAAATAATAAGCTCCTGCGTATGCTAGAAACATTTTTGCAAACACATTAACCATTTTGAGCCATGGGGGCATTTTTTTCCAGTTTGAGGCGTAAAATAGCATTATTCCAGTTACAAAAATAACTGCGGCCAAAATAATTATTATATATGGTAAACGGATATTAATATTATTTTTACCGGAAGGTGGTTTACTTTCCGGTGTATATTTATCCAGGATTTTTTGTCGTTGCTCCTCAGTAATAATGCTATCACTAGTCCACTTTGAAGATTCGATTTTTAATTTATTTAAAAAATTTCCATTTTCCATGTTTTATTTATAACACCTATTAGATTGAATAATTGCATGAATGTAAGAAAAATGCAATCGTAATAAAAAAACTGTTAAATAGTGAACAATAAAAAATTTTAAATATATTAATCTTAATCGCGAACGTTAAAATTTTATTAACCGTTAATTTTTTTAATGATTTTTTGAAAAATCTAATTTAAAAGAGTTTTTTACTTGGGTTTCCATAACCTGAAAAAATTTTAATATTATAATAATTAAATTGGCAAAAAAA
>CAYUYT010000029.1:0-25674 GCA_964449345.1 uncultured Spirochaetia bacterium | reverse complement strand
ACTTGCAGACAGAATTAGAAAAAAAGCAAAAGAAGAAGGCAGAGAAGAAGGCAGAGAAGAAGGTGAAGAGATAGGTGTCAAAAAAGGAATAAAGCAAGGTGAAAAAATAGGTATCAAGACCGGAAGAAAAGAAGAAAAAATTGATGCAGCTAAAAAAATGCTCCGAAAAGGTATGGACGTTGCGTTGATTAGCGAAATAACCGGGCTTTCCGTTGAAGAGATAGAGAAACTAAAATAAAATGCCCGGTTTTCGCACTTTCTGTATTATTTAAAACGGATTATGAAATACATATGTCGCGGTTGATAAACTGAACTAGCCACTATAGAATTAGACACTTTTTTTATTCCTTTAAATTTAAAAAAGAATTATTTGTGTTTCAGATTTTCTTCTTTGGCTCTCACCTCTCCCCTTTGAGTTTAACATTACTTCAATAAAGATTTCTAGTACCGGAAAATATTTTAACACAGAATAGTAATCCAAAATATTTTAATATTAATTTTAGAAAATATCTTTAAGGCAATTTATTTGTTATATTTACTTTATGAATAGCGTAAGAAAGCTATATTTAGTATTTTTTATATTTTTTTTAATTTCTTCAAATATATATGCGCGTAATAATATGAATAGATTGAAAAAAGACGCAATATACCGGATAAATAAAGCTACGCTTATCCTAAGAAAAATAAAACGTAATATTAAAGTGAAAAGTAATTATAAAAAATTTAAAACAGCACAAAAACTTACACAGATCGCATGGGTTTTGTACACTAAAAAAAAATATCAAGCTTCAATTATAAAAAGTGAGATTGCTCTTAAAATTTTATCAAAAATCAAACAGAGAAAAAATAAAATACCATCTAAAACGAATATAAGGCAAAAAAATCAAGCACAAAAACTGATAAATAGCGCAACGATAAAGAAAAACAGGAGCAAAACATTAGTTAGGAACCAAAACGACAGAATATTATATAAATTAGGGTGCGCGTTATTAAAAAAAGGCGTTGAATTATTTAAATTAAATAGTTTTAAAAAATCAAAAATTAACGTAAAAAAAAGCATTGAACATTTTAATAAAATTGCCATTAAATTATCAGACCATGAGCCGAATCATTCAAATAAAGTCTTAATGTTAATTGAAAAAGCTTCTATTATGCAGCACATTGCAGTTAAAAACATTAAAGGCAGACAAAGTATTTATAGAAGCGCTGTTGAAGCTTTAATGCGCGCAAGGTTGTTAAGAACGCGGGGGAATTATAAGAGAGCAAAAATATTTGCAAAATCAAGCATAAAGAAATTTGAAAAAATAATTCCTGAAAAAAGTTTGCAAAAAAGCAAATTTGCTAAACATAGAAAAATCAGAACGCTTTATGAAAAAATTAAAACACGTTTGAACGCTTTGAGAACGCAAATCCAAACTGAAACGGATAAAAATTATCTTTACAACGCGGATTTAAATTTAAGAAAGGCACGATGGCTTATTAATCAGGGTAATGGAGAAAATGCGGAAAAATACTTGCGAATGGCAAAAAAGTTCCTTGTATTGATATTACCGGAAAACAAAGAGAAAGAAAATCACGGTAATAAAAAAACAATCATCAAACCGAAAAACAAAAATTTTCTAAGAATTAAAAAATTACTTTACCGGGCAAGAGAGCTTAAAATCCGTGCAAAAGATTCCATTATTAACAGCGCACAAAGAAATATCTACCTTGCGGCAAAGCGTGTATTAAATACTGCGCAAAAAAAATTTTACGTAAAAGATTTAGTTGGGGCAGAAAATTACGCTAAAAAAGCAATATTCCTTTTTAAACGAATAATAACGTATTAATTATTTTTATGCCGACCTATAAAATTAATATTTAATTTGTTTACATAAGCGGTTTATTTTTGATATTATGAATTATTATACTAAATACACTTAGGAGAGAAAATGGATTTATCAAAAAAAGAAATACTTGAGTACTTAGACGAACTTTTCATTAAACGCGTTATGGATAGAACGGAAAAAGGCGAAGAAGCCATGAAAAAATATATTCAGGGCATGATTGACACTTTTAAAAAACAAGTTGGTTTGGATGAAAACAACGCAATTGTGATTCATTATATTCTAAGCTTGCTTTTTTCCGCAATGACGGAAATCGAAACTCTAAAAGAAATAATTAAAAAACTTGTTCAAAATGAAAAATAATTTTCATAAAATTACAATAATTTTTAAAATTTCTTTTTATCAAAATATTTATTGAGTATTATTAAATTAATGTAATAATAAAAAATTTAAGATTTGTATTTTTTATGGGGATGCAACGTGTTTTTATCAAATAATCTGCACAAGACAAAAGAGATTAGAAAACTTATTAATTCTAAAAATTCAGATTTAAATTCAGATGAGAACAGAAAAAAGCTTGAGTTCTTGATTGATGAGTTTGAAAAACAGAATACCCGGGATTCACTTACATACAACGATTATGAATTAATTTTAAATAATATCACAGACTTTATCTGGATATATGATTCTATGGCTAAAAAATTAATTTATGTTTCCCCGTCCGTTAATAACGTATTGGGATATTCCGAAGAAGAGTTTATTAACATTGAATGGGATAAAATTTATACTGAAGAATCTCTAAAATTAACGTTAAAACAAATAGAAAGTGAGGCTTTTTTAAAAGGGGTACGTGAGCCGATTATTTCTGAAAAGCAAATGCGACACAAAAACGGCAGCATCCTTTGGGTTGAAGAACGCACCGCACCTGTTTTAGATAAAAACGGCAATTTTCTTAATAAAGCTATAGGGATTACGCGGGACATAAATTATAAAAAGGAACTTAAGCAAAAATTAAAACAAAGCGAAGAAAAATACCGTTTTCTCGTTGAAAATATATCAGATGTTTTATGGATTTTGGATATAGAAAGCGAAAAGTTTACTTATGTGAGCCCTGCGGTTGAAGCGTTGAGAGGATATACTTCAGGACAGGTTATGCAAATGCCCATGAATCAGGCAATAACAAAGGAGTCTGCTGAGTATTTAGAAAAAGTATTGCCCGGGCGTTTAAGAGAACTGCAACAAAACCCTGATAATAGTATTATCAGTATTGACGAAATTGATCAAATTCATAAAGACGGACACATTGTAAATACTGAAGTTCAAAGTCATTTACAAATTAACGAACAAACGGGTAAATTCGAAGTAATCGGAGTTAGCAGGGATATTACATCGCGCAAACTCCTTGAACGTAAATTAAAACAAAGCGAAGAAAAATACCGTTTTCTTACGGAAAAAATTTCCGATGCCATCTGGGTTTATAATATTGATAAAGATGAATTGAGCTATGTAAGTCCGGCTATGGAAAATATTCTAGGTTATTCTTCCGAAGAATTAATGAAAATTCCCATAAAAAATCAAATGACTTCTGAATCGTATGAAAAAATAGGACAATCAATTAAAAATCGGTATTTTGAATTCAAAAAAAACGGAAGCATACCTGATGTAACTACGGAAGTTATGCAGCCGGCTAAAAACGGGAACATTGTTACAACGGAAATTTCAACGCATTACCGTTATAACGATAACGGCGAAGTAGAAATCGTTGGAGTTACAAGGGATATTTCAGATAGAAAACGCATTGAAAATGAATTGATGCAAAGCCAGAAAAGGTATAGAACGCTTTTTAATAATACAGGTTCTATTATGCTTTTGGTTGACCCGGAAACGGGGCAAATTTTAGATGTAAACGAGTCCGCGTGCGATTTTTACGGTTATGCTTATGATGATTTTATCAAACTTAACATTAAAGATATTAATACCTTAAACCCGGAAGAAATTGAAAAACAAATACAAAGGGCAAAAGACGGTAAACGCAGTTTCTTTAACTTTATTCACAAACTTGCAGACGGGCAGGAACGCTTTGTCGAAGTATACAGCAGCAGGATTAATATTCAGGATAAACCCGTTTTGTTTTCTATTGTCCACGATGTAACTAGCAGTAAAAAAATGGAAAGGCTCCTTGAGCAAGAACGCAAACAGTTTATTTCTATTCTAGATAATATTCCTGAATTAATTTACATTGCGGATAAAGATACACATGAAATACTTTATGTAAACAAAATCGTTACCGACCTAATGGGCAAAGATATTACGGGAAAAAAGTGTTATGATGTTATTCAGAATAAAACTGCGCCTTGTGATTTCTGCACAAATGATATTATTTTCAACAATAAAGATGCGCATATGTGGGAATATTATAATCCCGTTTATAAAAAGCACTATTACGTTATTGATAAGGCAATAAAATGGATGGACGGCAGGGATGTTCGCTTTGAACTCGCTATTGATATTACAAAGCAAAAAGAAGCCGAACAGGAATTAAAAAGAAGCAAAGAAGAGTTTGAAACGATTTTTGAAAACGCAAACATAGGGACCTGCATTGTATCTCCTGACGGAAAGTTTACAAAAGTTAATAAACGCATGACCGAGATATTCGGTTATAGTAAAGAAGAAATGCTTAACCTTAAAATAAACGATATAACAGTACCTGAAGACAAGGAAATTAGCTCTGAGTTTATAAAAAACGCTATGGATGGAAAACATACCCGCTCTGTATTTGAAAAGCGTTACTATTCCGCCATAGGCCATATTGTTTACGGCCTCGTTTCTTCAACCCTGGTTAAAAATCAAGACGGAGAATTTTTCATTTCCCACGTAAAAGATATTACACAGCAAAAAAGAACCGAGCAGGAAATAAAAAAATTAAAAATCGCAATTGAACAAAGCCCGGCTAACATAGTAATAACGGATATAAAAGGGAATATTGAATACGTGAACCCGGCGTTTACAAAGCAAACCGGTTACACATTTGAAGAAGCAATGGGAAAAAATCCAAGGGTTTTAAAATCAGGAGAAACTTCGCCTGATGTTTATAAGGATTTATGGAAAACCATTTTAAGCGGTAAAAGCTGGAGGGGTGAATTCGTTAACATACGCAAGAGCGGTGAAAAATACTGGGAGCTTGCACATATTTCTCCGGTAATTGACGAATACGGGAAAATAATAAATTTTATCGCTATTAAAGACGACATAACGGAACGCAAAAAAGCTGAAATCAAGCTTCAAAAAACGAAAAAAGAACTTGAAAAAGCCGTTGATTCTAAAGATAAATTTTTTTCTATCATTGCGCATGACTTGCGTTCGCCTTTTAATGCTTTACTAGGTTATCTTGAGCTTTTAATTGAAGAAGGCGATAAATTTAGCGAGGAAGAAAAAGAAATGTTTATAAAGAATGTATTTAAAAGCGCTTTAAATACATTTAAACTTTTGGAAAATCTTTTAGTCTGGTCAAATGCTCAATCCGGTTCAATGACTTATTTACCTGTAAAAATAAATATGGAAAATATTATTTATGAAGTCGTTTCTCTTAGCGAACAAACAGCAACGCAAAAAAACATTATGATAACGCATGAAAAGAATGACGTTGAAGCTTTTGCCGATGCTGAGATGATTAAAGCAATATTGCGTAATTTGATAAGCAACGCAATTAAATTTACCCCAAGAAACGGGAAAATTATTATAGATGCTTATGAGTATAACGAATATTTTGTGCGTGTTGACGTTGAAGATAACGGGCGGGGAATGGAATGGTACGTTATTGACGCTTTATTCAAAATCGATAAAAATTACTCAACACCGGGTACGGAAAAAGAACCGGGAAGCGGTCTTGGGTTAATAATAGCGCAGGAATTTGTTAAATGGCATGGCGGAAAAATCTGGGTGGAAAGCATTCCGGGTACAGGCAGCGTGTTTTCCTTCACCGTTCCTAAAAAAGGCGGAATATAAAATTTTTTTACTATTTGGATATGGATAATTAATGGGGCAAAGTAACTTCCGCAGAACAAATTTATTTAGTTTTCCCTGCAAGCTGTCCGCAAGCAGCAGCTATATCCGCACCCTTAGAAACGCGTTTAACCGCTTCAACGGGGGAGTTATTAAAATAAGATAAGAATTTATTAACGTTCTGCTGAGTGCATTTATTATAAATCCCGCCTTCAAAGTAATTATAAGCAATAATATTTAAATTAAAACTAAGCTTTTTTTTAAAAGAAATAATTTTATCCGCGTGCTTTTTTGAATCGTTTATTCCGGGTAAAATGATGTATTCAAAAGTAAACCTTCCGGCTTTTTCGTTATACGTTTTTAAAACTTCAAATAAATCAGCAAGCGTGTTTGCTTTTGTAGCAGGCATTATGATTTCCCTTTCTTTTTGAAAAGGCGAGTTTAGTGAAACGGCAAGGTTAATTTTTGTATTAAAATCAATTAGCGCTTGAATGCCTTTTACAATCCCCGCCGTGCTTATGGTGAAACGCCTTGCACTGAAATTGAGAAAATTTTTATCAGAAAGCAGGGTAATTGTTTTAAACACGTTTTGCGAGTTTAAAAGCGGTTCGCCCATTCCCATAAAAACTACGTTATTAACCGGGTCCCGGTTATTTAGAAATAATATTTGCGTTAGTATTTCATGAGTTTCAAGTGAACGGATATAACCCATTTTAGCCGTTGCGCAGAACTTACAGTCAAGAGGGCATCCTGCCATAGTAGAAATGCAAAGCGTTTGCCTGTCAGGATGGATTATTCTTACTGTTTCAATGAATAAACTATCATGCGTTTTAAAAACGTATTTCACAGCTTGCTTATCTTTTGAGGTTTGTTCGTTATTTAGAGTTAAAGAATATATTTGCAAGTTTTCATCTAAAACCATACGCATATCTTTTGGCAGGTTTGTCATTTGGTCAAAACTCGTTGCTCCTTTTTTGTAAATCCATTCGAAAATTTGTTTAATGCGGAATGCAGGGATTTTGCTTTTATTTCCTATTGCGTTTAATGTATTTATGATTTCCTGTTCTGTTTGGCTTTTGTTATAACCGAGTATAGTTTTCATAAAGTAAACTTATCAATAAATTTTAAAAGAATAAATAAAATTATTGCCTTGAAGTTATAAAAAAGCTATATATAAACTTAGTAAACAAGGAGGTAAATATGTACGGCAATTTAACAAGAGAAGAAAAATTAGCAATCATAGGCATTTTTAAATACGTTGTAAACGCATCGGGACGCGTGGACGAAGAAGAGATAAGCGCTATGCATGATTTTATAGGGGATAAAAATTTTAGTGATTTTACAGAAATTCTTGATGAATTCGAACAGGATTATAATACTATCGAGGATTTTTATGAACTTCTTGAAAATGTGCGTTTAGAAAATCATGATCTGCTAATTGACGAAGCATACGAATTGGCAATTTCAGACGGGTGGGCATCTCCCGAGGAACTTGAAGTTTTTAATATCATGGCCGAAGTATGGGGAATGAGCAAAGAGGAATTACTTGACAGGATCTCCGGTTAAATTTTATTTAAAAACGTGAATTTCCAAATAAATCATTGATTAATTTGGTTGTATGTAAATAATATTTTTAGTTACAGAAGCGACATTGCCTGCTTCCGCCTTTTAGTAAAGTAAAAAAGGTTAGTTATATTGAAATAATAAATTTAATTTTACATTAAAGTGCATTGTTTGATGAACTGTCTTTATTTATTCTGAAACCTTTGTTTTTCGATATTGTCCTATTGATTCCCGTAATCTTTCCCGTTATACATAACCTGCAATGTGACGGGGTATCACTAACGCATATTTTTCCGGGATATAATTTGTATAAAGAACGGTATTCACCTTCAGTTACATTAGGCATAACCACGTTTGCTCCCGAATTTAAAGCTATCATACGCCCGTCAGAATTAAGCGTTTCCATAGCTGTTGTAGCGGGAATGTTTATATCTGGCAATAGTAAACGCGTTATCGCCATAACTTTTATGCTCATTTCAAATGTTCCCCCCGGTTCGTTTGAAAGAGGTGTATCCTGGTTAGATATAAAAGGCCCGACGCCAATCATGTCTGCGTCCATGTGCTTAAAAAATAAAATATCATTTGCAAGTGACTCTATGGTTTGTTCCGGCAACCCTATTAAATTTCCCGTACCCATTTCGTAGCCTAGTTTTTTGATAATTTTTAAGCAATTAATTCTATTTTCAAATTCCATGCCCGGATGAAGCTTTTTATATAAGTTTTTATCCGTTGTTTCAATGCGTAGTAAAAATCTATCCGCGCCCGCGTCTTTGAAAAGTTTATACTCCTCTTCAGTTTTCTCACCTATACTAAGAGTAATTGCTACGTCTAATTTATTTATCCCCTCAATTATGTGCAACATTTCTTCAGTAGAGTATATATCCCCTTCCCCGGATTGTAAAACCATGGTTTTATATCCGTAATTTGCTGCTTTAGATGCAAATTCAATAATAGTATCAGGCGCTAATTTATAACGCCTTAATTTTTTATTATCCCTTCTAAGTCCGCAGTATAAACAATTTTTAGTGCAAATGTTGGAAAACTCGATTAATCCTCTTAGATGAACTTCATCGCCAACGTATTTTTTTCTAACCCTGTTTGCAGCATCAAAAATAAGGCCGGGCTCTGGTGATTCCAATAAACGCATTATTTGTTCTTTTGTAAGGTTGTGATACGTTTCTGCTGTATTAATTATTTCCGGGATATTCATTTGTTCTTCCAAATAAGTAAAATATGTAAATTAAATATAATACTAACGCGTTTTAAAATCTAGAAATTTATTATAGTTTAATAACACCTCTTGAGTCATGGAGTTCTAAAGAGATATTATTTTGTAAAATATATTAATGTATACTAAAGTGATTTTAAAATCAAAGTATTGTATATTGTAATTGCTTTTCAACCGACACTTTAAAGTGTCGGTTGCATAAAATTTAAAGTATTATTAGTATAAAATGAAGTTTTTAATACTCGTAGTATTATTTATCCGCTGATTTAAGAATAATTGCGAAAGTTTTAAAATTTACATCTGTGATTAAACTTTTTAGTAACTATATATTTAGTGTACCTTAATAGGGTAATTGTTTATTCTTCAAAAATATTTCTTTCTTTAGATTCAAAAGGTATAGAATTCATATATTCATCAATGTTAATTTCCGCATATCCGTTTTTTTTTAAAAAGGGATTAACATTGTTTGTTATAAATTGATAAATATACCAATCATGCGTTTCATTGTTGTTTTGACCTTTTATTTTATAATGTTTTCCAAATTGGCATATAAATTCTTTTTCATTTTCTTTTAGTAAATATATCATTACACGATATTCTTTTAATGTATGAATATACATTTCATAATAACTTAATGGCTTAGGTAAAAACTTTCCAAATATGTTCTAGCTTTTATAAAAAATATTTTTTTTGACATTTTATGCAATCATGCTTGGGTTTGGTATTCTTTCCCTTGTTCTTTGTACAAGTAATCGTATTTTTTTTGTCAATTTAAGTGACGTTTCAATCGAATGATAAGCTATTAATTCGGATTCATCCGTATCGTTGATATGTTTAAATAATAAATTTGCATTATAAGTATCTATTTCTTTTTCAACGAAAAAATAGGCATTTAAATATTCTAATGGATAAGATGTGAAAAAATAATTTTCTGGATTATTTTGGTTAGATTTAAAATGAACTTGCAATCTTTCTAATAGAGCGCTTAATGCTTCGGCATAAGAATGTCCATAGCCACATAAACCAGTTTTTAAACAATTCGCATAAATATATACTTCATCTTCTAATGTATATAGAATATTTAACTCTATATCTGCACTTGTTTCTTCTTCTATTCCTAAAATTATTTTTCCTATTGCTTTCGTTTTCTTTACAATATCATCCGTCGTCATTTTATATTTTTTCTCAACATCCTTGCTCATGATTGACCTCTATATTATTTAATAATTTGCTACTTACACAAGAAAAATTTAAGCAAAATTTTGCCCTTCGCAAAGCATAAAATCAAATTTTAAATCAATTAAGCTTCATATCAAATTATACTATTTCGCATTAACTATAGAATATCTTTTGGAGAAATTACAAATACATGCGTGTAGGAAACACATATATACGCTCCCTGCTATAAATATTGTTTTAAGAATTAAAACGCATTAATATTATTTTGTAAAATATATTAATGTAAATTGAAGTTTTATTCGTCTTCCAACAATTCCTTAGCGCTTTGAACAACGTGTTTAGCGGTTAAGCTGTAATGCTCAAATAATTCATCTGGTTCTCCTGATTGACCGAACACGTTTCTAAGTCCTACGCGGAAAACTTTGCACGGTGCGTGCCTTGAAGTAACTGCGCTCACCGCCGCGCCTAATCCTCCTATTATGCTGTGTTCTTCGCAAGTAACAATGCCTTTCGTTTCTTTTGCAGCAGCGATGATAAGTTCTTTGTCAATAGGTTTAATGCTGCCCATATTTATTACACGTGCATTTATACCGAGTTTTTCAAGCTCTTGCGCGGCAACATAAGCGTTATAAACTAAATTTCCGCAGGCAATTAAACTAATGTCATTTCCCTGTTTTAAAACAACGCCTTTGCCTTCGTTAAATTCATAATTATCGTTTAAAAAGACCGGAGTTTTTGACCTGCCTAAACGTATATAAACAGGTCCTTGAATTTCCGCTGCTTTTTTAATACATTTTTTCGCTTCAACAAAATCAGCAGGTACAAACACTTTTACGTTTGGAATACACTGCATAATTGCAATGTCTTCTACTGCCTGATGCGATGACCCGTCCGGACCTACTGCAACACCGGCATGAGTTGCTGCAATTTTTACGTTAGCTTCATCATGCGCGATTGAATTCCTGATTTGCTCCCAGCATCGGCCAGTTGCAAAAATAGCGAAACTCGATGCAAATACAATTTTATCCGTTCTTGATATTCCGCTTGCCATTGCCATCATGTTAGCTTCTGCAATTCCCGCGTTAAAGTGTCTGTGCGGAAACTTTGCTTTAAACTTTGCTGTGCGTGTTGATTCGGATAAATCTGCATCCAAAACAAGGAGATTTTCGTACTGTCCGCCTAACTCGACTAGCGCTTCACCGTAAGCATCACGCGTTGCTTTGTTACCGTATTCTTCAATTTCCTTAGCCGTTTTTATAATTCCCGTTTTCATTATTCGCATTCCTCGCATTCTCCTGCGCAAAGCAGAGTTTGTTTTCCGTATTCTTTTATTATTCCTAAAGCTTTTAATGCTTCTTCTTTTGACGGGGCTTTTCCGTGCCATCCCGCTTCATCTTCCATGAAATTTATGCCCATACCTTTTTTCGTTTTTGCAATTATAGCAGTAGGTTTGCCCTTTGTGTTCATTGCTTCAAAATACGCGTTGATAACTTGTTCTAAATCATGTCCGTCAATGTTGATAACGTTACAACCGAAACTTTCAAACTTTTCGCTTATGGGGTAAACATTCATTACGTCCGTTACTTTGCCGTCAATCTGCAACCCGTTGTTGTCTACGATTATAGTAAAATTATCGAGTTTGTAATGCGCGGCTGACATTACAGCTTCCCATATTTCACCTTCCTGTAATTCGCCGTCTCCGCAAAGGCAATAAATACGGTAATCCTTATTGTCAATTTTTCCTGCTAAAGCCATGCCCGTTGCAATACTTAGACCGTGGCCTAAACTTCCCGTTGAACATTCAATTCCCGGGGTTAAGTTTGAATCAGGGTGCCCCTGTAAAATGCTTCCGAATTTTCTAAGGGTTTTTAATTCCTTTTTATCAAAATAACCTAAATTACCTAAGATTGAATACTGTAAAGGCGCAGCATGGCCTTTTGAAAAAATAACTCTGTCTCTGTTTTCTAAATCCGGTTTTGACGGGTCATGTTTAATTATACCGTAATATAGAGGTACAATTAATTCAACAGCGGATAAACTGCCTCCCGGATGCCCGCTTTTTGCTTCATGAATCATTTCGATAATGGTTTTACGCGTTAAACAGGATTTTTGTTTAAACATTTTCAATTTTTCTTGCGTTAGAAATTTTTCCGCTGTCATATTAACCTCTGTATAATTTTTTGCTTTTCGGGTAAATCATTGTAATAGATTTATAAATAAAGCAAATATCAATATTTTTGTCAATGAGAAATAAAAATTATCCTTTCTAGTTTAATCAAAAATATTGTTATTTAATTTTCAAGGCCGTATTTTTTTATCTTGTATTGAAGGGTCTGTCGTGGGATTTTCAATGCATCCGAGGTATGTGTAATGTTAAAATCATAGTAATTTAAATATTTTTCAATAACGCGTTTTTCAATCCCTTCCAGATAAGCAACGAGGTCGAAAGTGCCGTTGAAATCAAACTCTTCAAAGAACGGCTTTATTTTATCGCTATTGGAATCAAACAAATCCTCTCGTTTTGTTTTGGGCTCTGAATGTTTTTGCTCAAAGACTTGATTTTCGTTGTTTATGGTTTCTTTTTTACTTGTAATTTCACTTTCTTCTATGCTCGGAATTGTTTTATCTGCTGTAATTTCTTCAGAATGCAAATTTGTTTGAACTTTTTGTTCCGGTATATCGTAAGAATCAATATCTTTCATAGGAGGAGTATCGTATTTCAAGGGCACGTGGTCTGTTAAAAAATCTGTAAAATTGACTATTTTATATGAACCGTCGGAAAATAGAACGGGGAAACGGTCAAGCTCGCCAAGTTGTTCTAAAAATTCGCCCTCGTTTTCACTATTTGCTTTTTCTAATACGGAATAATCAGTAGGGTCAATTTTTTTTGTTAAAAATTCACCGGAAGATGCGTTTGCTATCACTTTTTTTTTAAGGTAATACCCTTTTACGAAATTTGATTCGTTTAAAATCGGCACGACCTTGCAATGTTTAAAGTCATAAAACAAACGTATTAATTCTTTGAAAGTCGTTATTTTGCTGTCCATTTAATCCTTAATTAACCATTTTTTTTTGATTGGTAATTATTGTCAAAGTCTCAAGAATATTTTTATACTGCTCAAAATATTCGGATAACTCATACTCGATAAGGTCTGCTAATAAAACCGTATCTTTGTCTTTAAATGCGTTGAATATTTGCGTAATAATATCAAGCAAACTTTTATTCGTTTCTTGAATAGTTTTACCGCTAACCTCCATATTTGAATAATCTAGAGCTAAAATATCCTCAATCTTTTTTAACGTTAAAACGAGATTATCTAAAATACCCGCTATTTTTTTTATGCCTATTAAAGCGCTTACATCGTCCCCAGACTGAAAACTTTCGCTAATTTTTTCAAGCGTGGGAGCCATGCTATAAACGTTGGTTTTAAGTGTTTTAATTATTTTTAGAATGTTATCATCATCGAATTCATCGCCCGTTTCTCTATTTTGAAAAATTGCCTGTTCGATTATAATGGGAACGAATTTTTTTAATAATTCGAGTTTTTCTCTCATTCCCGTTACGAAGTAATCGTAAAAGAAAGAATCATCGTGTTTTTTATTTTCAAGCTGTTCAACGGATAATGCCATAAAAGCCAGGGTTTCTTCAAGAGAATCATTTTCATTAAACAAATTAGAAATATTTATTTGCAAAATTCTAGAGGAGGTGAAAATAACGTCTGAAACCCAATTTATTCCTTCAATTTTTTCGTTTTTATTTTTTAAAAAACTTTCTCTTCCTTTGTCGATTTCGGATATAAACCTATCAATATATACGGCTGAGTCATGTAAACTGACAAGCGCAATTTCCATAGGGCTTGCAGTTTCTATTGAAACATTTTTAACTTTGTCCAAATTTATTTCTTCAAGTTTGTCTTTCATTTCCGGGGAAAGTTCTTTGCCGTCAACGTTTATTAAACTGATAACAGCGTTCTGGCTGTTTAACCAATTTTCCACTGATTCGATTATATCTAAAAGCGTAGTTTCGTTTTCAAGCGTGAATTTTAATTTTTCGTTATTTACTAATATTTCCATAATAATTACCCTATAAAAAATGATATTACGTTAACTTGATTATCGTTAAAATTTAAAATTCCATTAATGCGTTTTTTATTAATTATTGTAATTTTAAACGCTTTCAAGCTTTTCTATAAGTATAACTAAATCATCGGTGGAATTTAACAAAAAATGTTTGGCAACAATGGGTTCGATTTCATAAATCGATAATTGATCTTTTGGGGTTAGGGCTAAAATGTTTGAAAGGTAAACCGTATAAACAAGTGGTAAATTCGTTTTTGCAACATTAGGTTCATGGTGGTATGAAATTGCTTCAACCAAACTAGGGGGGAAATCCCAAAATTGGGCGATTTTTCCTCCGATTCTAGCGTGGCTTAAACCCATTATTATTTCTTCCATTACGGGCATATCCACACCGCGCCGTCTGCAAATTCTTTCTATTTCCGCTGCTCTTTTTTCGTCAAAATTCATTAAAACAATTTTTCCGATGTCGTGTAATAATCCGGCAGTAAAATATTCATCTGTATTCTTATCAAGTTTAAAATATTTTGCTATTTTGGAACAATACAACGCGGTTTTATGGCTATGTGCCCAAACTTCGGGAATACTTCCAAATCTGCTGTTTATCGTTTTGATAGCGCCGTAGGAGTATAATAAATTTTTAAGCCCTTTCAATCCGACAAAATTTATTGCCTCTCTTATTGAAGCAATTTTTCTCGTTATCGTAAATTCAGCAGAGTTAACGAGTTTTAGTAAATCAGCGGATAAAGCCGGATCTTTTGTAATATTGTTTGCAATTTCCGTTATTGTTACATCCGGGTTTTTTAAATTTTTCAAAATACTATTAATGTTCTCCGGGTACTTTGGTAAAGTTTCAAGTTCTTTTAAAATTTCCTGCGCAATAATGTTGTATGGCGGTGGTTTAACTTGATCATAATTAAATTTAAGCATGGCAATTGTTTTATCCTCATGCGTTCCTATTGACAAACAATCAGCATCAATGCCTGCTTTGCCTAAAAGCTTTAAAGATAAAAAAATTCCCATTCCTGCGCCTTCGGTTTCGTCCATAATTTTTAAACTTTTTTGCGGTTCTTCTTTTGCATGTTCGTAAAAAGAAAGTTTTTCTTTTATACGGTTTTTTTCTTCGAAAGTTAAAAGGGAATTATTGATTATATAAATTTGAAAGGTATTATCGTGATATTTTTTGAAAATAACTTTAACGTATAACCCTAGATCCGGAAGTTTATTTTGCAGTTCCTTTTTACCGTGTTTAATAAAATCGGTAAAATGCTTAACTCCGTCTTCATATTTATTTTTATCTTTTATATTATAATCATTTAATTGAAAAAACACCCTTTTTAAATTTGCTTTATTCGCGTTTGCAATTAATTCCTGAACAACGAAATTAACCGGAGTGCTTAAATGCTGAAACCTTTTTAGTCTGAAAATAAATGAAATGTAAGTTTCAACTTTATAATCAAAAAAATCATCAGCAACGGAATTTTTAATAGAAAAAGATTTTTTTTCTTTTATGTATTTTTCAACGTTATCATCTGTCAGCCCGTCGACCGGGTAAATTTCCTGCGCCATTTAGTTTTCTTATCCCATTGAAAAGTTATTAAATTATAATATACATTAAAAAAAGGTTAAAACAAACTTATATTTTTTTCAATAATTTTCCCTTTTTAATAACTCACATTTAAAAAAATATATTTTTTTAGTTTACCAAAAAGCACTATGGCATGTTTTTTCCACAGAACAAACTATTGTAGAAATATTGTAGTGCTATGCAACTATAATGTTTTATGCTATTATTTTTGGTAAAATTAAGTGGAAACTTTAAATTTATGCCTTAACCATAAAAATTTTATTAATATACTTACACCAAATAGCTTTAATTTATTGTAAAAAACATTTTGCATGGGACTCATAAGCGTACCCTAGCGGGATTTGCCTTTTTTTTGTTTTTAATTATTCTTGATTTTTCCTGAAACTCCGCAATTTAAGTTTTGAATCTTAAATTCTATGTTTTAACAGAGTATAGCGGTTTCAACTTTTAAATTTGCGGTAAATCTTAATAAGTTTTTAAAAAATAAAAATTAAAATTTGCCGAATATTATATATAATTCGTAATTTTAATAAAACAGAAAAAAAACATATTTTTTTTTATATAAAAAATATGCATTTTCTTGTATTTTTTTTAAGAAAGATTATAATATAAAATTGGTGATGAAGCTATTTAAGAAAAAAAATCACAACTCTTGTGAAATGAACTCTCTTTCGGATGAAAAAGTATATAAAGTAAAACATGAACTTGCAGAAATAAATATGCAACGGATTAAGCAACTTTCCTTTATTTTAATATTTATAATGTGTGTGCTTTTGATTTATGATTACTATAATTATACACGTGGTTACTGGGCGGCAAATCCGGGATATCTGCATCTGACTTATGCGCGTTTTATTTTTATTTTCGGTCTCGGCTTACTCCTCGCGCTTATTAAATTTAATTCATATCAAAATATATATATACTAAAGCATATTATAATTCATTTGTCTGTAATTGTTTTGCTGGGATGCAGCTTTTACATTACTTATGCATATATTTTAATAAACGGTTTAATAACCGTATTTGCTTTAGGCGCATTCGGCCTTGCAATTGTAATTTACTTAAACCCTGTATCCAGTTTTATTTATTATTTTATATATTACGGCGCACTAATATTATTAAGTTTTTCGATTGATTTACCGCCGCGCCGGCCTAGCTCTTATTTAATAAATTCAACCATAATTATTACGATTTCTTTTTACGTTTCACGGTCCGTTTATAAAATGAAGATAAAGGATATAATAAGGGGAATTGTAATAGAAGAACAAAACGCAAAACTTGAATCGAAAAATAACGAATTAAAATCACTTTCATCAATGAAAGATAATTTCGTTGCTATGGTAAACCATGATTTAAAAAACGTAATGGGTTCGATTTTATCATCAACAAAATATATTTTAAAAAGCGATTTATCTGATGAATTCAAAGAATACGTATATTTATTAAACAAAACAACGAAAACTTTGTTAAAACTTGCGGATGATTTTTTGCAGGTTGCTTTGTTTGAGAGCGGAAAAATAAAACTTGACTTTCAAGTAGTAAATTTACGAAGTCTTGTTGACGACGTGATTAACACTTTTAGTTTTATTTTTGAAAATCGGAATATAAAGACTATTTGTGAAATCAACAGGGACATAGATTTGGAAATTGACCCTGAAAAAATTTACACTGTTTTTAGCAACCTAATTTCCAACTCCTTAAAATTCACACAATCGGGCGGAAAAATTAAAATATTTGAACAACGTAAAGAAGAATGTATTGAGATACACGTTATTGATGAGGGGATAGGAATTCCCAACGAAAAACTTGAAAAAATATTTTTGCCCTATGAAAAAGTTCAACTTGAAGGCATTGACGGTGAAAAAGGTACAGGACTTGGGCTTGCAATTTGCAGGCAAATTATTGAACTGCATAATGGTAAAATTAACGTTAAAAGTGAATTAGGGAAAGGCAGCGATTTCTTCTTTTCTATTCCCTTTAAAAGTGGAAAGAAAAATGAAAAGTTAATTCTAATTTAACTTGTAAAAAAATATACCGGAAAAATTTTCGGTCAGGAAAAATTATAATGATTTTTTTTAATTCCAAAAATGAAAATAAAGTTAGCTTAGATAATTTTCCAGAAAAAAAACATCAAATACATGGGGAACTTGTACAAATTAATGTTAAAAGAATAAAACCGCTTTGCTATATAATTTTTATTCTGGCAGCATTGTTAATATTCTTCCGTGATATACCCCATTTACAAGGTAAATATTCAAGAGGTTACTCAAATTTATTTCTCGCACATTTTTCATTCATCTTTAACACTTCTTTAATTTTGGTTCTTATAAAAATTTATTTTCAATTTGATAAGAATGTGTTTTTCGGTAAATTTATAATTTATTATACAATAATATCTTTGCTTTTTACTTGCTTTTACGCTACGTATGCAGATATGTTGATAACAAACGATATAATTATTTTTCAAATGGGCGCATTAGGCGTTGCTGTTATGGTATATATCAAACCGATAAATAGCGTAATTATTTATTCTGCTTACCAGTTAAGCTTAATTATCATGATTAGTTTACCCGTTTTTCAAGAATCTCCCAATAACTTGCATTATATCAACTCCGCAGTGATAATTTTAGCTTCCGTTTTAATTTCCGCTTCGCTTTATAAAATGAGTGTACGAGATTTAATTCGCGGTTTTATAATTGAGGATAAAAAATGTGAACTTGAAGCAACCAATGTACAACTAAAAAACTTATCTGTTATGAAAGATAATTTCGTTGCTATGGTAAACCATGATTTAAAAAATATTATGGGTTCGATTGCATCATCAACCAAATTTCTTCTTAAAAGAAAACTGCCTGATAACTTCAGGGATTACATTACCGTATTAAACAAAACAACGAATACTTTATTAAAACTATCCGATGATTTTTTGCAAGTTTCCATGTTTCAAAGCGGACGTATAAAGCTAAACCTTTCTTTTATTAATTTGAACGAGCTAATTGAGGATGTAATAAAAACGTATGAATTAATAATCAAATCGCAAAATAAAATATTAAAGCGTGATTTTGCAGAGGATATAACGGTAGAGCTTGACCGTGAAAAAATGTTTACAGTATTCAGCAACCTCATTTCAAACGCGATAAAATTTACAAGGCAAGGAGATACTATAAAAATCATTGCTGAAAAAACTAACGGCACTATTAAAATACGCGTTATTGATAACGGTATAGGTATTCCTCATGATAAAATAGGAAAAATATTTTTACCTTATGAAAAAGTAACAATAAAAGGAGCTAAAAATAAGCACAGCACTGGCTTAGGTCTTTCCATTTGCAAGCATATTGTTGAGCTTCATAACGGAGAAATATACGCAGAGAGTACGGAAAATGTGGGGAGCAATTTTTATTTTTATATTCCTATAAAATTTAACAAAAACGAAAAATTAATTATAAATCTGAAATAGAGATTTTTTTAAATATGAATATATTCAAAGATGAAAAAGACAAAAACTACGATTTAAACTCGATAAGTAAAGCAAAGAAAAGAGAAATTGAGAATGAACTCGTTTTTATTAATCTTTCCCGGATTAAAACTTTCAATTATATATTGTTAATAATTGTATCTATACTTCTATTTATCCACGATTACGCAAGTTATACAAAGGGTTTATTTAATCATAATCCCGGCTTTATGCATTTATTTTTGGCGCACGTTGCTTATATTATAAATTTATCCATGATTTTAGTTTTTATTGTTATTAATGAAAAAGGCAAAAAAAAATTTATCAGCGGAAATTTTATTCAAAATTTTTTTTCAATTGTTCTTTTGTTTAATTGTTTATACGCAACTTTTGCAGATTTACAAATACACGGCCTTATGACAATTTTCGTTATGGCTGCGTTTGGCCTTGCTATTATGATTTATTTAAAACCTTTTAACAGCGTAGTGTTCTATTCGATATATCTTGGAGCATTTTTTCTAATGATAATCCTAATGGGAATTCCGTTTTATAAGCTTATTTCCTATTTTATCAATTCAACATTAACGGTTGTCATAGCTTTACTTATTTCTATGTCGCTTTTTAGGTTAAAAACGCGTGATTTAATTAGAAATATTATTATCAAACAGCAGAATGAAAATCTTGAAAGTAAAAATCAAGAATTGCATAAATTATCTTCAATGAAAGATAATTTCGTTGCTATTGTGAACCATGATTTAAAAAATATTATGGGTTCGATTGCATCATCAACCAAATTTCTTCTTAAAAGAAAACTGCCTGATAACTTCAGGGATTACATTACCGTATTAAACAAAACAACGAATACTTTATTAAAACTATCCGATGATTTTTTACAGGTTTCTTTGTTTCAAAGCGGGCGTATAAAGCTAAACCTTTCTTTTGTTAATATAAAAGAAATAATTGAAGATGTAATAAAAACGTATGAGCAGGGGATTAAAATCGAAAAAAAGAATATAATTTATAACGTTAACGAGAACTTAAATATTCGAATAGACCGCGAAAAAATGTTTACGGTTTTCAGCAACCTCGTATCAAACGCATTGAAATTTACCGCTAGCGGCGGGGAAATAATAATAACTTGCCTTGTAACAAATGGTGAACTTAGTGTTCATATAGTTGACAACGGAATCGGAATCCCCGGAGATAAACTTACTAAAATCTTTCATCCGTATGAAAAAGTTAGCATTAAAAATCCTGACGGAACAAAAAGCACCGGGCTCGGGCTTGCGATTTGCAAACACATTATTGCCCTTCATAACGGACAAATAATGGTGGAAAGCCAAATTGGTAAAGGCAGCGATTTTTTCTTTTCTATTCCTGTGTATGTTTCTGAAAATGAAGAAAAGCACTATTATTCTGAAAGCGGGTAAAATAAAAACTTTATGTATTCAATATTTGCTTAATTTTAATGCCTATATCTTCCAGTCTTGATTCAATACTTTGCCAATGACTATCAGTTGCATTGCATATCTCCGGGTAATCTTCACTAGCAATTGCAATAGCAATAAATTTTTTATCGTTTTTATGAAAACTATTTAAAAATTCATATCGCTTAAGACATTTAAAATTGGTTTTTGAATTATCTATAGGTGTTATGTGCATTATCTTACAATACTGATCATTATATTGATTATCCCAAAGCCACTTAGTATAAATATCACAAAGAGACGGCTGTCCACTTCTATTGCAATAAGTAAAATATTCTTTAAAACATAATTGTAAATTATCTAAAAAAATTTTGGTTTTATTTTTTTTCATAAAAATTAATTTAATAAAATGGTTTTATTTTTTCTGATTCTCGATATTATAATCATATTTTCCACTTGCTACCACAAAAATATTAGTATCTATAACGAATTTATTCATTTCAATTTTTTCTTTTAATTATCGCATCATTCATAGCAATAATTTCCTGCATTTGGCCTCCAAAAAAGTCTTCAGGCCAATTTTTTATATTACCGAATAAATCTAATTGTAATTCCTGAAGGTTTGACTTCGAACCGTCATTATTACAGAAATAAAGATTTGTTTCATCAGTCTTTAAATAATCTTCAGCAATTCTTCTCTGAATTCTTCTTAATAAATGTTCACTATGGCTTTCAAGAATAATTTGTATATTTTTTTTATCTATTGCATCTATAAATACATCTGCTAGGCCAGACTGTGCTTTAGGATGTAGATGTATCTCTGGTTGTTCAATTAAAACCATAGCACCGGGGGTACGTAATAGCAAATTGTGAGAACAGGTATAATTTGTGAAACTCCAAAACCTACATCTGTTAATAAAACAGAACTGCTAGTTTCATTTTTCTTAACTTTTGCATATTCCGGTCAAACTAGATTGGTGATTCAGGTTTGGCCTAGTCCGCTTTTTTTAAAATACAACGCGAGAAACCTCCTTCCCGCGTTAGCAATTCAACTGCACGGCTTATAACCGTTCCTATGTCCCTTACGATTTTCATTTTTTTATATTTTCTAGCTTCAAGATATTTTTCAATTTTGTATTCTAAATTTTGCTGGAAAATTTCTTTAACTGCATCTTTTAAAAAATCATGATTGTCATTTGTCTTTGCTGTGAATAAGTTTTCGTTGTTCATAAAGTTTTTCCTGTTTTGTTGTGTAAAAAAATAGTGGGAAGGATTTTTTCTATTTCAACCATTTTTTGTTTTCACAAAAAAAATAAGGATAGAATTATTTTGTTTTGGATAATAATGAAAACTACTTTTAGACGATATAACCCGGAAAGAAAGAAAAATGAATAAACTGTTAATACCTTCAATAATTTTTGTTATAATTTTTACAATTGTCTTTTTGAATGCAGATAATGAAAAGAAAGAAATTTTAATAGACGATTTTATGAATATTTTGAAAATAGAAAACTATAAAGAAAAGTATCTTTTAATTGATATTAGAGAACCATTTGAGTTAAAAGGCCGACTTGGGCAAATAGATGGTATATTAAACATACCGTTAGGGCAACTAAATTCTAAAAAAGATATTATTTTAAAACATAATGATAAAAAAATTATATTAATATGCAGAAGTGGTAATCGAACTCTTACAGGAGTTAATATTTTATCAAATTTTGGTGTAAACTATGTTAGATCTTTAAAGGGTGGCATGATAATTTATAGACAGTTTTTAAAAAAGAATCCTGACTTTTTTAACCGTAAACAATAGTATGTTATATCACCCTCCTTTAAACTATGGAATATATCTTGAAAAAAATGATAAAGACAAATGCCGGTAGGGAAAGCAGATCTGCGTTCCTTAAAAATATATTTTTACTAAAAATCAACGCATAATGGGATAAGGGGATTTAAATTGTTAAGAGTGTAAATTTTAAATGGAATTTGTTTAGTCAAAATGCCACTGTTAAAAGCAAAAAACGCGTTTTTTTTATTAAGCCGGAAAAAACTGCAAAATCAGCGGCTAAGATTAAAGTTTACTGTTTTGCTTCAAATATTTAAAAACTTAAAATTCGGTTTAAAGTAGTAAGCAAATCGTAAAAGCGAATTTTTAAATTTTTTTTCAAAACATTGTTTTAAGAAATATTCGGCTTTTTTATTTTTTATATCTTCAACCATATAAAGTTTTAAATGCCTTCGCTTTTTCCCCTTACCTTCTAACAAAGCATCAGGGGCGTTCATTACCGAGCCGGAATCGAATTTAAGAGAAATGTGGTTTTTTCTGATAAAAATTTCGCAAAATAACCTTGAATCAATAATAAAACAAAGCCCGTGGTATTTTATTCCTGTTCACTTTCGGGATAAATATTTAAAACGCATTTTTGTAAGTCAACTAAGATTTTATACTGCGTTTCATTTGCAAGGTGTATTTTTTCTAAAAAATTTTCAATTTTTTTTTATTTATCAGTCAATATAATCCCTTATGCGGTATTTTTCGATAAAATTAATTAAATCCGCGTCTGTTTTGAAATTAAAAAAATCTCTAACTTCAAAATCAATTGCGTGAACAGTTACAGTGCTTTCATGATGATTTTCCGCAAGGTAATTTGCCAAAAACGTTGTATATACGATGTCTTTATTCTGTTCTGCCATAATCGGGTCATGGTGGTGCGTTATAGCGTCAACGAGTGTATCCGGGAAATGCCAGAACTCAGCAATTTCACCGCCAATTTTTGCGTGGCTTATACCTAACATAAGTTCTTCCATGATAGGCATATCAATTCCTTTAGTACGGCATATTTGTTCTATTTTTTCCGCTTGTTCTTTAGTAATGCTCATCAAAACAATTTTTCCTATATCATGCAAAAGCCCTGCTGAATGAAACTCATCGTCGTTTTGTTTTTTTAAAACTTTTTTTGCAATAATTCTCGAAATGCTTGCTACGCGGTATGAGTGGTCCCATATTTCCTGAATAGTTCCAAAACGTTCGTTAATTGTTTTCATTGCCCCGTAAGAAAAAATAATACTTTTAATTTCTTTAAGCCCTATTATTTTTAATGCCTCTTTAATAGAGCCGATACGGCGGTTAACCATAAACTTTGCAGAATTAACGAGTTTTAAAACATCGGCGCTTAAAACCGGATCATGCTCAAGGTCGTTTGCAATATCTTCAAAGTCAACTTCTTGTTCTTGATTAAGTTTATCAAGGATTTTTTGTATGGAATGTGGATAATCCGGTAATTTTTCAATAGTGTCAAGTATTTGTTTAGTTACTTCGTTATATGGCGGTGGATTAACGCTTTTATATTCAAACTCAATTTTGGATATTGTATGCTCGTCTGAATCGTTAATTGAATAGGAATTCGGTGGAATGCCTATTTGATCCATCATTTTTAGTGAAAGATAAAGCCCCATGCCTGCACCTTCAAGCTGGTCAAACATATCCATTGAATTAGCGTTTTCAATAAAATAAGTTAATTTTTGTTTGATACGTTGTTTTTCCTGCGAAACAATTTTTGAATTATTTTCAATTTGTATTTTCAAATCGGTTTTAGAATAGTCTTTAAACCCGACTTTAACGTATTTTTCGCTTTGCTTTAGTTTTTCTATTAACTTAGCCGGGTCATCCCGAACTTCATTGGAAAATTTTTCTATTCCAAATTCATAATCTTTATGGTTGAAGATGTCAAGTCCGTTTTCATTGAAAAAAACACGTTTCAGGTTAGATTTATGTGCATTTTCTATAATCTCTTTTAGAATAAAGAAAAGCGGTGTTTTTAAATGCTGGTAGTTTTTCATTTGCAAAATTTGGGAAAGAACCAATTCAATATTGTCAAAAAACTGCATATTAACAGCCACCGTTTTAAAAACAACGGGTTTTTTTTCTTCAATTAACGCTTTAATTTTATTATCCATATTTTAAAAACAATTCTTGCTTGATGAAATAGCAATATCCCCATCTTTTTTTTAATTTATATAATTAGTCGAACTATTTGTCAATAATATTAAGTAAAAATATTAGACATCTTTATATTATCTTCATATTTTCTGCAATATCGATTAAATCAGAAGTCGAATTAATATCAAAAAACATTCTTACTTCCGGCTCCAGCGCGTATTTGGTTAATTGATTTTTATCATTTATTTCGGAAAGATAATTTGCAAAAAATATTGTATAAACTATTTCGGAATTTTCTTTTGCCATAATTGGTTCGTGATGATAAGTAATTGCATCAACAAGCGGCTTTGGAAAATCCCATATTTTTGCAATTTCTCCCCCGATTTTGGCGTGGCTTATGCCCATCATAATTTCTTCAAGAACGGGAATGTAAATACCTTTTTCATCACAAATTTCCGCAATTTTTTGAGCGCTTTCTTTATTCAAGGACATCATGACGATTTTCCCCATATCGTGCAATAATCCCGCTGTAAAGTATTCGTCCCAGTTTTTAGCGCGAACGTATTGTCTTGCTAGTTTTTCTGCTATACGCGCTGTTTTATGACAATGTTCCCAGACTTCCTGAATTGTTCCGAACCTGTTGTCGATAACTTTCATTGCACCGTATGAATATAAAACGCTTTTTAGGCCTTTAATACCTATATAATTTAATGCCTCTTTTATGGATGCAATCTTCCTCGTTGTTGCAAACATTGCCGAATTAACGAGTCGGAGAATATCCGCAGAAAGCGCGGGGTCTTTTTCAAGGTCTTTTGAAATTTCTTGAATATTAACTTCCTTTTGAAGCAATTTTACAAGTAATGCTTTTACGTTTTGAGGATATTTAGGCAAAGATTGAATTTCTTTTAAAATTTCCTTTGCCACCTGATTATAAGGCGGGGCTTTTATTTCACCGTAAGGCGTTTCAAGGTGAAAAACCGTTGAATTTCCCTGTGCTCCTATGGAAAGCATTGATGTGTCAATACCTGCTTGGTTCATCATTTTCAATGATAAATATATTCCCATGCCGGCGCCCTCTGAACTATCAAAAACTTCTTCCGCTGTCCTTTGCATTTTATAATGTTGTATTTTATTGTTAATGCGCTGTTCCTCTTGCGGTGTGATAGGAGAAGAATTTTTAACTTCAACGGATAAATAATTATCAGCATAGGCATCAAAAACGACTTCAACAGCCATTTGATACTTATTTAAATAATCAAGAAGTTTATCAGGATTCTCACTTATGAACTCGGCAAACATATCCATACCTTTTTCATAATCCACCGGGGAATGAATATCAAGATCTGCGGTTTTAAAAAAAACACGCTTTAGATTTGCTTTGTTTGCG
>CAYUYT010000028.1:0-25825 GCA_964449345.1 uncultured Spirochaetia bacterium | reverse complement strand
AAAAGCAATTACAATATACAATACTTTGATTTTAAAATCACTTTAGTATATTAATCCCTTAAAACAACGGGTGCGTGAATTAATATTTGAAATTTCATATTTTTCCGGATACTAAAATAACATTTGCGCGGCAGGCCTACGTCTAAAGGCACATTTAAACATTCCTTTGTTTGCTTTCTGCCGAAGATTGAAAAAAAATCACCCTTAAAAAACAGTTTAACGTAACCTTTTTTATTCGAAGGAAGCACTTTCACCTTTTCATAACTATAAGAAGACAAAGGCGTTCTAAGCGTTACTTTCCATTTATTAAGTTTAAACGCAGGAATATCATCAAACGAAACAGAAGTAAAGTTTTCCTTAAATTTTTTAAACGAAAAAGGTTTGCGCAATTGCGGGTGAACGGTTAAACCTATTTTATAACCTTTATACTTTAAAAAAAAATATTTATTCCAATATTGTCTGATACTATGAAAACCATTTTTTCTGTCAGGAACGTATAACGACAATTTAATCGTTTTATCTGCGTTTTTAATTAGCCATTTTCTTGCAAGCTCCTTGCCTTGCTTCCACGTTACAACGTTTTCGTCCGAATAAATCACACTAACGAATAACAAAACAACGAGAAATAAAACCGGTAAAATCAATCTTTTCATATAAATACTCCTAAGCATTTACATATACAAACACTAATTAAAACGGATAATTACACAAAAAAAGTAATATTATTTTAAAATAGAGAAAAATTTACCCAAGCGCAATCGCCATAAGGGTAAAAAAAACCTAAACCAGGCTTTTGCACACTTAACGATAAAAACCTCGAAAGTTGTTAGCTAAAAAAGTGATTATTAATGAAGCGATACAAGGTAGCGTACCTGCCAATACAAAACAACGGTGCTAAAAAATTATCTGCATCATCAGTGGGATTACTCTCTTCTCTTTATTCTTAACTCGTAATCACAATTCATGAAAAAAATAGGGATAGTACTTCTTTCTCGTTAACCGTAGTTCAAAAAAAAAGCGT
Source organism: uncultured Spirochaetia bacterium (assembly GCA_964449345.1). Classification (GTDB taxonomy): domain Bacteria; phylum Spirochaetota; class CALGPD01; order CALGPD01; family CALGPD01; genus CALGPD01. The sequence goes on along the minus strand of CAYUYT010000028.1, from coordinate 24,804 downwards.
TGCCCGTTTGGGAAACAGACAACGCATGAACTATTTTAAAGGGGGTATAACAATTATTTCTTATAAGTTACGCGTTCACGGTAACTCGTATGTAAATACCTTTCTGCTTTTTCGCCTAAAGGCGTTTCTAGAAAATCTTCGTAGAGTTTTATAATGTAAGGGTTTTTATGAGAATAACGCGTTTTTGCGTTTTTATCGTCTGCGTAAAGCCCTGCCATTCTCTTCAAGCGGATATCATTGTTTATGCCTATTCCGTATGGCTGGCCGCCGCCGCCGATGCAGCCGCCTTTACATGCCATAACTTCAACGAAATGATACGGAAGTTCTTCACCGTTTAAAATCGTTTCAACGTTAGCAAGGCCGTGTGCAGCGGCAACGCGTATCTCATTTCCGTTAATATTTAACTTTGCTTCTTTAATACCCTCAAGCCCGCGCATTTGTTCAAATTCTACTTTCTCTAGTTCTTTATGCGTTATTAAATGGTTAGCAGTACGCAATGCTGCTTCCAAAACTCCGCCCGATGCGCCGAATATCGTGCCCGCGCCCGAATAGTCGCCTAAAATATAATCAGGTTCGGTTTCATTCATACGGGCAAAATCAAGTCCGGTTTGCTTAATCATGCGCCCGAGCTCACGCGTTGTTAAAACGATGTCAACGTCCCTGTGGCCGGAAGAAAACATTTCCATACTTCGGATAATTTCAAACTTTTTAGAAGTGCATGGCATAATTGAAACCATGAATATCTGTTCAGGGTCAATTCCCATTTTTTCAGCATAATACGTTTTGGCAAGAACACCCATAATTTGCTGTGGCGATTTGCAGGATGAAAAATGCGGTATCATATCCGGGTGATGCTTTTCCATGAAATCCACCCATGAAGGGCAGCACGTTGTAATTAAAGGGAGTTGTTTTTTTTCATGCACAAAGCGTTCTACAAATTCACTTGCCTCTTCCATTATAGTTACATCAGCGGCGAAGTTTGTATCAAAAACGGCTTTAAAACCTAGACGGCGTAATACCGAATAGAGTTTGCCCGTTAGAATTGTTCCCGGCTCGAAACCGAAAGATTCGCCGATTGCAGCACGCACCGAAGGAGCTATCTGAACATCGCAGTATTTATCTTCATTACGCAATGCCTCCCAAACGAGCTTGGTCTGGTCAAGAACGACTATTGCTCCGACCGGACAGTGTTCTGCGCATTGCCCGCAACGGATACATGGCGAATCGTCAAGCAAAACGTCATTTGTATCACCTGCTGGGGCAAAACGCGTTTTAATTCCACGTTCAAGAAAAGATAGTGCCCAAACGTTTTGCATTTGCTGGCAGACTTCTAAGCAACGCCCGCATTTGATACATTTTTCAGGATGTAATATGATTATACGCGTTGAATCATCTTCTGGTAATTTTTCGTAATTATTTTCAAAATAACGCGATTTTATACCGAATTCCCATGCTAGTTTTTGTAGTTCGCATGATCCGTTTCGCTCACATTCAAGGCATTCGTTAGGATGGTTTGATAAAATAAGCTGTAACACGTTTTGACGTATCACGATTACTTCAGGGTCATTTGTAACTATTTCCATACCGTTTTCAACGGGAGTACAGCAAGCGCGCAAGATTTTATCCGTTCCGTTTTGTTTTACCTTAACAATGCAAATACCGCAAGCGGCAGTTGCGGGTAAATCAGGGTGATAACAAAGTGTTGGAATATTTATCTGAACTTTTTTCGCGGCATCTAGAATTGTAGTTCCCTTTTCAATTTCTATTTCATATCCGTCAATAATTGCTTTAATCATTTTACTCTCCTAAAATTGCGTCAAACGGGCAAGCCGTTATACACGCTCCGCATTTAACGCATTTTGCGTTGTCTATGATAAAACCGGATTCCCTGTCACCTGAAATAGCATCAACCGGACATTTTTTAACGCATAAAGAACACTTACGGCATTTATTTTGAATTATTGTATAAGTAACTAAATCTTTACATTTCTTAGCAGGGCATTTCTTTTCAAGTATGTGAGTTATATATTCCTGTTCAAAATATTTTATTGTAGATATAACGGGATTAGCTGCACTTTGGCCTAATCCGCATAAAGACGCTTTACTCATTGCAATGGCTATTTTTTTAAGCCTGTTTAAATCTTCAAGCACGCCCTGACCTTTGCTGATTTTTTCAAGTATATTAAGCATTTGAAAACCACCGATACGGCAGGGAGCACAGCGCCCGCATGATTCTTCAACGCAAAACTTTAAATAAAACTTCGCTATATCAATAACGCAGTCGTCCTCATCAATTACAATCATGCCTCCGGATCCCATCATAGAACCGAGTTCTTTTAAGTGTTCATAATCTATAGGGGTATCGATAAAATCTTCGGGTATTACACCGCCGGAAGGACCGCCTGTTTGAACGGCTTTAATTTTCTTACTATTTCGTATTCCGCCGCCCACATCATAAACAATTTCCCGCAAAGTCGTTCCCATTGGAACTTCAACAACAACGGAATTCTCTACTTTACCCGTTAAACAAAATACTTTCGTGCCTTTTGAATTTTCCGTTCCTATTTTGGAAAATACATTTGCACCCATTTGAATTATACGCGTTACGTTCACCCATGTTTCAACATTGTTTATCAACGTAGGATAACCGAATAATCCGTTTGTTGCAGGATAAGGCGGTCTTGGAATAGGAGTTCCGCGTTTACCTTCAATCGAAGCAATTAACGCAGTTTCCTCTCCGCAGACAAAAGCTCCTGCGCCCATTCTAACGTCAATGTCAAAAGTAAAACCGCTACCTAGTATATTTTTTCCTAGAAACCCGTACTCATAAGCATCGCGGATTGCCTTTTTAACGCGTTTAATAGCAAGGTCATATTCAATCCTGATGTAAATATATCCTTGCCGTGCATTAACAGCATAAGCCCCGATTATCATTCCCTCAATAACGGAATGCGGGTCACCTTCGATTACGCTTCTATCCATGTAAGCACCGGGATCACCTTCATCTGCATTACAAATAACGTATTTTTTTAAAGCATCTGCGTTTTTTGTAAAACTCCATTTACGCCATGTAGGAAACCCTGCCCCGCCTCTGCCCCTTAAACCGGAGCATTTCATTTCGTCAACGACTTGTTCGGGGGTCATATGCAGAAGCGCTTTTTCTAAAGACACATATCCCTGCGAACCAATATATTCTGTTATGTCACCGGCATCAATTAAACCGCAATTTTTTAAAACTATCCGGTTTTGCATTGAATAAAAACTTATATCACTATAACTATTTTCTTTATTTTTTGGGTCTTTGTAAACGAGCCTGTTAACAGGAGCACCCTTAACAAAGTGTTCCGAGACAATTTCAGCAACATCTAAGGGTTTAACGTGAACGTAGTAAATATAATCGGGAGTAATTTTAACAATCGGACCTTTTTCGCACAACCCGAAACAACCGGATAAAATTACGTTAACTTCATTTCCCAGTCCCTTATTTTTAATTTCGGTTTTAAAATTTTCATATATTTCGTTGCTTTTCCCGGCATGACAGCCCGTACCGCCGCATATAATTACTGTATATAAATACATGTTTCCTCCAAAAAGGATTTTTCTTAATCATTTTTTTCATCATTAATTTTGGGTATACATTCGGATAAAATTTGCTCTGCATGCTCTACGGAAACCTCAGGGAACTGGAAGATTTTTTTACCCGGAACAATTATCTCAACAAAGGGTTTAATATTATGCTTTTTTTCTTCTGCAATTTGCTTTAGAATAACACCCTCTATGTTTAGTTTTTCAAGTTCTTTTTTAAAAGCAAAAAGAACGTCTTTATTACCTGATAAAATTTCTTTTTTATCAAGGTGAACAAAAATTTGTATCCGGTTTTTTTTAAAAATCCGCGTTTCAATTTCCCGCATTTTTATATTTCTAATTTTTTCTATTTCTTCTAAACTTAATTTTGACATAAAACCGCCTTAGGTTGCCGTTTGCTTTATTTCTTTTTCCTGTTTCATGTATTCCATAATAATACCGTGTAAATCTTTTTTCTCTACTTTTGTATATACTTCGTTATTAACCGTTAAAACCGGAGCAGCACCGCAACAACCGATGCAGCGCACACTCTGTAATTCAAAAAGCCCGTCTTCAGTGATTTCCCCCTGCTTCACATCAAGCATGTTTTCTAATTCTTTGATTAAATCCAGAGCGCCTTTTAAATAACACGCCGTACCCATGCAAACGGAGATAATGTATTTGCCCGGAGGCTCTAACTTAAAATGACTGTAAAATGTTAATATTTCATAAATACGGGCAACGGGGATATTCAGCATTTCAGAAAGCTCAAAAGCAATTTCTCTTGGCACGTATCCGTAATAATTTTGTATCTCATGAAAAATCATTATAAGATTGCCTTCTTTATTTTTCCATATATTTATAAACTCAAGAAGTTCTTTAGGTAGGTCGGCGAATGTAATCATAACAGCACTCCTGTTTTAAACTAATAAACAAATTAAATTTCAAATTATCTTTCGCCCGTTTAAATGAATGCGCCGGGCAGGGATAAACTTTAGACGCCTGTTTTGCCCGGCACATATCAGGGTAGAATGGTTAAATTAATTCCGGCTGTTTTTAATTTCATCAATTAAGGCCGGAATAATTTTTTCCATATCCCCTACGATTCCATAGTCACACAATTTAAAAATAGGGGCGTTCGGGTCCTTGTTAATTGCAATTATTGTTTTGGAATTCTGCATACCTGCCAAATGTTGAATTGCACCCGAAATTCCAACAGCTACGTATAAATCCGGTTTAACCGTAAATCCCGTTTGACCAACTTGACAACATTTATTTCTATATCCAAGTTCTACTGCTGCACGGGAGGCTCCAACTTCACCGCCTAATTCCTTAGCGAGGTCTTCAAGCAACGAAAAATTCTCTTCCGTTCCTACACCACGCCCACCTGCTACAACGATTTTTGCATCGGGCAAGGAAACATGCTTCTTTGCTTCTTTTACTATGTTCAAAATTTCAGTACGCGTTCCGTTTAAGCTAACTTTCACTTCGCAAAGCTCGCCTTTTTTATTTTTTTGCGGAGTTATGGCATCCATAACACCAGGCCTTACCGTTGCCATTTGCGGCCTATAATCAGGGCAAATTATCGTTGCCATTACATTACCGCCAAATGCAGGGCGCGTTTGAAGAAGAATCTTTTTCTCTTCATCAATATCAAGGCGTGTGCAATCCGCTGTTAATCCCGTTTTAATTCTAGCAGAAATTCTCGGAGCTAAATCTCTACCAATGGTAGTAGCTCCGAGAAGAACTATTTCCGGCTTATATTTATTTATCACTTCAACAAAAGCGTCTGAATACGCTTCTGTGTTGTAATCTTTTAATTTGTTGTTATCTACAAAGTATACTTTATCAGCGCCGTACGCAAAAAGCATATCGGATAACTGTTTAATTTCTTTTCCAATTATGGTTGCGGATAATTCGCAACCTAATTTTTCTGAAAGTTTTCTGCCCTCGCCTAAAAGCTCAAGCGCAACTTTCTGCAGTTCACCTGAACGTTGCTCAGCAAAAACCATTATTCCTTTATAATCATTATTTGACATAATTTTACCTCCGCATTATTAAATAAGGCACTTTTCTTTAAGCCGTACCTTAAGCTCTCTTGCCTGTTCATTTGTATCACCTTCTAAAATTTCAGCAGAACGCGTTATTGTAGGAGAAAAACTTTTAAATACTTTTGTCGGAGAGCCCTTTAAACCGAGCCTCGTTGTATCCAAATCCAAATCATCTCCCCCCCATGTAACGAGTTCTTTTCCGTCCTCTTGATTGATAGCATTGAACAAATGCATTACATTTACATATCGCGGTTTGTTTAGTTCTTTGATAACTGTTAGAAGAACGGGAGTTTTTACTTTAATTTCATAATAACCGTCTTCAAGTGCTCTTTGAACGATAAGTTCATCACCATTTAAATTAATATCTTTAACATAAGTTACCTGAGGGATGTCGAGTTGTTCTGCGATTTGAGGTCCTACTTGCGCCGTATCACCGTCAATTGCTTCCCTACCGGCAAAAATTATGTCAAAATCTCCCCACTTTTTAATTGCACTTGTTAATGTATATGAAGTCGCAAGAGTATCAGCACCGCCGAACACTCTGTCCGTTAAATGAATTGCTTTATCAGCGCCCATGCCTAAAGCTTCATATAAAACGGATTTTGCCTGAGGCGGGCCCATAGTAATTGCCGTTACTTTTGCCCCTGTTTTTTCTTTAATTAAAAGCGCTGCTTCCAAACCGTGTTTATCATCAGGGTTCATTATACTAGGAATACCCGTTCTAATCAAAGTACCGGTTTCCTGGTCTATTTTTATTTCCGTTGTATCTGGAACTTGTTTAACTAAAACTATTATATTTTTTATTGACATTTCATACCTCCTTTAATTCAGCACATTTGCCGCGATAACCATTTTTTGTACTTCAGAAGTACCTTCGTAAATCTCCGTTATTCTTGCATCACGGTACATTCTTTCAACGGGATAATCCTTTGTAAAACCGTAACCTCCATACAACTGAATGGCTTTATGCGTTACAAAAGTTGCGGCCTCTGAGGCGAACAATTTTGCCATTGCCGCTTCTTTGCCGAATGGTTTACCTTGAGCTTTTAAACTCGCCGCGCTGTAAATCAATAACCTTGCGGCTTCAATTTTCGTTGCCATTTCAGCAATATACCATTGCAAACCCTGTTGCGCTGACAAAGGTTTTTTGAATTGCTTACGCTCTTTCATATACTTTACCGTTTCATCCAAAGCGCCTTGAGCAATTCCCAATGCTTGCGCTGCTATTCCAATTCGACCGCCGTCAAGGGTTTTCATTGCTATTCCAAACCCCTTGCCCTCTTTTCCTAACATATAGTTTTTAGGGATTCTTGCGTTCTCAAAAACGAGTTCACCTGTACTTGAACCGCATATACCGAGTTTATCCTCAATCTTTCCGATTGTAAAACCGGGGGTATCAGCAGGAACAATAAAAGCACTAATTCCTTTTACTCCTTTTGTCATGTCAGTCATTGCAAATACGATGTAAATATCAGCAAAGCGAGCATTAGTTATAAAAATTTTGCATCCGTTTAATACCCATTCATCGCCGTCAAGTACAGCTGTTGTTTGCTGAGCAGAAGCATCTGTTCCAGCGTTCGGCTCGGTTAACGCAAAAGCGCCCCATTTTTCGCCGGAAGCAAGGGGAACGAGGAATTCCTTTTTCTGTTCTTCAGTACCGTATTTCAGAATAGGGTCACAGCAAAGAGAAACATGCGCAGAATAAGCAACGCAAGTCGTTGCACAGTAACGAGCTATTTCTTCTAATGCTATAATGTAGGACAAATAATCTCCACCCGAACCTTTATATTCTTTTGGAATACCAAGTCCGGCGTAACCGAGATCTCTTAATAGCTTAACGTTTTCCTCAGGATATCTATGCTCCTGATCAATTTCTTCTGCTTTATCTTTAAATTCGTTTTCAGTAATCTCTCTAATGAAATTACGCACCAAGTCATGTTTTTCGGATAGTTGTATCATTATACCATCTCCCTGATTTATAATTTTAAGCTTGTAGCTCTAAAAGCTAAAAGCTGTACAAAAATTAGACGTCTAATCATAATTCTTATGCAAATTATAGTTTTAAAGAGAGATTTATAAAATATATCTTTAGTTAAATTTTTTAGTTTCTTTGCTAACTTTAGTTAATTTAAGCGGAATTTTTTATTTTGGGCGGGATACTTTTTTTAAACAAATAAAAAAACCCGATAAAACGGAAATTCTCTACCGGGTTTTACGTTATAATTCGTTAATATTATTTAATGCCTTTATACATATCTTCTTCTTTATATTTATAATCAGAAAGCCATTTCCCTTCAGGGGTGCATGTAACGATAAGTCTTCCCTTATATGTTGCTCTGTTAGAATAGAATTTCATAAAAAAAGCCATAATAAAAGGCCTTGAACCGCCCGTATGAATATAAAAATAATCCCCCGGCTTTACGAACAAAAACCTTTCTGCGTTGCTGTCTTCTTTATTATTGACGAAATGCACAAAAATTCCTTTTGCTTTATTTTTTCCAAAGTACGCATTACCGCTTATTGTAACTTTATATCTTACACGTTTTTTTAATCTTGCAAACGCAAAAGTTCCCCGTTTGTATTGGTCTAAAGTATGTTTCCGCGCGCTGACTACAAAACGCACTGTTTTCCCCTTTGCGCCGGCTTTATTAAAAACGGATAAAACAATAACATTTGCTAATATAATTATTAAAAACAATGCTTTTTTCATCAATATCCACCTCATTAACATTTTCTAATTTATAATAACACTAATTAATCCTAAAATGCAACGAAAAAAGTTAATAGGTAAAAAAAATATGGCATTAAGTTTGTTCAAATAATTATTAATAACGCATTAAATTGCCGATAATTAATATTACAAAGGAGTTTAACATGGATACAACGCCTTTTTTAAAACTCGATGTTGTTATGGTATGCGGATTACCCGGAGCGGGGAAATCCCATTTCTCAAGAGCATATTTTAAGGATACAGATTTTAAACGGATAAATAGAAAAGTTATTCGTAATGTTTTATACGAAATGACTAATTTCGGAGACGAATGGAAAAGCAGTTATTTCAACGAAAAAGATGAATACCTTGTCAAGCACGTTGAGCGAAAAATATTCGAACATTATTTGCAAAAAAACAGAAAAGTATTGATTGATAATACAAGCGTAACAAGAGATTCAAGAAAAAATTATATACGCATTGCCAAAGAAATGAATAAATCAATTGGAGTTATTTTTGTAAATACTTCAGTAGAAACGTGTATGAAAAGAAACAAAAAAAATGATGATAGTATGCCCGAGATGGTTATTTCCCAGTTATACGCTAAAATCGAATACCCTGTTAAAGAGGAAGGGTTTAAAAGAGTTTTGAAAATAGACGATTATTAATAAAAAACTAAATTATTTTTTCAAGAACGACTTTTAAACCGCTAATTTCATCACCGGTGTACTTATTTTTAAGTTCAGCGTTATCAAAAAATCCCATAACCTGTAAAAGCCCTACCCCGCCGGAAACGTCCGTACCTTCTAATTCACGAAACGTATTAAAATCCGTATAATATTTCAATTTAAATCCGTTTAAATGCTTTAATGCTTTAATAAAATCATCATCATCATTTAAATCTTCTCTTTTTTGTTTAATATAATCAAGCTCATCAATAACGGAAAACAATTCCCTGCGGCTTTGATTAAACCTAATGTGTTCACGCACATCCATGCCCTTACCTTCATCCGTGATAACAATTATTAATTTGTCTTTTTCCTTATCCGTTTTTACTATCTCAAGAGTAACCGTAACTTTTTTATTCTCGTTATATTTATTCCCATGAATTATTGCGTTGCGAATTACTTCACAAAGCCCGTAGTCCATAAAAAACGCAGTCTCCGCATCAATATCAACTCTCTGTTTAATTTTATTCATAACGCGTTCTGCTAAAATTATTTCAAAATTTATATTACTCGGTATTTGCCATATTGTTTTGCTATACTTTTCATTTTCTGTAATATCTTTTTCATCGATTATATATACAAGTTTCTTTTCATTTATTAATTCTATGAAGACATCAACGAGTTCAGGGTCATACAAAACGCCTTTGTTTTCTTCAAACTCCTGAATGATGCGATTCTTCTTATCTTTAAATTGTAAATCCCTACGCCGAAGCAATTGAACAAAATCATCAACGATACCAATTATTCTCGCGCCTAGAACGATTTCATTTCCCTTTAAACCTTTAGGATACCCGATTCCGTTATATCGTTCTTGATGTTGCAATATCATCTCTTTTATATTTTCAATATCCTCAAGGTCCTCAATAAGCTCGGCGCTTTTTTCAGGGTGCGTTTGAATTATTTTTAATTCTTCTTCGGACAATGATATTTTACCGTATAATAATCTTTCACCCAAACCCAATAACGAAACATCGCGTAATATGGCAGCGATGCGAATATCTTCTCTGTCTTCTGCGGATAGCGCAAGTTTTTCAGCAAATTGAACGCATATTTTGGAAACTTCCTGCGTTGCTTCATAGATTCTTGATGAACCTTTTGCCATCAGGGAATAAATAATGTTAATAGAATCGGAAAATTGCTTTTTTATCATTGCGTTTTTTTCCGCATTAATAATTGAGATAGCGGCTTGGGAAGAAAAAATACTTAAAATTTCCATGTCTTCTTCTGAAAAAAGGGAATCAATAAGTTTGCTATCAAGGTAAATTATCCCGATAAATTTATCTTCATATATAAGCGGGGAACATATAATTGACCTAATGTTCTCGGTTATAATACTTTTCGTTGTATCAATTCCCTGAATAGAATCTTCACCTGTAAAAATAATTCCGCGTTTATTTTTTAAAACCCAGTTAATTAAATTTTGCGAAACCTTGAATTTTTTTCTGTTTGAAACGTTTTTCATAACGCGGTACTCAAACTCGCCGGTTTTGTCATTAAGGAGCAATAAAGCGCCCCTTTGCGCTCCGGTAACTTCAATGGCTTCCTGAATAACTACATTTAATAACTGATTAATATCCAGTATTGAAGAAATTATCTGGCTCGTTTTAATTATATTTCTTAATTGCAACGTATCTTTTATTGAAGATGTTGACGAACTTGCATGAGTCTTTGAAGAACGCACTTTTTCAACTTGGTTAATGAAAGCATAAGTTTGTTCCAATAAAAAATCGAACTGCGGAGCTTTATTTAAAATCTTTAATGCGGATTCATAAGCCATATCGCTTTCTTTGAGTCGTGCCATAGTTTTAAGAACGTAACTTTTAAAATATAATATAAATATCCAGTAATGAGGGCTTGTAGATTTAACGCCTTTTTCCCATGCTTCATCGAGTATTTCAAGACATTTTTCGTTCTCGTTATCAAGATAATAAAATATAGCTCTGGCCTTATATAAAATAACCAAAGGGTCAAGAATATTAATAAAATCCTTGCGTTGATACAGATTAATAGCAAGGTTATTTGCCCTTCTAAAATCAAGTTTATTCAGATACGCTTCAATTTGGTCGCCATAATAAAAATCTATTCCGTAAACAACGTTATGCTTTTTTGAAAGCTCAATTCCCTTTTTAACCGCCTCAATTGCTTTATCATACTCGCCTAAATTGTTATACGCTTTTGCTTGCGCGTGTTTGGATGAATACTCAAACATTATATTATTCGTTTCTTTGGCGTATTTTTCAGATTTCAAAGAGTAATCAAGAGCTATTTCATGGTCAACATTACAATAAGTATAAGTTATCGAACAATAATGATAAGCTTCGGCCAGATAAATTGGATTTTTAATATCTTTAATTGCATTCTCAATAAAATTCACATCGTTCATTGCAGCTTTAGCATCGCCAAGAGAAAATCTGACCCAAGAGCGCCTGCCATACGCACTTATTACGTTTGCTACATCATCTCTTTGAACGTATTTTATTGCTTTATCCAGATACTCACCGGCTTTTTTCATATCCCCGTTAAAGAATAACGACGAGCCGATAAGATTAAAAGGTTTTGCATCTTTAATTTCAATTCCATATTTTTCCGACATTATAATTGCTTCGTTATAATATTTCATGGCCTGACCCAAATTATTTATCCAATAATGGCCTGTGCCTAAGCGCATCAAAGTTTCAAGCTCAAGTTTATTCCAGGATTGATCAATAGTTATTTTTAAAGCTTTGTCAAGGTATTTGAATGCAAGGTTGATTTTCCCCGTTTTATGCATAAAATTACAGCTATCCAAAACGAATTGTAATTTTTCTTTATTAATATCATCCATATTTAAATATAAATTCATTAATTTTTCCGCATAATACGTTGCGTTTCCAAGTGAATGGCTGGATAAAGCTTCTTCATACGCCATGCGATTATATTTCAATTTTTTATCACTATCATTAGTTTTATTGTAATGATAAGCAATGCGAAAAGTCCCGGAATGAAGTTTATCCGAATATTTTTCTTCTAATATTTCAGCACAAGCTTTATTTAAACCGTCTTTCTCATCATTAGAAAGCGTTTCATATAAATGATCACAAATCTTCTCATTTACAAAGTAAAAAGAGCCTGCGCCTTCAAAAACGTTAATGTCAATGAGTTGTTCCTGCTTTGCGTTGTCAAGCGCAATAATGATTTCCTCAAGGTTTTCGCTTCCCCGGTATCGTGTACACATTTTATTTAAAACATGAGTATCAAAATCTTTTCCGATTACAGATGCAAAAGCAAGTATTTCGATATCTCTGGAATTCATATTAGCAAGGCGGTTTAACAATACTTTATGAACATCGTTTTCAAAAGTAAAATTTTGCAGTATTTCATAACGTATATCCCATCCGTGGTCTTTCTCCGTTATCGCTCCTTTATCATGTAAAAACTTAATATTTTCAAGTATGAAGAAAGGATTACCTAAAGTATTGGAAAAAATCATTTTATAAAACAAATCATCAAATGTAATTTTATAACCGAACAGACGGTTAACGAGTTCAGGAAGTTCTTCAAATTCAAGGGCATCGAGGTCAATGTATGAACAAATGTTGGACTTATTATATATGGAACGCAATATTTCTGCATGAGAATATTCATCTCTAATTGCAATCAAAATCATAACTTTAGTATTTCTAAGCTTTTCAGCCATTAATTCGATTAACTCGTATGTGCCTTCATCTGCCCATTGGAAATCATCGATAAATAATACAATGCTTTCATCAAGACTTCCCAATATATTAAAAAGGTTGTTTACAGAGTTTAAGACCGTTTCCTTTGTATTTTTATTCTTAAAATTCTCATCATGATACACAACGTCAAGAAAACGTAATAAAAAAGCCGGGAATAAATTTTGTAGAAAATAAGTATCGTCTTTTAGAAAATTATAAATTTTATCGTGATATTCACTTTTGTAATAATTATTAAAATACTCTGCAACCATACTTTGAAAAGGAGCATAAGGTATATTTTTGTATGAATCTGAACAACGGAAAGATAAAAAAACGTTATTTTCGTTAATCAATTCTTCTTTAAAAGAATTTGCCAGTTTTGTTTTGCCTATCCCTGTAGGACCTTCTATAAAAACAATATTCGGACGTTTATTTTTTACGCGTTTATACCTGTTTTTTAGCTCTCCAAGTTCTCTTTGCCTGCCAACAATTTTCACCTGAAAATTTAGTTTAATTGCTCTGTCTTTAAGGCCTATTGAAAAATAAGTTTGTTCCGGGTTGCTTAAGTAATGCTCAAGGTCAGATGACAAACCGTCTGCGCTTTGATAACGTTCTCCGGGTTCTTTATTTAAAAGTTTTAAAATAATTTCATCAATAACCGGGGGTATTTCTTTATTTAACTTAGAAGGGGTAACGGGTTTTTCCGACAAATGTTTATGTATAAGACGGCCTAAGTCTTTTTCAACAAAAGGCGGGTGGCCGGTAACAAGTTCGTAAAACGTTGCGCCAAGGGAATACAAATCGCTTCTGTTGTCTATTTCCCGTTTTAAATATCCCGTTTGCTCGGGAGAAATATAAGCAAATGACCCGACGACCGAACCTTTTTTAAAAACATCCGTAAAATTAGTTAAATATGCAAGCCCGAAATCAATGATACGCAAATCAATAGTTTTATTTTTTTTAACTAAAATATTATCAGGTTTTATATCCCTGTGTATAACGTTGTTATGATGAATATAAGTAAGCGCTTCTGAACACATTTTAATAATTTCAATTTTTTCTTTTATATTAAATTCATTTATATTTTCTTTTAAATTGCCACCGGGAAAGTATTCCATTACCAGAGAATACTCGTTCTCATCCCCAACAATATCATAAAGTTTGATAATGTATTGATAAGATAAATTTGAGACTATTTTCGCTTCCCTTTTAAAACGTAAAAATGCCTCATCGTAATTTTTATCAGCAGGCAAAGATAAAACTTTTATTGCAACTTTAACGTTTTCTTCGGTATCAAAACCGAGATACACCTTACTCATTGCGCCTTGATTTATCTTCTCAAGTATATTGTACCGGTCTTTGCTTATTTTTTTCATATAACATTTATGCACAATTCAAAATTTAATTATACCGAGATGATTTTAAATTCAAATACAACTGAGGATTTTAATGTTCAATTGCAAATATATTAAAATTTTATTGTACTTCAATTTTAAAATCACTTTAGTACAATAATAAATCAATCATTCTAACTAATTATATTCAATATTTCAAATATGTAAAATGTTTTATATTTTTATTGCATTATTTTTCATTTAAAACCTAAATTAATTATACAACATTTTTCAATAATTCAACAATATTTTTTATTTTTTCGTAAATAAATGTAAATGGAACGAGTTTAATAAAAAGTGCAAACTTTAAAATTAAGCAGAAATTATATTTATCTATCAAAAATAGCCGTTTTATTCGAATATGCATTTAGATTTTTATATTTCATTTGCTTTAACCCATAAACCGTTGTAAAAGCTTTTTTTGTAAAATATTTACAATAAGCAAGTGTAAGTACTCCCGGCAAGATTAAATTACCTTAACGCAGAAATAATACTATAATATTCATTGATACGGTTACAGAAGCGTCAATGGCATTGCTCCTTCCCTTGATAAATATATATTTATATTTTCAAGTTCCCGTTTATAAAACAATAAAGTTTATCAAAAACGCGTTTGTACTTTCCCTACTAAGGATTTATATTCGTTGCTTTACATTGATAACGGAAAAATTTATTTACAAAATAAAGCTGTCACAACCACGGTTCGGGATTTTGGAAATAAATTGAAAGTAGATTTTTAATGATAAATTTATAAAATTTTCAAATTTGCACTCTTCAGCAATTATGAACTTGACAAATAATATTAAGGGATTTATAATCTCCACATGGCTGAACATTATGATAAAATCAAAACCGGATATCCTTTAGATTTTCCTAAAATTTTAGATACAGGCGGGCTTGGTCAGGGAGATTATATTAAAGGATTTGGAGGAATTCTAAATTCTGATAAAAAAATCAACAGGAATAACGTTAATAAAGTTCCCGTTATTTTAATACATGGAAACGGAGCTTCTGCAACTGGGTCGGCTTTTGACTATTTTCTTAACTTTTCATGGAATAATATTAGAAAATGGCTAAAAGAAAAGGATTATAATGATTCGGAAATTTGGGCGTTGTCTTATCTCGGAGAACCCGCGACGGTACAAATTAATAGCTGTTTAACTTCAAATATTAACGATGTGCGGTCGTTTATTGATGCAGTATTGGATTACTTAAACGTTGATAAAGTCGATATTATTGCTCACTCATTGGGATGCGCACTAGCAAGAGGGTATTTATACGGTTTGCAGAATAACGGAACTTTTGATAAAAATGACAACCGTTTCGATAAAATAAGCACACTCGTTTTACTTGCAGGCGGTAATTACGGACTAACGGCAAACTTTTTCAATTCACTTGCACCATTTTTTGACGGAGAAGATTTTGTGCCCGGATCCCCAATCGAATCCGGCTTGCATACATACGAAGGATTTTT
This sequence comes from uncultured Spirochaetia bacterium, assembly GCA_964449345.1. GTDB lineage: Bacteria > Spirochaetota > CALGPD01 > CALGPD01 > CALGPD01 > CALGPD01. The sequence continues at coordinate 9,188 of CAYUYT010000028.1, read as the reverse complement.
AGATGATACTCCTTACGGTTCAAATAACATTAAAAACCAAAGAATTGAAGGAGCTGCAAAAGAATCTCATGCCGGTTTAACGCAAGATGATTACGTTGGTATAAGTCCGCTTGACAACGGGAAAATAACTTACGTTTCACTTTGGGCAGAGGACGACGCAATCGACATTCAAAACGACCAAACAGGAAGGTTAAAAGGCGCAAATTTAAATAAAGGTTACGATTTTTCAAAAAACCCGTTTTTAATGGGTATGGATGCACACGCAAAAATATTAAACAGCAAAGAAGTTTTTCAAGACTTTTATCCTTACCTTAACAATAAATGAAAATTATTTTTGCATTTAATTAAAATTCTACAATAAATATTATTAAGCAGAAAAAATTATATGTTAATGAGTTTAGGGAGATTAAAGTGAAACGTAAGAGTATAAAAACAGTATTTGCAGCGAATATTTTATTAATCTTTTTAATTGTTACCGTATTATCAATCATTTTTACTTACGTTATAGTAACGAATATTAGAGAAACTACAGCTAAAAAATATACCGAAATGTATGTATCCACAATTCGTAAGCGTCTTGCTACAAGAATGAAAAGGGATATAAATGCCTGTATGCAATTATCCAGAAATATAGTTGTAAGAGATTGGCTAAAAAATGAAAGGAATCCAAAACTTAAAAAGTACGCTTTTCAAATTTTCTCTAATTTTTCAAAACACATGGAAAATAAACCAGGGGTTTATGCTGTAGTACATAAATCAAAAAGGTATTATTTAAGAAATAAATTTGAAAGCGTTATTTCCCCAAAAAACAAAATTGACAACTGGTATTTTGCAACAATCCACGGCGGACAAAAATTTTATCTTGATATTGATTACGACCCTAAATTAGATAAAACGCGTTTTTGGATTAACATTCCGGTAAAACAAAACGGCAAAACATTAGGCGTTGTGGGTACGGGGATTGACATTTCCGTATTTTTAAAAACCATGTTAGAAATAGAACAAAAGGGCGCTTTTATCGTTTTGTTTGATAAAAACGGAAAAATCATGGCTTTTAAAGACAGAAAATACGTTAATAAAAAGCAGGTTTATTCTCTATTTGATACTAAGGAAAAAAGCCAAGAGCTTAAAACGAAAATGGCAAAAATTTATATGCCTGAAAACCGTATGCAAAGCCAAGATTTAAACATTAAGCGCCAAGGCAAGCAATACTTAGTATCACTTGCATTTATACCTCAAATTGACTGGTTCGTTCTTGTATTTATTGATACATCGAAAATCGTAAAATTTTCACAATTCTATCCTATTCTAACAATCACAATGCTTTCGTTCGTTGCATTATTAATATCAATCATATTTATTTCAAATAAAATGATTATTAAACGCGTTTTATCCCTATCCTTGATAATGTCAAAAATGAAACAGGGGGATTTAACCGTGCGGGCAAGGGTACTTAAAAAAGATGAAATCGGAGAACTTGAAGATACTTACAACGTAATGGTATCGGAAATAAAGAATTATACCGAAAATCTTGAAAACATCGTTAAAAAGCGTACAAACGAACTTGAAAAGAAAAATAAACAAATTTTAGCAAGCATAGAATATGCAAAGTTAATACAGCATTCAATTCTTCCTGCTTCGGAGACTTTAAATGAATTTTCCCAGGATAGTTTTGTAATATGGAAACCCAAAGACATAGTTGGCGGAGATTTCTATTGGTTTAATAGCTTTCAGCAGAATTATTTAATAGGCGTAATTGACTGTACCGGGCATGGCGTACCGGGAGCTTTAATGACAATGACTGCAAACTCAATTCTAAATCACATTGTGGATTATGAATTTTATGACCCTGCCAAAATCTTAAGGGAATTAAATTTAATGCTCCGTTTGACTTTGCACAGACAAGATACGGGAACGCTTTCTGATGACGGGTTGGACATAAGTTTAATGTTAATCCAGCCGGATAAAAATAAAATTGTATATTCTGCTGCTAGAAATTATATGTTCTATAAAACAAAGGGAGAAATAAAATACATAAAAGGAGATAAACAAAGCATAGGATATGAATCATCCCGCGTTGAATACAGATACACCAACCATGAAATAAAAATCAAAAAAGGCGACTGTTTTTACCTTACCACAGACGGCATAATTGATCAAAACGGGGGTAATAAAAATTTTGCTTTGGGTAAAAAGCGTTTTAAAAAACTTTTGGAGAATATAAACGAACACCCTTTTACAGAACAAAAAGCAAAAATTGAAAAATACCTTGAAGAATATAAAAAAGATTATCCGCAACGCGATGACATTACAGTATTAGGTTTTAGATTTTAACTTATTTTCTAAGTCTTTTTCAAACGCCATTGGAATTTTCTTTGAAAGTTTAATAACGTAATTCCAGTCAGGAGAAATAGCTATGTCGAAATTTTTTTGAAAATCAAGCAAGATTTCATCTTCCGAAAAAATTGTAATCCTGTAAAAAGCCTCGAAAAAAAAATTAAAATAAAATCCTTCCTGAATTCTATAAATATACTTAATTATAACCCTATTGCCGTGTTTATATTTGCCCAAATTTTTTATATATCCGTGGTCAATTCCTTCTCCCGGGTCAACAGGCGGTAATGATTTAATTCTGTCCCAGGAAACACTTATCCCGAATTTATCTGATAAAATATTGGATATTTTTTCAACGGGTAGATTTTTAAGAGCATAAAGTTCAGCAATACGGTTACGCTTAAAAGAGGAACGTAAAAATTTCATAGAAACGCGGGCAGTTGCTCCCAAGTGAGTTATCTCAAATTTTTCTTTATTTTTCAAACGCAGTTTATCAGCATTTAAAGTATTAATATCAGCCATATAAATACAACCGCTATAAGAGGAAATTATTGCAATCATAAAAATCGGAACGAACAAAATAAAAAGCTTTCTACGCATATAAACCTCTAAAAAATCAATACTTAAAAATATTAAATCATAAAAACCGTATTTTGGCAATAAAAATAATTATTTATAAACGAATTCATTGAGAAAATAAATTACTTGCGAAAATTTTTAATATGAACTAAAATATTTATAGATTTACTTTATTTATGGAGGAAAATCGTGGATAATAATAACAAACAAAAAGAAAATAAACAAACCTCGCATAATACACAGCAAAGTAATAAATCAAACAGTAAAGTGAAAACTCTATTAAATAAAATAAATACCTATTTCTCCAAAACTAAAAGCCATGTGAACAAACAAAAAAAAATATATAATCCGGTATTTAATTTGATTTTAGCATTTTTTTTTATTTTTATATTTATTCTCCCGTTAGCCGGAACAATTAATATTACAGTTGAAAATGATTTAGGGCTTGATGAGGCAACGTTACTAAAAGAAAAATTGGACTACATATTCAATTCAAACCAAAAACGCGTTAACGCTTTAATAAAATATTGTAAAAGGCATAACATACCGCCACTTTTTGCGGCTTCGGTTATTTTTACAGAAAGTACAAATAAAACCCTAGCAACGTCTTATGTAAACGCAAGAGGGTTAATGCAATTAATGTCAAAAACAGCTATTGTGCTTGCAAAAGCAACGGGAGATGAAAAACTCGCAGGAGCAATTAAAAAAAATCCTAACCTACTTTACGATGCGGATATAAATATTTTTTTAGGAACATATTTTTTAAAAGATTTAAAACGGCAGTATAAAGGAGACTGGTCAAGCGCTCTTCACGCTTATAACGTCGGGCCTTATGCTTTTAAAAAAGGGAAAAGAAACCCGCATTACGTTAATAGAATAATGCGATTTTATTCTGATTGGACAAACATGAACCTTGAACAAATTCATAAAAAATATTCAGCGTTCCTATTTAATTTATACAAAAAGAAAAATAAATTAATAGGCCCGGAATAAAAATTAATGAACTATTAACTAAATGACTTATCGAATATCATGTTGCTTAAATTACAGAATATATCTTGGGAAAATAATAAATATCTACGGAAGGGAATGCATATATCCTTTGCTTACAAAAAATATTTTTCTAAGAATTAAAGCAAAATAATACTATCAAATCTTTACATAAATATTTCGAATGGAGTTTCAGATAACGCGTTCTTTGTAGAAACGCTGCAATGCAACGTTTCTGCAGAAGTTTTTTCTCATACTAATTAAGCTAAGATAAAAATGTATGACGAAAAAAAATTATCCCCCACAGTTTATGAATGAGAACCATATATTTTACAAAAAAAAATCAAAGCGAATTATTGAAACTTATTTATTAAATTTGTTCATTAAATCTTCAATAGTCGGTTTTCCTTTTTTAACCGCTTTAGATATTTGCGGCGTTTCTCTTTTTGCCTGAACTTTAACTTTCTTATCGCTCCTTGCTTTTTGTTTTTGCTCTTTGTTATTATTCGTGCCCATTTCAGGAGCAGATTTCATAGAAAGGGAAATACGTTTTCTGCTTTTATCAACATCCATTACCGTTACCATTACGTTTTGATGCACCTTAACAATATCCGTGGGGTCTGAAACGAAATCATCGGATAACTGGCTTATATGCACAAGTCCGTCTTGATGGACTCCAATATCAACAAAAGCTCCGAAGTTTGTGATATTCGTTACTATGCCGGGTAATTTCATACCGGGCTTTAAATCGTCAATTTCCTGCACCCTGTCATCGTACTTAAATATTTCAAGTTTTTCTCTAGGGTCACGGCCGGGCTTTTCAAGCTCGGATAAAATATCTTTAAGTGTGGGCAAACCTCTTTTATGATCAACGTATTTATTCAAATCAATTTTTTTACGCAATTCAGCTGAATCCATTAAATCTTTTACAGTACACCCTAAATCATCAGCCATATTGTAAACAACGTCATAACTCTCAGGGTGCACAGCGCTGGAATCAAGCGGATTATCCGCGTTTTGAATCCTAAGAAAACCCGATGCCTGTTCAAAAGCTTTAGGGCCTAAATACGGAATTTCATTAAACTTTAAACGGCTTTTAAACTCGCCTTTTTCGTGTCTATAATCAACAATACTTTTTGCAAGGCGTGAGTTTAAACCGGAAACATAAGTTAACAATTCTTTACTCGCTGTATTTATATCAACTCCCACAGCATTAACACAGCTAATTACAACGTCATCCAGGGCTTTTTTAAGCTCCCTTTGGTCAACGTCATGCTGATACTGCCCCACTCCGATAGATTTCGGGTCAATTTTAACGAGTTCGGCTAACGGGTCCATTAAACGGCGGCCAATTGATACTGCGCCTCTAACAGTAACGTCATATTTGGGAAATTCTTCCCTTGCAACTTTTGAGGCAGAATATACCGAAGCTCCGCTTTCACTAACCATTACAACGGGCATTTCTTTTCCAAAATCAATTTGCTTAACAAAACTTTCCGTTTCCCTTCCCGCTGTACCGTTTCCTACTGCAATTATTTCAATATTAAACTTTTCGCATAAACGCTTTACAATACCTTCGGAAACAGCTTCTTCTTTTTGGGGTGGATTCGGATAGATTGTATCATTGTGTAAAAGATAACCGTGTTTATCAAGACAAACTATTTTACATCCCGTTCTAAATCCAGGGTCAAGGGCCATTACGTTTTTATTCCCCAACGGCGGGTATAATAATAATTGGCGCAAATTATCGGTAAATACTTTTATGGCTTCTTTATCTGCACGCTGTTTTAAAAGCATCCTTATTTCCGTTTCCATTGAAGTTGAAAGCAAACGATTATATGCATCTTCAACCGCTTTTTCAACTTCGGTTGAGGATTCATTTTTATTCTTAACAAACATTTGATTTAAAATTTCAAGAGCCTGTTCTTTTGACGGCTGAATGTTTAAAAACAAAACGTTTTCCCGTTGCCCGCGCATTAAAGCGAGAAAACGGTGTGAAGGTATTTCCGCTATATTTTCAGAAAACTCAAAATAGTCTTTAAACTTACTGTTATCATCATTTTTATCTTTAAAAACTTCGGAAGTAATAACAGCTTTGCTTTTATAAAGATTTCTGATTTTATCCCGTGCCTGTGCGTTTTCGTTAACCCACTCTGCAATAATATCCCTAGCACCGACTAAAGCTTCATCTAAATCCTTAACGTCTTTTTCTTCATCAATAAAATTATGAGCAAAATCTTTTAAATCAAAATTTTCCTGACTAAAAATCTTTTCGGCAAGGGGTTGTAAACCTTTTTCTTTTGCAACTGTACCGCGCGTTTTTCTTTTCGGTCTGTAAGGGAGGTAAATATCTTCAAGCTTTGTCATGGTTTGGGCAGACATTATACTCTTCTCAAGTTCCGTGGTTAAAATTTCACGTTCTTCTAATGATTTTAAAATTACTTCTCTGCGTTTATCCAGTTCTCTTAAACGGTTAATGCTTTCGCGAATTTCCGTAATTTGCATTTCGTCCAATGTGCCTGTTGCTTCTTTACGGTAACGGGAAATAAACGGTATTGTAGCGTCTTCGTCCAAAAGAGCAACGGTTGCGGATACCTGCCATGGTTTTACTTTTAATTCCTGAGCTATTTTAATAAAGTATTGCTGTTCCAAGTTCTCCTCCCGAAGTTTGTATTATACTTTTTTTATTCGGATGTTTTCGTATGCGCAAAATTAAGAAATATTATGGAAAATGACAAATTTATATTTTAAAATTAAAAGCATTTTTAAAGATAAATTTGGCTTAATGCTTTTATAATATTTAGTTAAATCAGTTTTTTTATATTTATTTATTATATTTTATTTATGAATTATGTTAAATGAATTCATCAACGCAATTTAATTACATTAACTTTTATGGAGTTTGTTATGCGCAAAAAAATTCTCGCCTTAATAGTATTGACAACCGCATTGATTAGTTCATGCAAAAAAAACGGCAATGATGATAAAAGGATACTCGTTGTGTGTACAACGGGTATCATAAGCGATACGGTTAAAAATATTGCCGGAGACACAATCCGTCTTATTACGTTAATGGGATCAGGCATTGACCCGCATTTGTACAAAGCAAAATCAAGCGATTTGGACAATCTGAACAACGCAAAAATTATTTTCTATAACGGTCTACATTTGGAAGCGAAACTTTCCGAAGTTCTTGAAAAATTTGGTAAAATGCAAAGAACCACAGTGGCCGTTGCCGAATCTATAGATAAATCTTTGTTGATTAAAACAGAAAAAAATTTGTACGACCCGCACGTTTGGATGTCTCCTATTTTATGGGTAAAAGTTGCGAACAAAATCAAACAGGTATTAATTCAAAACAACGTCAAACATAAAATTTTATATCAAAATAATTTTGAACAATATTCGGCAAAATTAAAACAGCTTCACCAAACCGTTATTAAAAAAATTAATTCTATCCCGAAAAATAATCGCGTTTTGATTACCGCCCACGATGCTTTTAATTATTTCGGCAAAATTTATAATATGAAAGTAAGAGCTATTCAGGGAATAAGCACTGCAGGCGAGGCAAGCGCATCGAAAATAAAATCCCTTGCAGATTTTATTTCAAAAAATAAAATACCTTCAATCTTTTTAGAAACTACTGTTTCCGGAAAAACAATAATTGCATTAAAAAACGCAGTTGAATCCCGGGGACATAAAGTAAAAATCGGCGGGAAATTATATTCCGATGCCTTGGGTGAAAAGGGAGGCAAAGCCGGAACGTATATCAGTATGATAAAAAGCAATGTTAATGTAATTACTAACGGTCTAAAATAAATGGAAATATTTTATGATATAATTCACGATTACACAATAAGAACCGTAACTGCGGGTTCAGCAATCTTGGGTATTATATCCGGGATTGCAGGCAGTTTTGCCGTTTTAAGAAAGCAAAGCTTGCTCGGTGATGCAATTTCCCATGCGGCCTTACCCGGAATTGTGCTCGCATTCATTTTAACCGGTGTTAAAATGAAAATAATTTTTATACTAGGGGCTCTTGCTGCCGGATGGGCGGCAACAATGTTTTTAGCCGGTATTGTTAACTATTCTAAGATAAAAAACGACACCGCAATGGGTATTATTTTATCTTCTTTTTTTGGTTTAGGAATTGTCCTATTAACGCATATACAAAAAAGTCAGAATGCTTCACAGGCAGGTATTGAAAAATATTTATTCGGGCAAGCCGCGGCAATTGTTTCATCGGATTTGCTCATTATGACTATTTTTACAACAATCTCGGGTTTAATTATACTTTTACTTTGGAAAGAATTTAAGCTAACGGCTTTTGATGCTCAGTTTGCACGTTCTTCCGGTTTAAATATAAAATTTTTAGATAACACTCTTACTGCTGTAATCGTAATTGCAATTGTAATCGGGCTTCAAACCGTGGGAGTCGTTTTGATGAGCGCAATGATTGTTGCCCCCGGAGCAGCAGCAAGGCAATGGACAGACCGACTTGGATTTATGGTTATTACTGCCGGAATATTCGGAGCGGTTTCAGGGATTTCTGGCGCATTAATAAGCGCTTATTCATCAAAATTACCCACAGGTCCGGTTATAATAATAATTATATCTTTGATTGTCATAATTTCGATTTTATTTGCGCCGCGTAGAGGCGTTATATATAACTTCATTCGAGCTTTAAAAACGAAAAGTAAATTTAAAGCAAAAGCTGTATTACTTGCTCTTTATGAACTTTCTTTACAGCACAAAAATAACGTTTATCATTCGCATAGCATAGATGCATTATGCGTTGCCGCCGGACAAAAAAACCTTATTAAAAAAGCGCTTAAATCTTTAAAATCAGCAGAGCTTGTGAATTCAGGGAAAGACGGATACTGGAATTTAACTAAACAGGGTTATGAAAAAGCATCGCAAATTGCAATCTCCATTGAAACGGGTTTCAACGGAGGCACAAAATGACTTTAATGCAATTGGAAACGCAAATAATTGCTGTAATAGTATCCATGGCTTGTGTAATTCCCGGAATATTTCTCGTTTTAAAAAGACAGGCAATGATGAGTGATGCAATTAGCCACTCAATTTTATTAGGAATTGTTATTGCATTCATTTTTACAAAAGATCTTGCATCCCCGTTTTTAATTTTGGGCGCAGGGCTTTCAGGTCTTGGCGTTGTTGTTATTATACAAATTTTAAAAAAGACACGGTTGCTAAAAGAAGATTCGTCAATCGGTCTTGTTTTCCCCTTATTTTTTTCCGTTGCCGTTGTTTTGATTAGCGTA
>CAYUYT010000027.1:0-25967 GCA_964449345.1 uncultured Spirochaetia bacterium | reverse complement strand
GACTTAAAGAGGAGAAATCCCCCATACCCAAACTTTTACTAATTCTCCCTCTTTAGTAAAGGGAGCACTAAGAAGAAGCAACGCAGGGAATTATTATGCTGGAAGATTGCTCAGAGGGTTGGAACAGTTAAAGTCCCGGAGATTCAATCAACGCATATATAATTAAGGTATTCAAAATTAAGGTTTTATTAAAAAAGTGTATTAGTTTGCGTCGGAACCTGTAATTATAAAGCAAAATGTTTATACTTTATAATACTGATACTTAAATTATTAATGTCTTGATTTGTAATTATAAATAGTTTAAAATATATTAAAATAAAAAGGATAAAATTATGGCTGAAATTTCTAGTGTTCTAGCTGAAATAGATAAATTAAATTTAGATGAAAAAGAATATATCTTAGAAATACTTTCAAAAAGATTTATCCAAGAGAAAAGAAAATCAATAGTTGAAAGAGAAAAACAAGCCCAAGATGCTTATAATCAAGGGAAAATCCATGGTGGAACGGTAAGCGAACTTATGGATTATTTGAATGATTGAAATATTTGCTGAGTCCGGATTTAAAAAAAAATATAAAAAATGGATCAAAAAACATCCAGACTTACAAAATCAATTTAAAAGCACAATTGACTTATTTGTGGAGAACCCGTATCATAAATCATTGAAAACGCATTCCTTGTCAGGAAAATTAAAAAATCTTATGGCAATTAGTATAACATATGAATTTAGATTAATTTTTAAATTTATTGAACAAAATAAAGTTCTACTAATCGATATAGGCACACATGATGAAGTTTATTAAGTAATATTACACTTGCAAATTTGGTAATAATCTTTCTTCGTTGCCATAGCCTAATGCGCAGGCCTCCATCAATTTGTATTGTCAACGTAAAGTTAAAAACATTACCCGTTGTTTATCCCTAATAATTCATGAAAAAAATCGATTTCTCTTATATACCCAAACTTTTACTAATTCTCCCTCTTTACTCAAAGAGGGAGATAGAGGGTGATTCTCTTCCTCCGCATTTGCGGTAAAAGCCGGGGGATTACTGTGTCTTATCAACGGTTACCGCGTTTTTGTTATGCGGATTTTTTTTTGTATTCAATTCCGATTAAAGTTATATCGTCGTTGACCGGAGTATTACCCATCCATTGTTTTACATCGCTCATGATATTGTTGACTATATCGCTCACAGGTTTGGTTCTTGATTTTTCAATAGCGCTGAAAAGCTTATCAAGGTCATACATTACCTCGTCTTCGGAAAATTCTTCGAATATTCCGTCAGTAAAGAGAAGGATTTTGCTTCCGGGAACGAATTCTGCGGTAACGATTTGATATTCCATGTTTTTTAAAACTCCCACCATTGTTCCGCTTGAACTTAAATTAAAAAGAAGGTTATCGCGTATTAAAAATTGCCTTGGGTTACCAGCGGATGAGTAACGTATTTCGTTACGTTCAAGGTCTATATCAAGAATCGCGCAAGTAAAAAAAACGTTGAGAGTATGGTAGTTGTCGCAAAACACGTTGTTGAATATTTTCAACACTATATTGGGGGATATTTCGAATATTTTAATTTTATCGTATTCAGCTTTTATTAGCATTGTAGTTAATGACGCCTGAATACCGTGCCCCGTAGCATCAGCTATAAAAATACGGTAAACTTTGTCTTTTAATTTAAAAATGTCGTAAATATCCCCACCCACTTCAATCATGGGCTGAAAACAAACGTGTATTTTTATGTCATCTATAGCATTTAAATCGTTGGAAATAACGCTTTTTTGGATGTTCCTTGCAAGCTGTAAATCTTTCGTTATCATTTTTTCGGCAAGAGCTTTTTCCGTATTGTCATGGCACAAAACCAATACTTTATCATTATTTGAAAGTTCGTTGGAAATAGGAGTGAACGTAAAATTGTATAATCTTTCACCTTTATGTGATTCTGAATATAAAGCAAGGTTTTCTTTTTTAACGGTTTTGCCTTTAAGAGTGTTTTTAAAATCAACGTCCAGTTTGTTATCAAAAACGTTTTTAAAATCCCTCCATTTTTTATCCGGTGTTTCTAGAAATGAAAAAATTTTAAACTTTTCAATAGCCGGATTTGAAAAAATAACGTTTTCGTTTTTGTCTATTACAAAAACTCCTATGGGTGAATGCTCAAGCAAATTCATTAAGAAAGCTCTGCCGTGTTCCATTGTGTTGCAATGAATAGCCTGAATAATAATTAAGGAAATTTTGTTTATTAAATATTCGATATCATCAACGCATTCATTGTCAATGTAAATAGCAAAATCATGGCTGATTAAAGAGATAACAGCTCTAACTTTGCCGGAAATAATAAGGGGAATGTTAACGTAGGTTTGAATAAATAGCTTTTCCTCGAAATATGTTTTAGCTTGGCTGTGTTCCATGTAATTAAATAAAACATTTTTCTTCGTTTGTATTGCTTCATATATTTTATCGTCTTTCATGTGGAATTTTATTTCTGCGCCTTGCCATTCCGCTTCTACTTTGAAATATTTTTCCGGTAATTTAATTTTTCTAATCACATAAGCATTATTTTCAGGTAAAACTAAAGAAAAAATACCAGATTCGAAACCGTGAGATATAGCAAAAAAATTGATAATTTTGCTAAAAAGAACGTCAAAATTCGGTGAGCGTACAGCATACATAAGAATTTTATTTTCCTGTTCAAGCAGAGTTAATCGTTTTTTTAGTAAAGCGTTCTCCGCTGCTAAATTCTTTAAATGTGTATGGTTCTGCATATTTATCACCGGCGTTTATTGGTATATAACATTATGCGCCTTACATTTATTTAAGATTGCCATAGAAATTTTTTTTTATTGAAAATGATTTATTTTGAAATTTGAAATAAAATTTATTCTGTAATTGTTATAAAAAATACCATGAAAATTATAAATAAAATTTCATCCCCCCTTGAATATTTCCAAATGGGGTTCAAAAACAACGCATTATCTAAAATTTTTTTTATACTTTTAACAACGGTTATATATTTTATTGCTGCAAAAGTTGGGATGCTCTTATCATTTGAAAACGCAAACGTTACTCCAGTTTGGCCGGCATCGGGTGTGGCATTTGCTTTAGTGTTGATTACAGGGAATTTAGCATTACCGGGAATTTTTTTAGGCGAGTTTATCGCAAACTTTTGGGTATTTTCGGGAAATCCCGGAATAAATTTCATGCCAGCTTTATTAGTATCGGTTTTTTACGGCATAGGAAATGTTATAGAACCGTTAGCAGGGCGTTTTTTCTACAAAAAATTCATAAAAGATATATACCCTTTTAAAAAAGCAAAAAACGTGTTCATTTTTCTAATAATTGCGGCTTTAATGTGTATAACTAATTCCCTGATAGGCACATCAGCTGTTACCTTATCCGGCATTAGCCATGCAAAATTTTTTAATATCTGGATAACGTGGTGGGTGGGCGATTTTGCAGGCGTATTAATTGTAGCGCCAATATTATTAAGCTTCTTTAAAGAAAAAAGCTTTAATAGAAAAGGCGGTCTTGTTGAATTATTAATAATGTTTGTATCTCTGATTTTCTTTTCAGTAATTATTTTCAGCGGCAAATTTTATCCTGAAATATCAAAAGCTTTTCCTTATTTAATTTCTCCGTTTTTATTATGGAGTGTTTTTCGTTTTACCGAAAGGGATGCCGGGATAAACGTAATTTTATTTACTTTTATAGCAGTAATTTTTACGGTTAACGGCAAAGGACCGTTTTCCGGTTATTCTCCCAACAGATCTCTGATTATGTTAGCCGTCTTTATAATTATAATGGCTGTTGTTGTTTATTATCTCCTTGCTTTAATGTTTGAAATAAAAAAGCGGGATGAAATTTTAGTTAATAATAAAACCGAGCTTGAAAAAGTCGTTGAGCAAAGAAACGCCGAGCTTGAAAAAATTCGCACAAGCCTGGAACTTGCTCAGGAAATTTCCCGTTTGGGAAGCTGGGACTGGGATATTTTGAATGATAATTTGTATTGGTCACCGGAATTATTTGACCTTCTTGATGTGTCCCCTAAAAGTGAACCTTCAATTAAGCTCTTTATGCGTTTTTTAAACAGTCAAGATAAACAACGAATAAAAAATGAAATTGATGATATGGTTACGGGGAAAAAAGTATATTCGAATTATGATATAAGTATTAATTTAAGCGGAAACAAAAAGTATTTAAACGTTATGGGGAAAACTTTCCGGCATAGTGGAAAACCCGTTAGAATGATTGGCGCTATTTTAGATATAACGGAACGTAAGTTGCTTGAAGAAGAAAAAGAGAATTTAATACTGAAACTCGAGCGCTCAAATGAATCCTTAAAGAAATTATCCGAAATGAAAGAAAACTTCGTCGCAATTGCAAGCCATGATTTGCGGTCGCCTTTTCAGAATATATTATTATCAACGGAATTATTACTAGAAATGGAAGATTTAACAGATGAAATGAAACAATACATCTGGATAATCAGAAATAACGCAAAAACGCAATTAATTTACATCAATGATATTTTAGATATGATACACCTTGAGTCAGGGCAAATGAAACTAAATATTGATGAAATTGAATTGCCCGCTTTAATCGAAACGGCGATTGCTAATATGGAAATGATTGCAAGAAAAAAACACGTAGATTTACAATATTTAATTTCAGGTGAACTAGATAATGTTACCGTTGCTTTGGATTACGTAAAAATAATGCAGGTGATGAATAACTTAATTTCAAATGCTGTCAAATTTACAAATCCGGGAGGTTATATAGATATAACGTGCTTAATAAACGATAAGAAGCAAATTGAGATACACGTTTCAGATTCAGGTATAGGCATCCCTTCGGAAAAAATAGCTAACATATTTGACAAATACAACCAAACGCAAAATTCGGGTACGGCGGGCGAAAAAGGTACCGGGCTTGGCCTGTCCATCTGTAAAAATATTGTGGAATTGCACGGCGGCACAATCAGCGTAAAAAGCGAACCGGGTAACGGAAGTGATTTTTGTTTTACGTTGCCGCTATATGAAAAACGTTTTAGTTGATTTTTTAAATTAAATCAAAACGTGAAAAATATTTTTAAGCAGGTTGATTATTTTATTACTGCATTGTATTTTTTTAATACATGATAAATATTAATTTCTTTTTGGCATTAAAGATTCGCGTTGACGATATAATTATTATTGTATCGGGTTTGGTTATAACTGTAACGCTAATAATATATCAGATTTACCGTCTTAATCAAAAAAACTTACGTTTAACCACTATTGTTTTAATAGAGCTTGAAATATTAATTAATGATTTTCGAAAAGCCCTTGACTGGGTTAAACTATTCAAAGGTCCGGGATACTCGACCGAACTAGATATTCATGAAAAAAATTACAAGTATTACAGAAATTTAATAAACAAATTAAAAACTCCCGTAGAAACGAAAAAAAAATCATTAATCAAGCCCACTATTTTTGATGTTCAGCGAGATTTACATACTAATAAAGACGTTATCCGGTGGCGAGTCCGCAGGGAAATTATTACACTCGTTTCTTATTTGCTTGACTTTATTCGTTGACATGAAAAAACCAAAAACGCGACATGAAATTAAAATAATAGATTTTTTTGTTTTTATTTTATCAAAATGCCATATACTTAATAATATGAAAGTGTATAAATTTATTTTATTAATAATATTAATCTTGCAGGTTTCCGGTATTAGCGGTAAAAATGTAAAAAAATTATTAAGCCCCGGACAGAAAGCCCCTAAATTCGTTGTTGAAACACATGACGGCAAAAAAATAACCAATAAACATTTCAAAGGCGTTTATTATTTGTTCATTTTTGAAGGTAAAAACGGGGAACAAAAAAATAACCATGTCCGAATACGTGTCGAAAATTTTATCAGAATGCTTCCAGAAAAAAAGCGTAAAAAAATTACTTTCTTTTCCGTTGCCGATGTATCAGGTTATATAAGTTTAATAAGAGGGATTATCCGCTCAAAAATTCAAACTAATGAAAAGGAACAAAATGTTCGCATTTATTGTGATTTTTCAGGGCATATTTTAAAAAAATTTCAGCTTAAAGAAGATTTTACAAATTTTGTTCTCGTTGATAATAAAGGCGTTGTGAAATTTATTCAGCGCGGCGTTGTTTCTGTAAAAAAGTTAAAAGAAATTACTCGCTATCTTGTTAACGAGTTTGCCGCTCCTTATGTAAAAGCGCCGATTGATATTAGTCCTGCTTTTAATAGCGCCGGATACAAAGAACGCCCTGTTCAACGTAAATTTTATAAAAAAAATAATTAATTATTAATTTTATTTGATTTTTTTCATAATTCGGTGTATCAAAAAAAGACAGAAAAAAGGCGTGTGTGTCAAAATAACGCAAGCTTTGTTGAAAAATAAACAGCGTAAATTTGGCTTTAATAGGAGCATTTTTGTTACGTTCTTATAATTCCTTATTATGACTGCAATTATATAAGCACAAGCACTAAGCTTTTTTGTAAATAAAAATTGGCACGGTGTTTGCTTTATATATTAACAGAATAACAATTAATAGATTTTCGGAGGAAAATAATATGGCAGAAGCTAAAAAAGAAAAATGGCAAGATCTTCTCGATGCTACGAGAGCAAATTACGAGAAAACTGTAAAGGTTATTACTGACCTTCAGCAAGAAACTGAAAAAGTTATCAATACCTTAGTTCAAAAAGGTACTGAATTTTCAGAGGATTCAGCCAAAATGGCTAAAGATTGGATTGAAAAAAGCAAGAAAATCGGAGAAGACTTCCAAAAAGAAGTTGAATCTTCTATCAAAAAAGCTATGGAAATGATCCCTGACATTAAAAACATGGAATTTCCTTTCAAATCTCAATTTGAAGAAATGGCTAAGAAAATGGAAGAGCAAATGAAAAAAGTTTTCGAGAGCTTCAAACTTAAGTAACGCATTATTTACTTAATGTTAATCTGAAAAAGCCTCCGCAAAAGCGGGGGCTTTTTCGTTTTAATTAAATAATCCATGCGTTTTACTACTGCTGCATATCTGCGGTAAGGCCGTATTAAAGAATAATAGCCGTCAATATCATCATAAGGATAAAAATACTTTTTATCATAATAAACGTGAATTTTCAATTTTCCCCAGTCACCGTACTTTATTTTACCTTTAGGCGCTTGGTTACTCTGAGAAAAAATTTGAAAACTTAATGTTAAACAAAATAAAACAGACAGCACTAAAATATTTTTTTCATAAATGACCCCTTTTTTGAAAATTAACACAATAAAAACGTATTTTCACAGATTTTTTCATCATTTTAAAGTAAAATAACAAAATTTTTTGAAGTTTATTCAATCAATTTAAAGGATTGGGTTTTAGTTTGCCGGAAAGCGCTGTTTTATCAATTTTTCGTTAAATTCGATGAAATCAGCTTTGCCTTTTATCGAAAAAAACAATTCCATTTCGTTTTCTTCCCAAACGCTCGTATGAAATGCCCGTTTTATAACAAGCTTATTCTTGTCCTTGAGCCCGTATAAAGTGTATTCCGAATTTATAGTATATGCAACGCCCATTTCTATGTTGCGGGAGAACGCGTTTTTAACACCGCATTCCTCGTTGCCGTAATATTCCGTTGTTTTGTCTTTTTTTTGCTCTTTTTTAAATATATTTAAGTTTTCAGGATTAATGTTTTGACCATATTCCTTTAAAACCTCTTTGCAATAATTTATAACTGCAAAAGGGTCAGGATTATTTGAACGTATTTCTGCTTTTTTTTTCACGTTTTACTCCTTGGTTGTTCTTTACATTAAACTTACATTTTTTCAAGAAGAAAAACAAATAAATTATTTTTGCACACTTAATATTTCGTATCGGCTGAAGAAAAAATCAATTTCTTTAACAGCGTTTTCAGGTGAATCAGAGCCATGCACCGCGTTATTTTCAATATTTGCCCCGTAAAGTTTTCTAATTGTGCCCGGCGCGGCTTCTTCGGGATTTGTCGCCCCCATAATTCTGCGGTTTTCCGATATTGCGCTATGTTTTTCTAAAATCAGAACAATACACGGTCCGGATGTCATAAAATCAACGAGTTCATCATAAAACACCCTGTCTTTGTGAACTAGATAAAATTCCATGGCTTGCGGTTTTGTTAGGTAAACTTTTTTCATAGCGACAATTTCAAAACCATTTTTTTCAAATATTGAAATAATTTCGCCGGCATATTTTGCTTTAACTGCATCGGGTTTAATAATTGATAACGTTCTTTCCATTTTATTAGTCCTTTATTTTTTTGCGAATTTTTGCCGCTTCTTTAAGCTGTAAGCCATAAAGGTTTATAAACCCCGTTGCATGGCTCTGGTCATAATCAGACTCCTCAAAAGTTGCCAAATCCTCGCTGTACATTGTGAATGGGCTTTTCCTGCCTGCGGTTATCAAGCTTCCTTTATAAAGTTTTAACGTTGCTTCGCCTGTAACTGTTAGTTGAGTATTATCAATAAAAGAATCTAGCGCGTCTTTAAGAGGATGAAACCACATTCCGTTATAAACGAGTTCGGCGTACTTTAAGCCAATCATTTGCTTGTAATGCATAGTGTCTCTATCAAGAGTGATAGATTCTAACGCTTTATGCGCTTCAATTAAAAGCGTTGCTCCCGGAGTTTCATAAACACCGCGCGATTTAATTCCTACAAGGCGGTTTTCTACAATGTCAACACGGCCGATACCATTTCTCCCTGCTATTTCATTAACTTCTTTCATCAATTCAATGGGTTGCATTTGTTTTCCGTTAACACTAACGGGAACGCCTTTTTCAAAACCAATAGTAACGTATTCGGGTTTATCCGGCGCTTCCTGTGGGTTCGCTGTTAGCAAAAACATAGAATCATCGTGTTCATTTGCAGGGTCTTCCAATATACCGCCTTCATAAGAAATATGCATAAAATTTCTGTCCATAGAATACGGTTTTTTTTGCGTTACCGGTATAGGAATACCGTGTTTTTCGGCATATTTTATTAATTGCTCACGGGAGTTTAAATCCCATTCCCGCCAGGGAGCAATAATTTTTAACCCAGGCGCGAGCGCCTTAAAAGTGAACTCAAAGCGGACCTGATCGTTTCCTTTCCCCGTTGCACCGTGAGCAATGGCATCAGCACCTTCCTGCAACGCGATTTCCACCTGGCGTTTTGCAATCAATGGGCGCGCAACGGACGTCCCTAATAGATAGTCAAACTCATATTTCGCGTTTGCTTTTACTGAGCGGAAAATATAATCAGTAACGAATTCTTCTTTTAAATCCTCGATAAAACATTTAACAGCACCGGTATTTTTCGCTTTTTCCGGTATACCGTCAAGCTCTTCTTCCTGTCCAATGTCTGCAACGTAAGCAACGACTTGGGCATTGTATTTTTCCTGAAGCCATTTAAGAATGATTGAGGTATCAAGCCCGCCTGAATAAGCGAGCACAATTTTTTTTATTTTTGATGACATATTATCTCCGTTTGTTTTTCATTTTCACACTAAAAATATAAACGCTTTGTTGTAATTTAAAATATTTTTTTATAATTTTGCAATATTTGAGTTCGTTTTGATTTTATCACGAAAAACAATAGCATCATTGTAGAGTCAACAGCATTGCCTTGACTCACAGGCGGTGCGGGATTAATTTGAACATATTTTTTAAAAACTATTTATTTTTTATTTGTGTGATTTCGTATTTCACTTTATCGCGCGTTACTAAAGGGTCTTCAACAATTATCTTTGCTCCGCCTATAATATCTATGACCCCGATTTCATTTCTGTATCGCGGTATAATGTGTCTGTGTAAATGTGCAATTGAAGCGCCAGAGTTCATCCCGATATTATAACCAAGATTAAAACCGTCAGGTCGATATATTTTTTCAAGAATGTCCATGCATATTTTTGTTAGGTTTTCCATTTCAATTACGTTTTCATCGTTTAATTCGCGTATATCCAGAACGTGTTTTTTTGGGAAAACCATTAAATGCCCTGTATTGTAGGGATATAAATTTACTGTAATAACAAAATTTTCCGTTTGGTATATGGTTAAGTCCATGACTTTTTCGTTGTTTTCCGCAACAGCACATAAAATACAGTCAACATCCGGTCTGTCGCCTTTAGTATAATCAAGTTTATTAACGCTAAATAAATTTTGCCTGAACATTTTACCTCCGTTTTCAGTCATTAAACATACTTAACTGGCTTTGGTTAAAAAAATTTTTATATTTCGGCGCTGAAGTTTCAATGCCGTATCTGTTGCATAGAAAATCAATTTGGGATGATAATAATTCGTTTTTTTCTTTTTGTAATGCCCTGTCTTGGTTGAAAAAGTTTGCATATTTATTAATCAAGGACGGATAATACGTTTTTAATACGGAATAAAAATTTTGAGAAAAATCCGTATTCATTTCTAATCCCGGTGAATAAATAACGTAATTTGTGTTATATGCCTTTGCCATTTTAATTACGTTTTCAATATCATCGAAATCATCAGCAATGTAAGGTAGAATAGGGCATAAATGGATTCCCGAATTTATCTTAAATTTTGAAAGAACGTTTATGGTTGCAAGTCTTTTTTCCGGGGCTGGTGAGTTAGGTTCAAAAATACTTGCAATGTTTTTGTCAACTGTGGAAATTGAAAGGGTAACGGCTAAATAAGTTTTTGCTATATTTTTTAATAAAGAAATTATGTCGCTTTTCAGCACAAGGTTGGTTTTAGTAAAGATATGCACGGGCGCTTTATATTTTTCGAATATTTTTAGAATTTCCGTTATTATTTCATTACTTTGCTTAACATTTTGAAAGGGCTCTGTTTTCGTTCCCAAACCGATAATTCCGCCTTTATAATTATTTAATAAATCATTTATAAGTATATCAGCAACATTTTCCAAGATTTTGATATTGCTTTGCGGATTTTCTTTATTGGAGTTATGACAATAAGCACATCTACCGATACACCCTTTAAACGGGTTTAAAGAATATGTTATTCCAAAAGTGTTTTGTTCATATTCCGTAGCTTTTTTAAGTATGTTTTGGGCATGTTCGTTTTTAATTCCCATATTTACTAAAACTTAATAAAAACGTTAGGTCTTATGGAAAGAATATTTTAATAAAAACGAGTTTTTTTTATTTGATAAGGTTTATTTTGTAATTTACCCGTTTTTATCTGTTATAAAAGAAAGGCGTTCTACTTCGTTCTGCAAATCAGAAATAACCTTTTTATTTTCATCTCGCCTGTCATTTATCTCGTTTAATAAAGACATCATACTTAAAGAGATAGTGTTTTGGTCGCCAAGTTCATTAATTATTTGTTCGGTTATATCTCTTACATCGCTTATTGACGTGCCTACTTCTGAAGTTAATTCCTTACCTTTTGTGGATTGTTCTTTTATTGAATTAAAATTGTCAACGAGGTTATTTACAAAATTTTGAATTTCCTTTGATTTTGAGGACTGATAATTTATTTTATCCGTCATTTTATTAATTTGTTTCCTTGTGTTCTCGCTTTCGTTTAAAATATTATCAATGTATTTTGAACTTTTAGAAGATTGCTCAACTGTGGATTTAATTTTTTTGGCTATATTTTTTATTAAACTTACTATTTCCTTTGCCTGAGATGAGGAATTAATGGCAAGGTTTCGAACTTCGTCAGCAACAACGGCAAAACCTGTGCCCGCTTCGCCGGCATGTGCCGCTTCTATTGAGGCGTTCATTGCAAGGAGATTAGTTTGTTCGGAAATTTTCGAAATTATATTAACGACGTCAAAAATGTGCTTGGACAAACCTTCAATTTCAACAACTGAATCCAAGGTGGATACAACGCTATTTCGGCCGTTTTCCGCAACTTGCACTAAACGCTCTGCAAATTTACTTACATTACCGGAAAAATTATCCACATCGTCGATTGCGGTTTTTATCGCCTGCATATTTTCGTGAGTGAGACCAATTATATTTACCTGATTGTTTATGAGTCCGGCAACTTCCTGAAAATTATCAATTATGTATTTTACTTTCTCAATAAGCTTTTCAACTTTATTTGCCTGGTTTTTTGCGTTTTTTTCTATTAAATTTATTACAAAGAAAAAGTCATCATATATTTTATTTATTTTATCAATTGTTTGCGTTATTTCATCGTTTGCTTCTGTTACGGATTTGGTTGAATGTTGAATCATTTCCACAAAATTGTTCAAATTAATGAAAAACGAATTTATTGTATTAATCGTATCTTGAAAGCCGTATCCCTTATCTATTTCAATAGGTTTAATTATTCCTTTTTCAAAACGGAATTCTAATGAATTTATAATTTCGCTTAATTTTGAATAATTTTTTGCAAAATATAAGTTTAAAATTATTGCGAATATTATAATAATACTAGACGGAATAATTGATAAATGAAAGCTTAATTTGTTTATTAAAAATAACGATATTAAATAACCGGAAATAAGTAAAATAAATAAATTAACTATCAATAAAATTTTATTTTTCATATTCACATTTTTTTTGTTGTCACTACCCATTTTAAAACTCAATCAAATTACTTACAAAACACGGTATTGTTATCACATTTTATTCATTTTACTTTTAAAATAAGTAAATGTCAAATTTATATACATAATTTAATATTAATGTAAGATAAAATTATAATAAAACTAAATATATTTTAAAAAAATCTAATATTATAATCGTTATTATATTAAAATTCAATAATCCCTAAATTTATTATTCGCAATTTTTTTAACAACATGATTAACGCATTAGAAAGTAAAGCATAAGAAATCATACAGCCATATAATTTGCCATAATTTATAACTAAAATCTCCATACAATTTATTTTTAAAATCCAACCCGGGAGATGCGTGGCCTCCGTATTTTGAAAATAAATTTTCTGTTATACTAAAATTTGCTAGAATATGGAATTTACACAGAACACGCGAAACATCCGAAAGATTAAGAAAGAGAAGTCAACCACATAGGAGGGTGCAAAGGGCGCGGAGATGAAAATCATCCCTAGGGGCTGCCCAATTAGTGCTGGATAGAGTAGTGTAAATTTTTTATGTCAATGCTTTTGTTTGCGTTTTTTACAGGAATATACCTTAATTATTTCTTACAGAAATTTTCTATGTTTTAAAGTGAAATGGTATTAGTTCTGATTAAGTAAATGTAAATCCTTAATCGGTTAGAAAATATTGTTAATATAAAATAAGGAAAAGTGCTATTAATTAATCTTCGTCGCGGGCCATCATTGTGCGTATTGCTTTGGCAACGGTTTCAGGGTCCTCTGTTAATTCTCCGTCTTCCGTTGTAATGGTTATTTGCGGGCCGTCTTCGCCTTTTTTAACTGTTAATCCTTCTGTCCCGCTTTCGACTTGCTCATCTTCATATTCATCCGTATTTTCTTCTTGGTCGTATTCAACGGTTTCTCTGTCTTCTTCACCTTGTCCATCGTCTTCTATTGTTGCGTCAACGTTGTTTCCAACTTCGTCATCATTTTCAAGCAATTCGGGAATTGATGATTTAAGGAGAATTATCACACCGAATCCGATTCCATAAAAAATAATGCCTGCAACAAATAATTTTAAAATTATTGTGGTTATACTGTTTCCTGCAAAAATACCGAATAGAAGAACAATTAGAGCGGCTACGCTTGCAAAAAAAATACCCGTTTTGTTTTCTTTTTGTTTGTCTTCAAGAAATCCCATTCTTGCCTACTAGATTTTTGTATTTCTTCTACAATACTATATTGAAATTAATCAAAAAGCAACAATAATGAGTTTATAAATTGAAAAATCAAAATAAATGCTTTTACTTTTTGTGTCCATGCAGTTGTTATTATTAAAAAATATTGGTATGTATGCAGAGCCGCTTAATTTAGAAAAAGACTATCAATGAATTCCGGCAAAATAATTTTAGTTAAACTAAAAATTTTTAAATATTTACCATTACTCTTCTTTGTAAAGTGAAAAAACTTTTTTAATAAACCGTTTTAACCCGCCGCCAGCGTCGTCTTTCTCGATTTTTTCTATTACGCGTGCTATGTGCTCAATGCAAGCAGAAGGCCGGCTTTTAGGGTCGGTGTAAAAAAACGGTTGTTGCCTTAACACTGCTTTTCGCACAATTTCATCTTCGTATACAAAACCAAGATTTTCAACGTGCATATTTAAAAATTGATTTGCTATATTAATAACGCGTTCAGCTACTTTTTTTCCTTCAATTACGGAATTAACGCGGTTTACAATGAGTTTAAGTCGGCTTGAAGGGCTTCTTGCCGCAATGGATTTTATTATTCCGTAAGCATCCGTTATAGAAGTGGGTTCGGGTGTGGTAACGATTATAACCTCGTCAGCTGCGGCAACGAAGGATAGTACGTTATCGCTAACTCCCGCCCCCGTATCAATAACGATAATATCAGCTGTTTCAAGTTCTTCCAAACTTTTTACAAAATTTTCTTTTTGTTCTTTTCCAAGGTTTGCAAGTTGATAAAATCCCGAAGCGCCGGCAATTATTTTAATCCCCTGGGGTGTTTCTACAATTATTTCCTTTAAAGTTTTTTGCCCTTTTAATACGTTATATAAATTATATTTGGGTATAACGCCTAAAACAATATTTACATTTGCAAGACCTAAGTCAGCGTCCATTACTATTGTGTCTCTGCCAAATTTAGCAAAGGCAATTGCAAGATTAATTGCAATACTCGTTTTACCTACACCGCCTTTACCGCTTGCAATTGTAACAATTTTCGGGCCTTGGTTTTCTTTTTTATATTTTTCCATTTTTTCAATCAATGTATCTGCCTGCTGATTCATTTTTTTCCTCAGTCATATTGATATATTAAAGTAATTCTTTAAATCTATCAACCATCTTATTAAAATTTATATTAAGCAAACCGTCAATGTTCGCAGGGTGAAGGTTTTCAGCAACATCCTGGCCGTCAGTGACGTAGATTAACGGTTTTTTTGTTTCAGTTAAAACTGATAAAGCCTGCCCGAAAGCATTGGTTTCATCAATCTTTGTTAATATTACGTAATCGAAACCGATTTCCTTTTCAAAACGCTGAAAAATATCTTTTATATCATAATATTTTTTCGTTGCGCTTATAACAAGGCAATTAACCTTATCAACGTGTATTAAGTTTAAAAACTTTTTTAATTCACTAAGCTCCTCTTCATCTTTTTGGCTCCGCCCGGCAGTATCAACGAAAACAATGTCGTTTTTTCTAAAATCACAATCTTTTTTAAAATCATCTAGGACTTTATAATATTCGAAAGGTTTTCCCACAATATCGGCATACATTTCCAGCTGCTGTTGAGCAGCAATGCGGAAATGATCAATAGTAACAATTTTGATATTGGAATTTTTATAACCGAACCTTTCAAATAATGAAAAAGCAACTTTAACTAAAGTCGTTGTCTTGCCTTCGCCCGTAGGTCCAACGAAAACAACGGCTTTATTTTTGCCTTTTTCAATTGTAATCCCGTCCACCGAATAAACCCGGCGCTTAATAAAATTAAATAACTCCTTTTTGACTTTTTCAAATAAGTCAATATTATTAATTATATCGAATCTTTTGTATAAATCATTAACAACATTCTTTATTTTAATATTATTAAAAAAAACATCAATAAAATTATCGTCGAAATCTCCGCACCTTAGAAATTTTTTCAAATCATCTTCAAATGGAGAATTCTTTTCAATATGTTTATTATCGGTAACTTTTTCTTCTTTAAAAGTAAAATTACCCGTATTTACTTTAAAATTTTGTTCATTTTTTATTTCTAAATTTTCATTTGGTCCTTGTATTTCAAAATTTTCATTATCACTTATGGTTTTCCTGACTTTATCCGTTATAATATTTGTGTCTAATTCGACCGGCTCTTTTTGTTCTTCCTTGGGATAAGGGTTCTCAACAATGCAAACGGTAACTTCGACTTCTTTTTTTTTGCCGAATAAACCGCTTTTTATTATTTCTTCTTTTAATAAATAAAAATCCGTTGCAGGCAAGTCAATTCTTGCTTTTGCCAATGCTTCTTTTTTTGTCCTTCCCCGGTACTTTTTATATCTCATTAAATAAAGACATCCTTAAAATAATTGTGTACTTATTTTAATTTTAATTTTATTTAAAATTTTCTACAAAAAGAATATAAATAATATCATAAAAATTAAAATTGACATTAAATCCGTAGAAAAATAGAATAATATTCCAATTTATAGTATTACATTTATCAGTATAAATGCAAATATACTAATAAATCAAGCAAAATATTTTAAGAATTGTTGCTTATTTACTATATTTAAGTTTGATACGTCATAAAGGAAGAAAATTAATGCAAGAAGAACAAATCAATAAAATATCCTTTTTATCATTATTTGGCGGGATATTTTATAACCCATTTAAAACGTGGAAAAAAATTGCTAGGAATAATTACTATAAATATACGTGGATTGTATTTTGGATTATAGTTGAATTATCCGTTGTCCCTTACGCGTTTCTAAGTACTCTTGATTTATTATTTGCCTTTTTAATTATAAACTCCGGAATTTGGATAGCTTTATTAATTCAGTGGGGTATGATAAACGCCGGCTTAAACATAGCCGGTGTAAAAACTAACTTTACATTTACTAACAATATACGGCTATATTCTTATAATAACGTAATTTTCCTGCTTGTCATTCCCGTTGCCATTATACGTGTTCTAATAGCGCCTAAATCTGTAAGCTTGGTTGAAAAATTTCCGCATTACTTGCCTACACCGGAAATTGACATTGTCTATTCCGTTGTGTTTGTAATTTATTCAATATGGTTTTTGGCATTGCTAATAATTTCAGTTAAAAACGTTCTCAATATAAGCTACAAAAGAGCATCATTTGCTGTATTATTAGTACCCGGTATTATAGGTTTGATTGTGCTATCCTTCTTTTTGCTACACTTAATTTTTTAATAAAAATATTTGGAACGTAAAAATTGGATTCATAAAACGGTTATCAACGCAAACGCTTGTTTGTTAAATATTATTAGACTATAAATTATATGCGTGGCGAAATACTCAAAAAAAAGCTATCCCCATAGAACTAGGAATAGCTTTACCGAGCAAGCGAAAAAGTTAACGGCTTGCAACGAATTTACTTCGGGATTTGTTTTTCGTTATAATTTGCCTGATTTTAAAATTAATTTTGTTCTGAATTTTTTTTACGGGTTTTGAATAGTAGTGCGTTATCTCAGTTGAACTATCGAGGTTGTAGTAATGATATTCGAGTTTTGAACTGTCATTCTTATAAACTACAAATTTTTTCCCGAAACGGTTATTTTCGTTAGTTATGGACTCACCGTATTTCAATTCCCGGGTAAACATTTTAAGTACCGAGTAAAAACGTTTACTGTTAACGTTTTCTTCACGCAATTTGACTGAATACAAAGTTTTGTTGTAAAAGAATAAAAACAACGCCTTGTTTTCATAGTACATTGCAAGAATATTTACTTTAAGTACTTTAGCAAAAGCAATGGCGTATTCCGGTGTTCTTTTAAAATTAGAATTCAAAAGCTTAAATTTGTACATTATCATGTTTTCCTTTTTCCTGTGCGAAAGCGTTTCATAGTGTTCTTTTTTCAAAATTGCTTTTACCGTACTTAAATTCATACCTATTTTAATTTTGTAATATTCCGATGTTATATCATCGCTGAAGTAAGATGAATCAAACACAATCCTTTTTTGCGCTTGCTTTAATTTTTGCGGAGCTACATAGTTTCCCGAGTTAAAACGGGCAAACACGGGCGTATGGCTGCTTTTTAAGTTTTTGCTCTGCGTTTTCCTTGCCGTGTTCGTTCCGCAAGCGTAAAAAATGATGGCCAAGATTAAAATTGTCAGGCGGGTTAAAGTTTTCATTTTTCTCCTCCTTTGGAGGTTTTACTACTAATAAGGTTGCATAATTCGTGCCATTTTTTTAAGTTCTTATTATTTAATAATTTGTAGGGTTCACTATTATTCGTTTTAAATAATGGTTGTAAAAATTAATGAAATTTGAGTAATAAAACCTACAAAAGTGAGTAAATCAAGCAACACTTATTTTTCTAATTTTTCTCAAACTATTAATTATTTTAATTAATAGTTATAAAAATAGGTGTTATATTGAGCGGAATGAATAAAAAAAAAGGTAAATTGTAATGCAAAAACCGGGGTTATTATTTTTAAGTGTAATTATATTGTGCTATTGTTCTGATAAATATAAAGCCAAGGAGAAACCTTATTTAAAAACTAAAGTTTCCAATAATCAAATCGTGATAAAAAGCCTTATCAATGAAGGGTTGCCTTTATTTATTTTTAAATTAAACGGTAAAAAAAACGGAAATACGTTTAATACGAATTCGATTATTATTCATCGTAAAAATAAGAACAAACCTATTCAAAGAATTGACATTAAATTCTCGGAAATGTTCTTTTCCAAAAACCACACCGGATTTTACGTTGAAGATGTTAATTTTGATGAATTTGCTGATATTCGCCTTGTTCAATTCATTCCCGCTTCTCCAAATGTACCGTATTTTTACTGGTTATATAATCCTAAAACAAAAAAGTTTGAATATGCACAGAATTTTGAAAAAATTTATTCTCCGCAAGTGAAGCAAAAAGAAAAAATTATAGTTTCACATTGGCGGGCATTAGCTGTAAGCCATGGTATAGATTATTTTAAAATTATAAACAATAAGCCCGTTTTAGTTAAACGTATTTCTAGAAAAAAATTTCCGGATAAACCCGGATATTTGATTACCGTAAAAAAACGCGTTAACGGTAAATTAAAAATAACGGAACAGCGCACAGCGCATTAATTATTTTTTCCAGAAAGCTGGCATTAAAATAACGAGTATAGTGTAAAGTTCAAGGCGGCCTGCCATCATAATGAAACTTAAAAACCATTTTACGTAAAGCGGGAAATGAGAATAATTTTCAACCGGCCCAATTTTCCCGAACCCCGGCCCAATATTCCCTAGAGTTACGAGAGCAGTTGAGATTGACGTTATTATATCGTTATTTGCGCTTGCAACAACGAGAGTAGTTATTAAAAGCATAAATATATATAGGAAAAAGAAACCGGAAATTGCGTTTAAAATGTCTTTACGTACAGGGATTTTGTTAATTTTTAAAGAAAATATTCCCCGCGGATGGATTAAGTTTTTCATTGCATTTAATCCTTGTTTAAATAAAACCGTTATTCGTATAACTTTTATGCCGCCGCCGGTTGAACCCGCGCATCCGCCAATAAACATTATTAAAAATAAGACAATTTGCGCTAAAAATGGCCAGTTTGCAAAATCTGCTGTTGCGTATCCCGTAGTTGTAAAAATTGATGCGCATTGAAACCCTGCATAGCGCAGAGCTTGCCCGAATGTGGAATATACTTCTCTGCTGTATAAACTAAAAGCAATTATTAGCGTTGCAATTATAAAAATTCCAAGATACGCTTTTAATTCTGTGTTATTAAATAGTTTTTTCACCCTTCCGGTTATTAAGTGAAAATACATTATAAAATTCACACCGGCCAAAAGCATGAAAATTGTAATAACAACGTGAATATAAGGCGACGTATAAAAAGCAACGCTTGCGTTTTTCGGTGAAAATCCCCCCGTTGCCATTGTGCCGAAAGTATGCGTTAAAGAATCGTACAAATTCATACCGCCGAATAAAAGCAAAATAGTTTCTAAAATGCTAAGTCCGACATAAGCAAACCATAAACTTTTCGCCGTACCGGTTATTTTGGGTGTTATTTTATCAACTTCGGGTCCTGGAGCTTCTGCTTGTAAGAGGCGTAACGCTCCGATGCCAAGTAATGGCAGTATTGCAACTGTAAGCACAACTATGCCCATTCCTCCTAACCAGTGCGTTAATGAGCGCCAGAAAAGAATTGATTTGGGAATTATTTCTATGTTAGTTAAAATTGTTGCTCCCGTTGTTGTAAAACCGGACATGGTTTCAAAATATGCGTCCGTGTAAGAAGGGATGCTGCCGGAAATGTAAAAAGGAAAAGCACCGAGCAGTGAAGCGATAATCCAGCTTAAAGAAACGAGTAAAAAACCGTCTCTTGCTGTAAATTTAATATTGCTTTTTTTCTTTTTCGTTAAAATTAGAATAATTAAACTTAAAATTAATGTAACGCTCAATGGAATAATAAAAGCATATACAACTTTGCCTTCATTAAAGTAAAAGCTTAAAAATAGGGGTATAAGCATAAACGCGCAGATTATAATAAGAAGTAATGCAAGAAAACGGAAAATTATTCTATAATTCATAGCTTATCAGTAAACATCTTTTCAATTTTTTTAACAGCTTTTTTAACGCAAATTAAAATTACGTTATCGCCTGATTTAATTTCCAAATCCCCGTAAGGAATAATATGATTATCATTTCTTGTTACCGAAATTACCAGAGATTGCGCAGGCATTTTGATTTCTCTAATTTTTTTATTTATGACATCAGCAGAATTTCCAGCGTTAATTTCAAGAACTTCAACCATCCCGTCAGAAATACTGTGAACGCTTTTAATATTTCCTTTTCGGATATATTTTAAAATCGGGTTGACTATTGCGTTTTTCGGGCTAACTATTGAATCAATGCCCAATTCTTTTGAGATGTTCATATAATTGTTGTTATTAATCAAAGCGATTGATTTTTGAATACCGCGTTTTTTTGCATATAAAGCCGTTATAATATTTAGCTCTTGATTATCCGTAGTAGTTATCATTAAATCATAATCCGATAGATTTTCTTCGTCATAAATGCTTTCATCGGAAATATCGGCATTAATTACAAGAGCACCGTGAAATTTCTCGGATATTTCTGCACAGACTTTCGGGTCCCTATCAATGACCTTTACGCGGCGTTTTTTTGAAATAGGCAAGCGCAATTTTTTTAACGTTGTGCTTTCCTGAACGAGGTATGCTGTTAAATATTTGCCCGTTTGCCCTGCGCCGATAATAACGACTTTTTTTATATCGGTTTTGTATTTTCCAATTTTCATAAAAATATGATCAAGATTTTTTTCCCTTGCAATAACGTAAACACTATCGCCCGCTTTAAATACAGTTCGGCCAGATGGTATAATAAACTCGTCATCACGTAAGATTCCCGTTATTAAAAATTCAGTATCAATTTCTTTGGCTATCTGGTAAACGGGTTTGTTTTCAAATAATGAACCGGGTTCAACGTGAAAAGTACGCATTTGGATTTCCGGCTGTTCGAAAAAATAAATATCACTAACAGCTCCGTATTCAAGGTTTTTTATAATTGTTTTTGCCGCTTCAATTTCAGGGTTTACAATAAAATCAATTCCGAAAAACGGATTGAAAAGAATGCGCTCGCTGAAAAAATCTATATTCCTTACACGGGCAATATTATAAGGCACGTTAAATTCGCTTCTTGCAATACCACAGGTAATCATATTAATTTCGTCTGAGTTTGTAACGCTAATAAAAAACTCAGCATCTTTAATACCCGCTTGTTTTAATACATCGATGTTATTGCCCATATCGTTTATAACCATACAGTCAAGATGATTAGAAGCGAAATGCGCTTTTTCTTCGTTTTTTTCAATAAGGATAACGTCTTTACCTTCTATAATTAATTGACGCGCTATTTGAAATCCAACTGTACCCGCACCGAGAATAATAATCTTCATATTTTCCTAATTCATAAAAAGTTAAATAATAATAGCATAAGTTTTAGCGTTTGCCATAATTTTTTTTAAAAAAAGCAAATAAAAATAGGTACTCCCCAAAAATGACTGCGAAACTTAAAAAATACATTTATAATCCGAAAAGAACGCTTATTGAAAAGAATGAAGACCAATGAGTATGTTCCCCTTTAGAATTACTTACAGAATATGAAGTAGGATTAGTAAAAGATATTCTTTGATGCCATGTAAACAACATTTTTGTATTTCCAAAAGTGGCGCTAAAGCTTAAAAAACTAAATGCCATGCCGAAATTTGCAGCTGTTTTTAATATGCCGCCTGCCGGGCTTCCTTTCATAGAATTGTACACATCAATACCTATGTAAAAACCAATGTAAGGAGTATAACCGCCTAAATCAAACATTAATGAGGTTTGTATATTCAACATGGTAGACGTTATTTCCAGATTATTTACATTCACAAAATCACATATCCATGAAGTAAAACCATGACTCACAATTGATAACTCAAAGCGTAACGCAATAAATTTTGAAAAATAATATAATCCGTCTGCCCCTAACTCCCATGAAACACCGGCGCCGAATTGCAAATCATTTATTGTCGTTGACCCGGATTGTTCAGTCGCATTAACGTCATAAGCAAAACTTAATCCTAGCCCGAGTTTTCCACCTATCCAGAATGAAGGAGAGCCGGGCTGCTTTATTTTATCCGATTCTTTTGCCTGATGCGTTGTTTCTATATCAGGGCCATGCTGGGGTTCCCCTTCTTGTGAATACATTACTCCTATTAAAAGAAAAAACGTGAGAATTAACGTGGTTAATTTTTTCATAAAATTCTCCTTAAATTAAATTTTATAAATAACGTTTTAAGAAACAATAGTATTTTATATTAGAAAAAGACTTAAATGTAAAGTTAAAATCAATTTTTTGTAGATTTTTTGATTATTAGTTACACTTGAGTTTACCATAAATAGCGTTTATATTCTACACTAGGGCAATGGGGTATGGGAAATAATCACAGCGGTATCACAATCTTTAAGTAAAGAGGGCGAATTAGTAAAAGTTTGGGTATTGATTAATTTGTTTCTATATAAATAATATTATCAGTTACAACGGCAATATTAGCAGGTGCCGCCGCGCAATAAAGTAAAATAAATTGAAATTCGTGTTAGTAAAATACTATATTTAAAAAATAAATTTCGTTTTTATTATCTTGATTGTTATTTTAGTATATGTTATAGTAATGCAACTCAAGTCTGTTGTCTTTCTTAATTTTTAATTTAAAATCAACAGTTTCGACATAACGTGTCGTGAGTTTTCACAAAAAATTACAGATAATTATATTAAAAATAAACGGAGTTTCACAATGTCATCAATAAATATTAATAACGAAAAATATATTGAACCGAAATTATCAAAAAATTCATTAGCAGTTTTAGAAAAACGGTATCTAAAAAAAGACGATACAGGAAATCCAATAGAAACGCCTAAACAAATGTTTTTACGCGTTGCTGCGAATATAACTAAGGCTGAACAAATATATAATGTTTCCGAAGAGGAAATTGAAAAAACGCAAAAAGATTTTTATGAACTCATGGTCAACCTTGATTTTATGCCAAACTCCCCCACTCTAATGAACGCGGGAAACGAGTTACAACAACTTAGCGCGTGTTTTGTACTACCCGTTAACGATTCCATGGACAGCATATTCGATGCAATAAAAAACACAGCATTAATTCATAAATCCGGCGGGGGAACGGGCTTTTCGTTTTCAAACTTGCGCCCGAAAAGTGATTTGGTAAAATCAACGAGCGGAGTTTCATCAGGGCCTATCTCGTTTATGACGGTTTTTGACCAGGCAACGGAAACGGTTAAACAAGGAGGCAGAAGGCGCGGTGCAAACATGGGAATATTGCGCGTTGACCATCCCGATATTCTTGATTTTATCGTTTGCAAAAAACAAACGGATAAGTTAAACAATTTTAATATTTCCGTTGCCATTACACAAGAGTTTATGTCAGCCCTTGAAAACGGCGAAGAATATTATCTTAAAAACCCGCGTACCAGAAAAAAAAGCGGAGTATTAAACGCACAGGAAGTTTTTGATTTAATCGTTTATCAGGCGTGGGAAAACGGTGAACCGGGACTAATTTTTCTCGATAAAATTAACGAAAAAAACCCGACCCCCCAACTCGGTGAAATTGAATCAACTAACCCTTGCGGTGAACAACCTCTTCTGCCCTACGAAGCGTGCAATTTGGGTAGCATAAACCTTAATAATATCCTAAAAAAAACATCTGGAAAATACGAAATAGACTATTCAAAACTGGACAGCATTGTACAAAAATCCGTTCATTTTCTCGACAACGTAATTGATATGAGTAAATTCCCTTTAAAACAAATAGACGAACTCGTTAGAGGTAACCGTAAAATCGGCCTTGGAGTTATGGGATTTGCAGACTTACTATATAAATTAGGCATTCCTTACAACAGCCATAAAGCCGTTGATACTGCGCGCTCATTAATGCAGCGTATTAACGAAACCGCGAAAAAAGCATCCGAAACCCTTGCAAAGGAACGTGGTTCTTTTCCTAATATTGACAAAAGCGTTTTTAAAGGGCAAAAGATGCGCAACGCAACGTGTACTACAATTGCGCCAACGGGAACAATATCTATAATTTCCGGTGTTTCATCGGGAATCGAACCCGTTTTCGGTCTCGTTTATCATAGAAACGTAATGGATAATACAGAATTAACCGAAGCGCATCCGTACTTTGAAGAAATTGCAAAGGAACGCGGGTTTTATTCCGGGGAACTTATGGAAAAAATTGCAGAACACGGGTCAATACAAAGTTTTGAAGAAATACCCGATGACGTTAAACGCGTTTTCGTTGTTTCCCATGACATAGAACCTGAATGGCATGTAAAAGTTCAGTCAGCTTTTCAGGAATTTACTGATAATGCAGTTTCTAAAACGGTTAACTTTCCTAATGAAGCAACAGTAGAACACGTAAAAAGTGTTTATGAAATGGCTTATGAACTCGGCTGCAAAGGAGTTACGATTTACCGGGACGGTTCGCGCGACAATCAAGTCTTAAACTTAGGCAAGGCAAAGGAAAGCGAAAAAGTTGTTTTACCGGAAGACATTGATATGTATTTGACTAAAGAACACAAACCCAGAAAACGCCCTGATTTTACTCACGGCTCAACCATAAAAATTAAAACGGGTTGCGGAAATTTATACGTTACTATTAATGAAGACGAACACGGCCTTTGCGAAGTTTTCGCCTCAATGGGGAAATCCGGCGGATGTGCATCTAGCCAGATAGAAGCGACAACGCGTTTGATTTCCCTTGCACTTAGAAGCGGAATTGACGCAAAAGACATTATAAGGCAAATTCAGGGGATACGCTGCCCTCATCCTTACGGTGCTTTGCAGGAAGGCGGTGCAATTCTTTCATGTTCGGACGGTATTGCCCGCGCAATGATTAAGTATCTTAAAATACAAAACGGCGGTGAAAACGTAATGAAGAAGCATGAAAGTGCAGAAAAAATAGACGTTGCCGGAATGTGCCCTGAATGCGGAGGCGTTTTAGCACACGATTCGGGTTGCCTTTTATGCCATGCTTGCGGATATTCAAAGTGCGGTTAATTAAGCCGTTGTTTATAAATAAATTAACGCATAAAGTTTGATTTTACGAAAAACACTTAATCAATTTTATGAAATATTATTCTCGTTGATGATGTAGGAGAAATTGACAGCTTATGCTTTGTTAATTCGTATATTTTAACTTTAATATTCCGGCTTCTGTAAAGATAATCGCCTTTAATATGCCATTTTAAACCGGGTTTTGACCTTCCTATTTTATTACTATTAGGTAACTTAATTATTTGCGAATAGTCGCCATTATCTTTGAATATGATTATCCATTTATCAAAAACCTTGTTTTTATAAACCTGGCCGCTGACTTTTGTATCCGTAGAAACATACTCCCATTTTCCCGTTAACATTTTTTTATAATTTTTTTCATCATCTTTTTCCGTGTTATTTTTATCAGCGTTATTTTTATTTTTTTCCGTTATTGATGTATTGTTTTCCTTGCGTTTACTTACATCACCTTTATCTCCGTTTCCGTTTCCGTTACATGAGAAAACAACGGATAAAAAAACCGTTAAAATTAAGCCAGTTTTTATTTTCAAATTTCTCTCCTTATTTCATTATTATACTACTAAAATTATAAATCCGTAGACAATCAACGATTTAAATCTTTGGTTTAAAGTAATTTAGA